>NZ_JBHSMI010000010.1:0-73356 GCF_042655525.1 Cohnella soli
CAATATGTCCCGCCATTTAAGGTTAAATCTCCTGAATGACGTTAGGATAATGGATTTTCGAGGGTCATTCTTTGTGTCTACTCTTTCGATGCAAGGTCACCTTGCCGCACCCCGTAACCGACAAACTAAGCGCCAAAATGGCCAAAGCCGCCGTGCTTCCCCACTTCTTGCCCACTTTTTTCATACTTTCTCTCCTCCTGATAGGTCTATCTTTGTGTAGGGATGAGGTCCACCGTACTCGTTTTCGTTGCTTTTTCATGTGCAAAACCAATATAACAAATGAAAATCATGATTAAATACAACTTAATGTATTTGTTTTGTTAATTTTTTATGTTGTTTTTAGTTGTTTTTCGTTGTTGAAAAGTGTCGAAACGCTTTGCGAGCGCAGAGATGCAGGTTGGCAGTTTCATTATAGAGGCGAATATTCGGAGTTTTGTGTGTGGGTTGTTAACCGGTTGTAAACCTTGTGGCTGGTTGGCGTGTAAAAGTTTCCATAGAAGTGTGACCTGTCTCGGACTTGGAGCTCGCAGTAGCTAAACTTTCTATTGCTACGTAACCTACACTAGCCTCGAAGTCCGTATTAGCCAAACTTTATATAGTTAAGCGACCCACACTAGCCTTGAAGTCCGCATTAGCCATACTTTCCATAGCTACGTAGCCCGCACCGGCCCCGAAGTCCACATTAGCCATACTTTCCATAGCTACGTAATCCGCACCGGCCCCGCAGCTCCATGAATTGCATGCTGCTTCCGACAGAATCGAATCAATGATGCACCGCACCGACTACCGCACCACGCCACGCACAAAAACCTCCTGTAGACGCGCGATAACGCGTTCTCTCAGGAGGTTTGTCTCAACCTATGCATGCCGCAGTCGTTAAACTGCGCTAGCCACGTGGCCGATCGCCGCGATAAGCCTGCGCATATCTTCTTCGTGAACTTCTCCGATGTTGCCGATGCGGAACGTATCAGCCAGCGAAATTTTACCCGGATAGATGACGAATCCCCGAGATTTCAGCTGCTGGTAGAAGTCCACGAATGTAAAGGACGGATCATCCGGATAATAGAACGACGTAATGATTGGCGACTGCAGATCGTCCGGAAGCAGCGTCCGGAAACCGATTGAGCGCATGCCCGTCACCAGCGCGGACTGATTCCGACTATATCTTTCATATCGCGCCGCGACACCGCCTTCTTCCTGCAATTCGCACAACGCTTCGTAAAACGCACGTACA
Organism: Cohnella soli; assembly: GCF_042655525.1. NCBI lineage: Bacteria > Bacillati > Bacillota > Bacilli > Caryophanales > Paenibacillaceae > Cohnella > Cohnella soli. The sequence goes on from NZ_JBHSMI010000010.1 coordinate 1,235, forward strand.
ATATGAGTCGGGGACGTATAGCGCCATTTTCCACCGTTTGTCTCCATGTGATGCCATTGATCGTACAAGTCGAGAGACAACGATCTCGCCCGTCCCTTGCACTCTTCTAAACGCTCCCTGAGCGCGATAACGAAGCCGAAGCCCGGCACGCCTTGAATACATTTGTTCGCGCTGCTGATCAGGAAGTCGATTCCGATGTCTGCCACGTCCAGCGGTACGCCGCCGAAGCTGCTCATGGCGTCTACGATATAGATTTTACCGTGTTTCTTGGCAATACGTCCCGCTTCCGCGATCGGATTCAGGATACCGGTCGTCGTCTCGCAGTGGACCATGGCGACGTGTGAAATCGCCGGATCAGCCTGCAACGTCATCTCTAGCTTCTGCAAGTCTGGCAACGCCACTTCGCCGCTGTCCAGAACGACCGTATCGATTCCGAGGACGCCAGCCATCTGGGCTATGCGGTTGCCATAGGCACCGTTCACCATGACGAGCAATTTGCCATCCGCCCCGATCGCACTGCCGATAACGGACTCAACGCAGAACGTGCCGCTTCCCTGCATAAGCACGCTGGAATAGTCTTCAGTTCGATCGGTAGCAAGCGCAACGAGCCTCGCCCGGATTTCCTGCACAAGATCGTTGTAGTCGCGATCCCATGTACACCAGTCTTTCAGCATTGCCGCTTTTACTCGTTTGCTCGTCGACAGTGGACCGGGTGTCAGCAGCAAGTAAGGGTTGTCGTCTAACAAATTGATGTTCATCGTGTGGTCTCCTCGTATCGTGCGGCAGCCTGAGCGGCGTTTCTCGCGTTAATGTCTTCGATGACTGCAGGCAGGTCGGCTATCTGCTCAATGACGTAATGGGCGCCAGCCTTGCGGAACCGATCGGCCACCGCTTGCATTCGAGTTGCCAATTCGGCTTCCGGCATCGCAGCCACTTCGGCCTCGGACAACCCGAGCTCGCTGCTGCCCTTAATGACGCCAACGCTCCACATGCCCGCGTTCACGCCTTCGAGCACATCGCTCGTCGTATCGCCAACCTTCACCATTGCGGCCATCGGGTGCACGCCTAGCAGTTCCGCATTACGATAACACATCCATGGATACGGCCTTCCCGCTGCCACGTCACTCGGCGTAACAAGCGTATCGGGCGCATAACCTTTGCGTTTCGCTTCCGCCGCGACGACTTCCATCATGCCCGCTGTGTAACCCGTCGTTGAGCCGATTTTCAAACCGTCCGCCCGGAGCTTCACTACCACTTCGAGCGCGCCCGGGATCGGGTCCGTGTACGTCGCCAGATCGGCGAACAACATCGGCTCGAATTCAGCGTACAACTCGTCGACGTCCGCGTTCGTAGGTGCCCGGCCGAACTTCTCCCGCCACAATGCCTCGATCCGCTCCATTCGCAGCAACGCCTGAATATGATCCCACTTGAGCATGCCCATCGGAATCCGCGCTTCCTCCGCCGTAATCTCGATGCCTTTATTCCGGAAGACGTTCACAAAGACGATCAGTGGAGCGAAACATCCATAATCGACCATCGTACCCGCCCAATCGAAAATGACGCCTTGAACTTTTCCGTTGTATTTCGTTGTCATTTGCGCAACTCCCATCCGCCAAAATGTTGAATCACACTTTAATTATAATATATTTTGTTTTATTTAATTGTTTTTAATTGCGTGTTTGTGTAAAAAAATAACCATCAGGGACTCTCTGACTGGCCTTTGATTTTTGTCGGGGTCTCGAAACCCCATGTACACCCCGTCATATAGTTCATAATTGGAGAGGAAATTCAATAACGCCAAACAGACGTATATTTACATCTTGATCGTTTTCTGAGATCAATCTGCCAATATACGTCTAGTTCTTTTCGTGAACTGTCACCAATAGTTATTACTTTGAAGACACAAACTGTTTTCTTTTAATTGCCCCCCATGCATGGCGACCTTTTCTGAATTTGAAAATCCCTTCAATCCGAAACAAAATCGTAAGTTGCCTATACCCTAGATTCTCGAGTAAAGCGAAAAGAACCAAACGCATCGTATCCTTGAATGATGTATATTTACGGAAAGACATTTGCTCCAGAAGAATACTGCCCATAGATAAAGTTGTACCCAACAAAAACGCGGCAAAAAAATAAACAATGAAACTCTCGAATTCAAGCAACCCAAAAAGGTAGGCCATCGGAATAAAAATATAGCCGAGGAACTCCACCACCGGTCCCAAAAGCTCGAACAACCAATAGTACGGAAGCGTTAGCATTCCAACCGTACCGTATCTCGGATTCAGCAGCATTTTCCTATAGGCAAGCAAATTATCGAATAAACCGATCTGCCAGCGCCGACGTTGAACTCGCAGATCCTGAAGCGATTCCGGCGCTTGCGTCCAACATATCGGATCAGCTAGAAACTTGATTTTATATTTCCTTTTCTCATCTTTCATTTTCTTATGTAACTTGACGATAATATCCATATCCTCACCGATCGTGCCCACTTTGTAGCCGCCGCATTCGATGACGACGCTTTTATTGAACGCACCAAAAGCGCCGGAAATAATGAGAACGGAATTCAGCCTGCTCAAGCTGGTGCGACCAGTCAGAAAAGCACGCAAATATTCCACAATCTGGAATGAGGCTACTTTGCTTTTCGGTATTTTCATATCGATCAATTTGCCATCTTTAATAGTAGATCCATTGGCTATTCTTACGATTCCACCTACCGCCACTGTTTCGGGATTTTCCACGAACAGCATCGTAAGTTTGATGAGTGCTTCGTTCTCTAGGATGGAATCCGCATCGATACAAGCGAATATCGGGTACGACGAAACGTTGATCCCCACGTTAAGCGCGTCGGCTTTGCCTCCGTTGATTTTATCCACCAAAATAAGCTTCTCGTACTTTGGATTGCGGTAGATGCCCATTACTTCTTGTGTCCTCAAGCTCATCTTTACCGGCTGGTTTACTTTAACCAGATCGAATTCTTGAATGATTTTGTCTCGCGTCGAATCCTTCGAGCCGTCATTGACGATAATGATCTCGTATTCATAATAATTGAGCGCAAGCAAAGACTTGATATTATCGACGATCGTCTTTTCCTCGTTATACGCGGGGACGATGATAGAGATCGGGATCATGTTTTTGGAGTCGACATACCTTTTATAATCGGACGATTTCATCTTTCTCAAATAACCAAGCAAATCGACAACAGAGATCAGCATCTGCCCGTTATAGAACAGATTAATTCCAATCGTGTATAACATGCAGAATTCGCTGAAATACAGGATGAATTTCCAGAAAATATACACGTTTCTGCTCCTCTTCAACCGTATGGGATCCGTTACATTGACATCTCGAGCACTCCGACGATCGCTTCTCTCGCAAATCGATCATTGCCGTTAACGATCCGGTTTGCGTATTCCTTTCCACCGCTGATGGCGACGAGCGAACTGGCCGCATTTTGTCTGACCCACCATTCCTTATCATTGACGGCTTTGGCGAGAACGTCCAAGCATTGTTCCGTCCCAATCTTTTCCAATCCCTTGGCGGCTGCGGCTCTGACTTCCCATTCTTTGTCTTCCAACATGGCAATAAGGCATTGTTCGTTGCTCATGCCCTTGAAATCGGATAATGCCCGAATGCAGGCGATTCTCAGGTTTTTATTATTGCTGTTCGAGTATTTGACGAAACAATCGACAAGCTCCGCGCAACCTTTATCCGTGGCCGCCTTGATTAATATTCCTTTCATGTAATCATCGCAATAGTCGATCGTTTCTTTAACCAACTCCTCCAAAGAACCTCTAAATGCCGCAACCACTTCGACAACGGCCCTAAACGAAAGGTTAATATGGTTGGAGTTTTCCCGCAGACAATCAGACAAGCCTTTCAGATCGCCCATTTTGGAAAGTGCGAGCAGCATATTGTATATGACGTCGTTTTTCCGGCTATAAATGAGCTTGTACATCGACTCTTTCATCGCATCGATTCTTAAGTCTCCCGAGTATCGGCAGGCCAGAGATTGCTTGTATGTGATCTTGGATTCGAGCAGTTTCCCAAGATAAGTTACGATCTCCGTCTGCTCTAGGATCGCCGTCACGCGGCGGTGATTGCTCTCGAGGAAGTCGTCGCCCCGGCGAATCAACGATTTGATAAGCAGCTCTTTGTTACTATTGCTTTTCTCTACATAGCGCTTAAGTTTACCGATAGCGAGGCGTGACGACTCATCGCTGTTCAAGAAGATGTCGGAAAGCATGCCATTCAACGTATGATTCGTTTTGTTAACTGTAAGAAGGCGGATGTAAGAGTATAGCCAGGTGCATACGATAGCCACGAAAAATAGGACCGTCAATCCGAGCGAAATCCATAAAACAAATATAGGGTTATTTACCACGTGAGCCTCCTATTATTGTATGCTGAACGCCTCTTTTATGCTGTCATAGCTGGATTTCTGGCGTTGCTCGTATTGAGGAGCATCCCACGAAGACCAGGTAAATGTTTTATATCCAGACGACGTTACACTTTCGGGAAAATGATAATCAACCGCATTGGTCTTTTTGTCCATCACGACCAGAGATGCGACGACGCCATCTGTCATCCTCACGGTGAGCGTGTCTTTCTTGTTCTCCAATACCCCCGTCGTCTTATCGTCATTCAATACGAGCAAGCTGGACGGATCGGAGAAATTAAGCCTTGCCCAAGGAATCCTGATGTTTAGCGTGTTGCCCGTCAAATAAAATGCATTTGTACTGTTCTCGAACGGACCCGAAGTTAACGTAGAAATATCCTCGTAACGCGTGTCTAACTGTTTGCCGGACTTCGTCACGTACGATGCAGACAACTGTCTCGTAGCCTTTTCGAATAAACCCGTCGTCGAGACCATAGAAAAATAATGTCCCTTGCTTGCATTATAACTGGGAATCACGAGCAGCTCGGCTTTGGTCGGCTGCTGAATGCGGATGTTGAACTCCGCGCCGGACCAATTCTCGACGATGTCGGGCGCCAACATGTATTCCCCTCGCTTGCGGTCGAACGTGTCGAGATAAATCATAATGTTCTTCCGGGTCAAATCCGGAAATTTGCTGAATTCGGCCTTCACATAGAAATAGGATTCGTCCGCTGTCAGCGCCAATGTATCCAGCGGGTTCGACCCGCGAAGCGTCATCGCGTATTCGGACGGCGTCTTGGAAGCCATAGCTAGTATCCCGTAATTCTGGGAAGGGTCGTCAACATTATGCCAGAGTTTCCCCCGATTATATGGAATCATCAGAGAGGAACTGAATCGGTTGCTTTTCCCCCATTCGTCAGCCCATTCATAGATGAGCCCCCCCATCGCACCACTATCTTTGATGATCGACAACAAGGCTGTGATGCTATCGCCCTGATTTTTCTCGGACAATCCGCTACTTGTCGGCACTCCGAACTCGCTTACGAGAACCGGATATTTCTCTTGGCTCTTCACGAACTGAAGTAAATACTTCTTGTACGCCTCAAAGGATGGAGCGTCGGCTCCATGATCTTCTGCGAGCAAGCCCGGTTGATTCGGGAAAAGATCGAGCGCTCCGAATATTCCACCCTTTGCCCTATCACTCGCATCGATGTGCGCCATGCTCATCGCGGCATCGGTCTTCGCATCGGCCGGACTGTACTGAGAGCGATAGTTACGGTCCAACTCCGGGTTGCTTACGACTCCTACGGGGTGTTGCATGCCATAGTTTTGTTGTTCGTAACGATAGACCTCATCCAACACGGAAGCCAGCCACGCTTCAGTTCGCGTCGCGCCGGCACCGGCGGATACGAATTCGCCTGCATACGCGGTCGGTTCCGTCCCCACGTCCGTAACCGAGATAACATCCGGATTCCAATCCGGATCTACCAAGTATGCCAACAGGTAACCCGACACATCATTCATATATGTCGAAGTTGAGTTCCCTTTTTCGTTCGTCACTGTAGCATGACCATGAATCGCATTAATCGTAGTCTCAATTCTTTTGCGATATTCCGAACGGTATACGTCATCGATCGCGTGCTGCGGCGGGTTTTTCTGATCGGATACGATATTTTGCAATAAATACATTTTTTTCCCAGCATTATTAAAATTATATTCATCTAAAGCACGGTAGAAGACGGGCGGCATTAACGTGTATACTCTGATCGCGTTCGCATTCATACCAGCGATTTGGCTAAACCAATCTTTATAGAATGCCGGGGAATCGGGCATCTCGCCTTCGTTCTTGCCGGGTACTGTCGCACCGATGTTAACGCCTTTTACGTAAAGCTTCTGCCATGAACCATCACGAAAGACGGAGAAACGTCCGTCCGCGATTCGGGCTCCAAGTTTCGTGCCATCACTCGACACTTCCATATTCACGTCGGCATTCATGGATGATTTCACCGGTTTGACATCCTTCAATACCTTGGACATGAACGGCACGTAGAAGTGCCAGTAAAAATAAGACAAGTCTCCTTCGCTCTCCACGCTGAAATAACGATACAACATCGCCGCACCGACGAACTGGTTCAATTTTGTCGGACCCCTATAATCCGTAAAATCACCGGCGAAATAATAGGAATGCTTATGATTGACACGGTTATCGATAATAGCCGGGAAGCGTCGATCCAGTCCGAACGGTTTGAGCTGATCCGCACCCTCTTCCGTTAGATCCAGTTCGTACCAAGCAATGACCGAATCCGGATGTTCCGGTTGCACGATTTCGAACCAATTATAGTAATCAACCGTTTGAGTCTTATACGCATCCGCTGTATCCTTATCCATAGTGACCCGCAGCGACTGCCCTGTAAATCCGATGTCACGTTGCAGTACGACAATTCTGTTGTTACCTGCAATGACAATTCCCGCCCCAGTCAAGCTCCATTTTTTACCATATTGCTGCTCGTATGTCGCTTTTATCCAATTGGGAACGTCCTCTGCGGAGGATAGGTCAGAGAAAAACTTTCCGGCCAGTCCCGCAAACCTCACGCCGAATATTTCTTCTAATTCCTTCGCCACGCTTGGCTTTGTCGGGTCTCCTGCGATATTGTATTCGCCGATGACCGTTGTTCCCCGCTCGTAACTAGTCGAGATGACGCCAATCTCTTCCTTTGTCAGTCCAGATACGCCCTGACCTTCCTCACCGTTCGACTTAGAGTTACCAGTTCCGTACATATCTGAAAGGTAAATTACATCTGGCACCTCGCTTAGCGCCGAGAGAGGTTTATTCGTCAGTTTACCGTCAACCAGAAAATTCCCGTAATAGTCGGTACGAACATCGTATGAGCCCTTCGTGCCTGGCTGCTTGATTTTCAAATAATCGAGTAGCCAGAATAACCCACGCTGTTTGCTGTAATCCAGCTTCCCGCTCTCTCCGGACGCTTGCTTTACGAACGGAAACGTTTTATTAAGCACGATAATGTCCAATTTAGAACCGGATTTCGCCTGCCACCATATGAATGGAGTTAGTACAACAATGAACAGAAACACCAATAGGATGTAGCGGATTTTAAACTTTTTCTTCTTCATTGATCCATTCCTCATTTTCCGCCAGACCCTAATTCACGAAACCCCTTTTGTAAAATGAAATAGGATGGTTTCAATCTCTCATGGAAAGTTGGTGTGTCCCACTCGTTCCAATCGTAGGTCTGCATCGGCAAGTTTCTCACGCCTTGGGCAGTGCCATTCTTCAGCTTTTCGATTCCGATATGAAAGTCATCCGACTTCAAAGGAGTAATTTTGCCGCTCGCGAACATATCGTCGATAACAAACTTGTGAGATGGATCCATGACGTTGAACAACTGCCATGGGATTCTCATTTCCAGTTCGCCATCGCGATAATAGAAATCGCTCAATGAGTTGTATTCAGGACTTTCCGGATTGGCGATCCCGTATTGGAGCTTACCTGTTTCATACCCGGTGAACGGAACTTCAATAGTTGTCCCGGGGATATGAACTTTTTTGGTTATCGCTAATCTGATCGGATTAAATATTCCTGTATTTTTTCTCTGGAACGCATCGTCCTTCTCGATCAGATTGCTTTGCACAGCATAGCGAAAATAGTAGTTATCGTAATACGCATCGACTACCATTCGTGTGTCCGACTGGCCGTGAATTTGAAGAACGAAATCCGCCTGCTTGCTGAACGTCGTACCGAACTTTGCGTAACCGTCATTCCCTTGTCCGTTAATGGTGTCGATTGGAATGAGCAGCGTATCATTGTTGAAGTCGTAATCATCGGCATTTATTCTGAAATATACGTACCCCTCGTCGCTCTTCACGTATAATCGCACGCCATCCTGCGTTATCAATGGAGTATCGTGACTCCAATCTTCGACTCGGCCGTCCACCCTTACAATCGTGTCCGTGTTACCTGGGTCAAAAGCGAGTAATCCGAAATGCTGCTCGTTCGTTTGCGGATTGGACCAAAACGGACGGGAATCCGGCAAATCCAGATCGTTGTTGTTCCATGTCCGCTTAAACCATTCATCCTGCCACGCGAATACGATACCTCCTGCCAAATTCGCTGCATGAATGTCGTTAACCATATGGACCAACATTTCGCCTTGAGTCTTTTCGTCAATCTGTCCTTGATTGAATCCGGTAATCCTGTTTTCGTGCGCCTTCCCACGCGATGCCGGGATACCGAATTCAGACACGACAATCGGCATCGAATGCACCTTTTTTATATCCTCCAAATAGGCCAAGTATGGATCTGGCTTACCATCCGTACCTTTATATTCGATATAATCGGTCTGGTAGCTGAAGGAATCGGGATAGTATGGATATACGTGATAAGAAGCGAACATCCCCGGCTTGAAGGTATCGTGCCACTTCACATGCTCAACGTTTACTTCTACAATATCTTCATTTTTGTATGGTTCGTTCGGATGCTTCAACGGGTCAGTCGTCACCCAGTTGGAGAATGCAACGGGTCTTTGCATATTGTATTTCTGCGTTTCGTACGCAATGATCTTATCCCCTAACTCCGCCAAAAAAGCTTCAAAAGGCGAGGCATTCACGGTGTATAAATATTGTCCATCGTAATGGTTCCGATCCACATTATTCTCATTGGTACCGATCACGAAAGAAGGATCCCATTCGATCCCCAAGATCCACCCTGCAACGTATTCAGAGATATCCGTCGTATAAGTCCCATCCGCATAACCTTTGTGAACGGGTAAATCCTTATGGCCATGTAGAATATCGACGATTTCTTGCCCGCTCTTCACAACATCGTTCAGGATTTTGTTGTCGTTGCCAAACGCATCGTCAATCGTCATAATATCATTCTCGTTCACCCACACCCCATGAATGATGTAGAGCGGCTCTTTTCCCTCTTTTTCCATTTTCTTATTGAAATCATAGAGCGCATTGTAAAATTGCGGCCGTTGCGTTGTATACACCCTGATCATATTTGCGTTCATATCCGATATGTAACCGAACCATCGATAATATTCATCGTAAGTAATCGCAACTTCACCTGGAAAAGCACCAGGCTTGCCAGCGCCAATGTTGACCCCTTTGATAAATACGCGCTCCCAAACATTTCCTTTCAGAATATAGAACGAATTTTTATCCGTCCTGCTCATGTAGCGGATGCCTTCTTGCGATTGCATGGTCTGTTCAGCGGGAAGATGGCGAGACTCCAACTTTCGATACTCTAAACCTATGATTAGCGCAATAATCAGTAAGCAGCCCAATATGATAATAGATTTATTTTTTTTCGACGAAATTTTCATCATGTTATAACCCCCAAATCATCATTTTATAGGCATAAATACCTGATGTCAATGTAGAAACAGCCCCATTTTAGGACCAATGTAGTGGAATGATTTAACAACAAAAAAGCACCCTAAACAGGACCTAAACAGGGTGCAAATAACTTCTATTTTACTTCATCGCAACCCAGCTATCGTAGTAGTGAATCGCAATTCCATCAAATGCGGAATGCTTTCGGTGGTACTCATAGAGACGCTGGAGTTGCCGATTCATCACTTCTTTGCCTTTCCCATAAAAAGTGATAAATTGATACGCATCCGCTACTTTTCCGGTCTCCACCGCTATCGTTCCTCGAACTTTATACTTTTCGAAAAGTTTCATTTCCGCAGCGGCAACACTAATAATTCCATTTTCCCCCTCTACGCTATCCCGGTAAGCCATTATTGTCATTTTCTTGACGTAATGGCATAGCCATTCCGCCAAGTTTCCTGAGCCGTATTGGTTATCATACTTTACTCCGTAAAACCAGAACGGAATGTCGATACCGAATTCCAATTTAAGCTTGCTTGTCTGCATCTTAAATTTCTCGATCATTAATTGATAGTTGCCTATATACTCATCCATGTGCTCTTCATAATGTTCATTTTCGTAAGGCTCGACATCTAAATGAACTCCTTGAAATCTTTCCTTACTCACAGACGTATTCTGATATCGGACCAACCAGTCCAACATATTTTGCTGGAGCTCCTCGCCGCCGTCGGTCACCCACTGCGGTGCGCCATCCAACGCTTCGACCTTAATTCCATTAAAAGTCGCTTTGCCAATAAATTTGCGATAATACTCGACATCAACCGAGAAATCTATTTGTAATAAGAGAAACTTAACATGGCGATCAGCTAAATCCTCTATTACCTTGTCCGGAGAGTCGACAATTTTGGAAGCGTCCCATAGCCAGGTCGATAACTTAGTTTCATTCTGATAAGAATACGTAACGTCTGCCCCCTTGGCAGTTGTGGCACTCATTAAGTTTAACAGAAGCATAACAACGAAGCAGATCGACGGAAACAACTTCTTCATTACTGCCCCCCCCCCTTCCATTTTGCGCCAAAACAAAAACACAGTTCAGAGTATTGCCGAACTGTGTCGATATTGCGCAAAATTGACGGAAAGGAACATCGTCGATAGTTTCGCACTCTTCGTTCGGCAACTGGCTGCCATAGGTTGATTCACCCTTAGGCCCTGTAGTTTTGCGTCCCTGCCATTTCAGCAGGTTTGCTATTATCGTGAAGCTTACTCAAACTATCATAGCCGAGTAACATTTATCTGTCCAACAAATATTTAGTTGATCGTTGTCTGCCTAAACCGTCGCCAATCCAGCGCCGCCGCCGAATTGCGCGGCGCTCAAGCGCGCATATGTGCCTCCTGCCGCGATCAATTCTTCGTGCCGGCCTTGCTCGGCGATGCCTTCTTCCGTCACGACGACGATGCGGTCGGCATGGCGAATCGTCGCCAGCCTGTGCGCGATAATCAGTGTTGTCCGATTGTGCGCCAGCTTCTCGAGCGCTTGCTGGATCATCGTCTCCGTCTCCGTGTCCAACGCGGAAGTCGCTTCGTCCAGAATAAGAATCGGCGGATTCTTCAGGAAGATCCGCGCGATCGACAGCCGCTGCCGCTGACCGCCGGACAGCTTTAATCCCCGCTCCCCGATGAACGTGTCGAGCCCGTCCGGCAGCGCTTGAATCATCGCTTCCAGATGTGCCGCCCGCGCAGCTTCCCAAATTTCTTCCTCTGTCGCCCCAAGTCGCCCGTAGGCAATATTCTCGCGGATCGTTCCGTTGAATAAGAACACATCCTGCTGCACAATGCCAATCTGGTTACGCAGCGACTGCTGCTTCATCGCCCGAATGTCGATGTTATCGATCGTGACCTCGCCTTCATCGATCTCATAAAAACGCGGAATCAAGCTGCATAACGTCGACTTGCCCGCACCTGACGGACCGACTAACGCAAGCGTCTCGCCGGCCCGCACCTTCAGATTGATGTCCTTCAGCACGTGGGAATGGTTCTCGTAGCCGAACGTCACGTTGTTGAACTCGATGTTGCCTTTCAGCCGCGGCGCATCGATCGCATCGTCAGCGTCCTTCACGTCCGGCTCCGTATCCATCAGCTCGCAGTATCTCCGAAAACCGGCCATACCCCGAGGATACAACTCCAATAGCGCATTGATTTTCTCGATCGGCTTCAGAAAAATGTTCACGTACAGCAGGAACCCGACGAGCTCCCCGTACGATAACTTGCCTTGATAAGCAAACCACGCGCCGCACACAAGAACGACCAGCGTGATCACCCGTGTCAACATGTAGATGCTCGAGCCGCTCAAGGAAATCGTAAAATAAGAACGGAGTTTCGCGCGTCTGAAACCTTGGTTGTTTTTCGTAAAACGCTCCAGCTCGAACCCTTCGTTGCCGAACGACTTGACCACACGGATGCCGGAGATGCTGTCTTCGACTCGCGCGTTCACGTCGGCGATCTGCTCGAACATTTTGGTCGCGGCGTTGTTCAGCTTCTGATTGAAGTACACGATAATCCACGCCAGGAAAGGCACGACGATAAACGTGATCAGCGCCAGCTCCCAGTTCACCATCATCATAATGCCGAACACGCCGACAAGCGTCATGAGCGCAATGAACATATCCTCCGGCCCATGGTGCGCCATCTCGCCGAGATCGAACAGATCGTTCGTCATTCGGCTCATAATCTGGCCTGTCTTCGTATTATCGAAGAAACGGAAGCTGAGCTTCTGCACGTGCTGGAACAGTTGTCGGCGCATATCCGTCTCGATGTTGATGCCAAGCTTGTGACCCCAATAGCTGACAACGAACTGCATCAGCATGCTGACAATATAGAGCGCCATCAGGCCGACGCACACCCACGTAATCAGCCCCCAATCTTTCGTTGGAAGCAAATCGTCGATCATCCACTGAACCCCGACGGGGAAACCAAGCTCAAGCAACGCGACCAATATGGCGCAAGTGAAATCCAGTGTGAAAAGTCCTTTGTACGGACGGTAAAAAGCGATAAAACGGCGAATCAAGTGAGGCACCTCGCAATACGATAGTCTATTCTCGATCGTACGCGATGGCGGAATCGATGTCTATACCCGTGATTCCCCCGGAGTTCCAAGTCGTCAATCTGAGCGTTACTTTCCGGTAGTCGAGGGCGATGAACGGATGATGATTCATTTCCTCGGCAATAACCGCCACCCGATCCACGAAAGCGACCGCATCCATGAACGTTGGAAAAAGCCTCCGGCGCACGATCCACTTGCCTTCTTCGACCCGCCACTCCGGCAGTGCGGCGAGTTGTTCCGCCAACTGCTCTTCCGTTAATAAAGGATGTTTGCCCATGTCTACTCCTCCTTGTATGAAGACGATGTCGGCCAACGTGGTCTACAAAACTCGGGCAAAGCCGCTCACGCGGAAGCCATCGTCCGATTGCGCCCCGCCCGCTTGGCTTCATAGAGCGCCCCATCCGCAAGTTGGAACGTCGTGTCGAATGATTCGCCGGGTTCGGAACAAGCGCCAATGCCGATCGACACCGTGATCGGCCGGCCAGTCGGGCTAATCGCATCTTCTACCCGCCCACGAACCCGCTCCGCCAGCAAAGTGGCGCCTTCCAGCTTCTCGCCCGGCAGCACGGCGACGAATTCTTCGCCGCCGATTCGGCAGACGAGATCCGTCTCCCTGCACTCCGCTTTCAGAATACTCGCCAGATGGACAAGCGTGTCGTCTCCTATCTGGTGACCGTATTTGTCGTTCACGCTTTTGAAATGGTCGATGTCGATCACCATGAGCGCATACCCGGCGCTATCGCCTTCGCGCGCTTTCAACCATTCATCCAACCCCGTCCGGTTCGCAAGCCTGGTGAGACGATCGGTTCGCGCCTGCAAGCTCATCTCGTCCGCCTGATGCTGCAGACCCTGCACCGCCGTCATCATCGCGCGCGCCAAATGATGCGCCTCATAGTTCCAATGGCTCTCGAACGGCGGACGCCCCGCCCGCTCGCCTGACGCAATGCTTCTTGCGACCGCGGTCAGCCTCGCGAAAGGCGCCGCCATCTTACGAGCCATCCAAAGGCTAAGCAGCAAGAAAGCCGCGATGAGCGGCACGCTCCATTTCAACTGCGTCGATATGAACTCGCGCTTCGCTTTGTCCACGATGAAGATAGGCGACTGAACGACCACGCCCCAACCGAGATCGCCGACGCGTAAATAGCCGACCAACGTCTCGACCCCGTTCCCGTCAGCCAACATCGCCGAGCGCGGCACGCTGCCGCTTCCCTGACCAGGAGGTTCTCCCGGTCTTCCCGGAGGCTCATCGAATGGGCTCATCGGCGCAGAACGATCCAACGGACCATCACCCTGTCCTCTTCCGTCCTGCCCCGGCCCTTTCGTCCGCTCGTGCGTCTTTCCCGGCGATGCAACAAGACCTTCACTCGCTCCGTCGGACTCTGTGTCCCCTCCACCGAAGGTTTCCAGCAATGCCTTCGCCGGTATCACTTCCCCGGCGCGGTCTGCTTGAGCGCTCATCATCAACTCACCACTGCGGTCGACCAAATAAGCATACGTGCCCGGATCGCTCTTGATCGTATGCGAGAACATGTCGGAGAATACATTCGCGATCTCCAGGTCGACGAGGCCCGCGATGTAGACGGCCGTCCGCTCGTCTCCCGCTTTCATGGGGTGCAATGCAAGCACGACGCGATGACCGCCCGGCGAGACGAATGGCGCGGACATCCAAGGGCCTATTTCGTGTCCCGTTAACGATATCCCCGTCTCTACGCCGAGCCGATCGCCTACCGCGAAACCCGTACCCAGCGTCGAGACGAGCACCTCGCCTTCCCCGTCGACAAGCAGCGATCCGTTAAAGATACCGTTGCCCATCAGCAATGCACCGAGCGTCCTTCCTTCTCCGTCGAGAGGCAACTCTTCGTCAATGATATAACGTCCTGTCCCGCCAAGCTGTTTAAACATCAACTGCTTAATCGTATTGGCGGCAATCGCAAGATTGCGCGCCGCTTCGAAATTTTTTTGCCGTGTCGTCCTCATAATCGTCTCGTTCTGATGTTGGATCGACACGACTGTCAAAATCGCCGTCGACCCAATTAACGTAAAAGCGAGAAGCCCCACAAGCAAACTTTGTATTTTAAACCGGCCCTGGTGCGCGATGCGCTCCGTTTGGTGTTCCATGCGGCACTCCCTCTGATCGTTGCGATGTAAACGAATATGACATCATTCGACAACGCCCTTCGAAAGTCCTGCCCGGATTGGCACCGTCCGCTAATCCAACCTTTCCAACACCCCGTACTTGCGACGATATCTTTCGAGGACAGCGATCCACGACGGGCCGAACGTGAGGATAAAAAATAAGTTCGCCGACGCATGAATGACTTCGAACGGAAACCCGGTTACGTACTTCGCGAACACGGACGCCCATGAATGGGTTTGCGCCCATTGATCGATCGCCAGCGTCAGATTCATAATCCAGCCGTACAGGAAACCCCAAGCCACGCCGAAAATAGCCAGCGGCAGACGGCGGCGCCTAGCCGGGTTACGGTGAGCGAACAAACCCGCCGTATAGCCGACCATCCCCCATGCGAACATTTGCCACGGTGTCCAGGGTCCTTGCCCTAGAAACATGTTGGACACGAGCGCCGTCGTCGCCCCAACCATCCAGCCCGCTTCCGCGCCGAACACGACGCCGGAGACGATCACGACAAACGTGACGGGCGTAAAGCCAGGAAGCAGCGTCGCAAAAGGAATCCGGCTCACCGTCGCCACCGAAGCCATGACGGCGATCAGCATCAGCTCGCGGGCCTTGCGTTCCTTGCGCTCGAAGCGGAGCAGGAACGGGATCATCGAGAGCAGCACGAGCACGATGCCGATGAGCAACGAGTTGCCGCGCTCAATCGAGATATAAGATAAGACAAGGTAGATGATTGCAATCGGTAGAATTAACCACCGGATCGGCTTGGAAGCTTTCATCGGACGGTAGCCCCCTCCAACGCGAGCAACCGGTGAAGCGGCGTTGCATAGAACAGATTCCCTCGGAAAAAGGCTTCCGGTTCGCAGTCCGCCACGATCTCCCCGTGGAACAACAACGCGCATCGGTTCGCATACGCTGCCGCGAATTCGACGTCATGAGTCGCCATCGCAAGCGTTGTCCCCTCTTGATGAATCTGTCGCAGATGCTCTCCCAAGATTCGTTTGGCTAGCGGGTCGAGCCCCTTCGTCGGTTCGTCCAGCAACAGCAGCTTTGGTTTGCCTAGCAGCGTAATCGCCAGCGCGCCGAGTTGTTGCTCGCCGCCGCTCATGTCGTGCGGGTGTCGGGAGAGTAGATGCGCGATGCCGAGGCGGTCGGCCATCGCCCGGGCGGCCACCTCCGCCCGTCCGGCCTCGCCGGCCCCGGCCCGCGATGCCGCATGGACAAGGTCGCCGAGCAGGCTGTCGTGCGCATAGTGAAGCACCGGATTTTGCGCCAAGTAACCGATCTCGGCGAACCGCTCTTTCGGCTTCAGCCTGGCGAGCGACTTGAGCGTCTTAGCCGGGCACGCCACGCTGCCGCGCTGCGGTTCCCGCAAGCCGGCAAGCAGTTGCAGCAGCGTCGACTTGCCGCTGCCGTTGCCGCCGAACAGCGCCGTCCAATCTCCGGCGCGCACGTCCCACTCCAGCCCGCGCAGCACGGCGGGCGACCGCTTGTCGTACGCGAAGAATAGCTCTTTTGCGATAAGCAGCGCGGGCGAGGGGCTTGCGGCAGCCTTGGCGTGAGCGGCTGGCCGGGCCTCTGCGGCGGCGCTCGTCAGCCAACCGCGAGCTTCCTTCACCGTTAGCGGCGGCCGGGCCGCCGCCGAGGTGTTCGCCTCAAGCGCCCAGCGCGTAATGGAAGGCAGCGCGCTCGTCCAGGCGTCATCCGCCCGCCGCCAAGCTTCGCGGACGAACTCTCTCGCCTCGCCGTCGAACACGATTCGGCCTCTTTCCATGCGCACGACTTTGTCCGCGAGAGGCAGTAAGTCGTCGATCCGGTGCTCGCTCATGATGACGGTAATGCCCCACTCGTCGTTAAGCCGCTTGATCATGCCGAGCAACTCGCGC
The DNA here is from genome assembly GCF_042655525.1 of Cohnella soli. Classification (NCBI taxonomy): domain Bacteria; kingdom Bacillati; phylum Bacillota; class Bacilli; order Caryophanales; family Paenibacillaceae; genus Cohnella; species Cohnella soli. Next base: position 18,085 of record NZ_JBHSMI010000010.1, read on the forward strand.
GCGGCAAGCGGATCGAGCTGGGCGAGCGGTTCGTCCAGCAACAGCACCCGAGGACGGAGCAGCAACGCAGCGGCAACGTTCACCGTCTGCTTCTGACCGCCCGACAGCTCGTCGGTTTTGCGCCCGAGCAGCGGTTCCAGACCGAAGAACCCAGCCATCTCGGCCATGCGGCGCCTCATCTCATCCCGCTCGAGGCCGAAATTCTCCATGCCGAACGCCAGCTCGTGCTCAACCGTGTCGACAACGAGCTGATTGTCCGGATTTTGCATGACCAGGCCAATAGTAGCCGCGAGCTCACGCGCCGGCCATTCTCCGAGCGACAGACCTCCGAACTCGATACTCCCTCCGATCCGGCCCCCAGGCGACACTTCTCTTTTTAACAGCCGCAGCAACGTCGACTTCCCGCTTCCGGAAGGACCGCACAAGACGACGAATTGACCGGCCGGGACGGAGAGGCTCGCTTCCTCCACCGCGGGCTCCGCCGCTCCTGGGTAATAGAAAGTCAAGTTCCGTAATTCGAGATAAGCCATGCCCTGCGATCCCTCCATTCCCAGCCAAGCGGCATCAGTAAAAAGACAATATAAGCGGCTAAAGCGACGCCGTCACCTATAGAAAGCGCGAATGCACCAAGACGCGGATAGATGGTCATAAAACCGTGGCCGCCCGCCCACGCCGCAAACAACGTCATCGCGCAGACCACAAAGCCGACGAGCGTCGCCCAGTCCCTCGCCCGTAGCCGATAAGCCAAGTACGAGCTGCGTTGCCCAGTTCCGTATCCACGTGCTTGCATCGAATCTGCCGTCTGAAGCGAGTCCTCTAACGTCCACGACAGCAAAGTGCCGATTAGTCGAGCGCCGTTATGCGCCCGTGCGGAGGGCGAGCCTTCTGTAACAGTTACTCCCCGCGTCCTCTGAATAAGCATGAGCTCCTGAAGACGACGGCGAATGCGCGGCACGAGCCCCATCGCCATCATGGCGACCAGCGCGGCTTTCGGGGATACCCGGGAGAACAAAAACAGAAATTTCTGCTCCGTCATAACCAGTCTGTAGGTCACGAAAAACGTCAGCAAGTTCAGTAACGACAGCGCAAGCGTCGCTCCGTATACGACCGATTCCAGCGTAATCGGAAGATCGCCCCAGTAAGTCAGCACCGTTCGCCCCCGGTGGGAGATCAGCGGATTTATCGCGGCGACAAGCAATACGCCGATCGACATCGGAATTGCCCATTTCCGCCATTCTCGTCCACCGTCGAGATGCAGGTTGACGACGACCGCACACGCCCAAGCCGCAAGCAAAACGATGGGGTGAAATAACAACATGCCGAAGGTTACCCCTCCGGCATAATAAACGAATATAACGATCGGATGAAGCGATCGGAAACCGAAACCTTCCGTCATGGTTTTTTCTCCTTGCCTTCCTCGGCTTCCGCATCCTCGGACACATAATACCACTCCAGCCGGTCGCCCGTCTTAAGCCGATAGGCGCCCGCGCCGATGTCGGCGACGATGCCGTTAACGCGATATTTCCAGCCGCTCGTCGGCCCGTCGTCGAACTCGAACAAGCCGTCTATGCCTTCTATATATGTCATCGCTCCGCTGCCACGGATGCCGAATGCAAGCCGATGGGCTTTCGCCGCTCTTTTCAGAACGCTTGCTGGCGTATCCCCTTTGCTCAGAACGACGGTTTCCGCCTTCAAAATCGTCCCCCATTCCGCGTTGCCCTCGATCGAGATCGTAACAACATCGGCCTTGGAAGTTTCTTCAGGCGGTCGCCCGTCTTTACCCGTCTGCGGGCTCGCGGACGGCTCGGATGGCTTGGCGGATGCGGCTGGCGTCGAAGATGGCTTAGACGACAGGTCGGACGGTGTGTCAGATACGGCTGGCGTCGAGGCAGGCTGAGACGGTCCGGCTGCCTTTGGCGGAGCTTCCCCCGAGGAGGAGCCACTCGCCTCCGACCCGTCAGGAGACGTCGCAGCGGAGGAGGAAGACGCTGACGGCCCCTCCGACTTCCCAGTTTGCATGGATTGTTCAACCGGCATTGACGAAGCAGACGACGATAGTTCACCCGACTCGACCGCCGCGCCTTGATTGCCACCTCCGCCACAACCCGAGATACCGATCATAACGGTAACCATCAAGACCAGCGCAAGCGCTGCCGACCGCCGCCTGAACATGAAGTTCCTCACACGTTTCTCCTCCTCTCCGACGAAGTATCCGTAACGCAACCCCGTTCGGTTCAGCACCTTACTGGATAAATCCTTTTATTTCTAAGGTATTTCAAGAAACTTAGCATTCTTACTGGAAAAATACATCTATTCAGCAGCCATTCCACCCGCAATCGGTACAAGTCACGAATAGTAATGGATTTTTCCACGGACTTGCCGCCTCACCCGCGAATGCGCGGGAAGTTAATGGACCATTCCATTAAATCCCCGCCCGTCACCGCGTGCTCAGATGTTACTTCCCGCTCGCGTGCCACACGCGCACGATGACAGTCGCAGCCTGCTCCCGCGTCAGCGTCGCCTTCGGCGCGAATCGTCCTTCATACGGCGTCAGCCAGCCTTGCTGAATAACCGCCTGCACGGCCGATACGGCGCTTGGCGTAATTTGCTTGGCGTCCGCCAACTCGGCGACAGCCGTCGCTTTCAGCTTCAGCGCGCGAGTCAGCAGAATCGCTGCCTGCTCCCGCGTGAGCGTCGCGTCCGGCGCGAACGAAGTCGCGGACACGCCGCTAATCAGACCAGCCGCCACCGCCGCATTCACGTCTTTGGCGTACCACGCGCTCGTCGGCACGTCTTTGAACGCCGATGCCGCCTTGCCGCTCAAGCCCAGCCCACGAGCCAGCGCAGACACGAATTCCGCGCGGGTGACCGCTTGCTTCGGCTTGAACGACTCCGTGCCGTCGCCGATGCCGCGAAGCAGCTTCGCCGAACGAGCGGTCGCTACAGCGTCCGCCGCCCAGGCAGCGACTGCACTTTGATCTTTGTATGCGCCGGCGATAGAAAGCCCAGTCACCGACCGAGCGACCGACGGCGCCGCATCTTTCGTATAACCCGTCACTTCAACCGTATAGTACCCTTCCTTCTGACCCGCGAAGGAAGCTTTGCCGTTCGGGTCCGTGATGACCGACGTTTGGCCAACGGTTACAGTCGCGCCTGCAATAGGCTTCGCCGCTTCGAACTTGCCGTTCTCCCAATCCCATGCGCGATTCGTGACCGTCACGGTGAACGCCTGACCAGGCTTCGGCTGAGCCGGAGAGAGCACGATCGGATCGACCAGCAACGTGGTGCTTCCACTGTAGTAGATGACCACTTCGTCGCCGTCTTCGAGCAGGAACGCGTCCGTACCCACCGCCGGTATGATCCAGTCGCCACCGCGAACAACCGCGAAGCTCCAGCCGTCGTAACCGCCGTACTTACCGCCGGCAATACCGTCAATCGAGTTAATATATTTGCCGAATGAGGATTCCTTCACTTCGTATTTAACGCCTTTGGCTTTGAGCAACTGTTCGATCGCCTGGAAAGCCGTTCCGCCCTGTGCGATGCCGGATGCCGTTACGCCGGCGTCTCCTTCGACACGTACGCTGACGTTCTTCTCGTACGTGGCGACTTTAACCGGAACCGACGATGCAACGACCGTCGGGACCGCATCCGTGCGGTAGCCGCCGATTGCGAGCACGTATGCGCCTGCTTGCGGAGCTGTCAGCGTTGCTTTGCCGTCCTTGTCCGTTTTCGCAGAAACGCCGCCGCCGAGCTTCACATTCACGTCTTCCGCCGGGCTTACGACCAGCTTGTTCGCGTCCCAATCGAATGTTTCTTTCTCAACGGTCACCGTTACCGGTTGGCCTGCGCGAGGCGCCGCCGGCTCGAGCTTCACCGAATGAATCAGCGATGTTTCCGCTCCGCCGTAGTAGACGACAAGCTCATCGCCCTGTTTAAGCGCGAACGTGCCCATACCTTCCGTAATCGTCACCCATGCGCCGCCGCGCTTGACGCCGTAGTTCCATCCATCGTACCCGCCAAACTTCGCGCTGTCGAGACCGCCGATAGACGTCAGCATAGGTCCGAAAGAGTAACGCTCGACTTTGTAAGCAAGCTTCGACGCGTTCAGTGCATTCACGAGCGCTTCGAGCGCCGTTTTGCCTGTTACCGAACCGTTCGCAACCGTGCCGGAGACGCCGTTTACAGTAACCTGAACTTTCGATGTCGCGTTAACGCCCGCATATAGGCCCGGCAAGCCATCTAACCAGCGTTCGGCCGCCGTCAATCCGAGCAATGCATAATAAGAAGCCATTCCGTCGGCTTTGCCGCCGAACGTATGAGAAAATTGACCGTCAGCAAGACGGAATTCAAGCAGACGAGTCAGCGCCGATTTGCCGTCTTTGGAAAATCTCGCGTCGTTTACCGGATCGATGCCAAGCGATGTCAGCGCAATGACGACTTGGGCCGCGCTCTCGCTCGACTCCGCGGCACCGCCGAATCCGCCGTTCGCCAGCTGAACGCTGGAAAGCCATTTTAAAGCTTCTTCTGTAGCGGATTTAACTTCCGGACTATCCTGATAGCCCGCCAGCGCGGACAAAACGATGCCTGTAATATCCGTATCGCTCTTACCTGCCGTCAGCGACCAACCGCCGCCGTTAGTGCGATGGTCGACGAGCCACTTCACCAAGTCGTCTCTCGACCACTTGTCGTTCGTGCCAGGCACGTAGCCGGCTGCATCCAACGCAAGCAGCGCATACGCCGGCGCGTTCGGACCTTGCGCTGTTATTTTATCGAAATTCGCGATTTTGCCGAGCAAGTCCGTCTTGCCGGAACCGACTTTGCGTACGTCGCCGCCGACCGCATTCACAGCCAGCGCCACGCGGGCGAAATCCGTTACAAGCCGCAAGCTGCCGCTATCCGCGCTCTTCGCCGCCTCGGATAAATAAGCTGCGCCGACCGTCGCGCCCGAGCGTGCCAATCCGAATGCCACCCAGTCACTCGACGGCTGCGACTTGCCAAGCAATGCTTGCAGTCCGTCTACCGCCTGACCCACTTGCCCCCGGATCGACGCCTTCGCGCCTGCTGCCGAATCGTCGCTTGCCGCGCCCGCAACGCCCGCCCAAGCACCCGCGACGAGTTGCAATGCAACGAACATTGCCAGCGCACCGCGCAACCAACCTTTAAACCCTCTTACTTCTTTCATGCTTTTCCCCACGTTCACCTGACCGCACGCTCCTCTCTGAATTCGCGTCTTCGCCTTCTCCCAAACGGCGAAAACATTCTTGCTTGCAGAGTGAAGGCAACAAAAAAACATCTCCCTCCCGGAAGATGTTCGCGTGATGGCCGAGCCACTCCTTGCCGTTGCTAAGGAGGGCGAGCGTTCGGAATACGATCCGTTCGCGCTCGCCAAGTCGCTCCGCCGCGGAAACCCGCTACCCGCAATTAGCAGGCGCAAGCCGTCATCCGCGGCCGATGCCGCCACACCTCCCCTATTCCTCGTAGGTTATCGGGTGTTTGTCGAGAACGGGCAGGTTTCCTGGCTCCTGGATCAATGCCTCCCGGACCTTCCCGCATCCGTCTACCGACGGCCGCAGTGGCATATTCCGCTTGGCTCCCCATGGTCAGTGGCGGGACCGCGCCGGTATCGCACCGGACTTCCCTATTAGGGCGTATCTGAAAACCCTGAATTTTCAGACACGCCCTAAGCTCTTGCGAGCACCCTGTTCTCCGCCGTATTCACTTGGTCGACCGGACAATAGCTGTTTACGATCCGATCGCTGCGCCTCGCGCCCCTCCCGGGGACATTAGGCTTGTGTAGCCATAGTAACACGCATGAAGTGGACTGTCCATTGGTCCAATTATGCATTTCCCCGCTCCCGGCGCGGCCTGTCAGCTTCTTATCCACACGTTTCCGCATTATGATTTTACGAAAAACAACGTTCCCCTCTAAAGCTTTTGCTTCATTCTGTCGATAAACCTATTATCGTGTCGGTTGCTGAGAAACTCTCCTGTCGCGTACATATCATTCTTTCATATACCGGGGTGTACGATGAAAAATTCAACGATTATTGGATTAGGTTTAGGTTTTGTCGCGCTTATATTGGGGATGTTCCTGAAAGGTGCGCCAATCGTCAGTCTCGTTAACAACCCGGCGGCTTACGTCATCATTCTCGTCGGTACTGCGGCTTCCGTGTTCGTCGCTTTTCCGACCTCGGATCTCGCCAAAGTTCCGAAGCTGTTCAAGCTGATTTTCTCGGAACCGAAACTGATCGCCCGCACGGATCTCATCGCAATGTTCATGGAATGGGCTACGATTACTCGCCGCGAAGGCTTGCTTGCACTCGAAGCCCGCGTCGAAGAAATTCAGGATCCGTTCCTCAAGTCGGGCATGCGAATGATCATCGACGGCAACGACCAAGACTTCGTGCGAGATGTTCTGCTTGAGGACATCTCCGCGACGGAAGATCGTCACCGCGTCGGAGCCCAGATTTTCTCTCAAGCGGGCATGTATGCGCCAACGCTCGGGGTTCTCGGGGCAGTTATCGGTCTGATCGCCGCTCTCGGCAACTTGGCCGAGATGGAGAAGCTCGCGCATGCCGTCGCAGCCGCTTTTATCGCGACTTTGCTCGGTATTTTCACCGGTTACGTGCTCTGGCACCCGATCTCCAACAAGCTGAAACGGTTGTCCAAGCGTGAGATCGACCTCAAGCTCATGATGGTCGAAGGATTGCTCTCGATTCAGTCCGGCGTATCGACGATCGCTATCCAACAGAAACTGCTTGTATTCCTGACCCCGACGGAAAGACTTGCTCTAGCGGATAAGGAGGATACGCAGCGTGAGCAAAAAACGGCATGAGCATCATGAGGAGCACGCGGACGAATCGTGGCTCCTTCCCTATTCCGACTTGATGACGCTATTGCTCGCCCTGTTTATCGTTCTCTATGCAGCCAGCGCTGTGAACACCGCCAAGTTAGAGCAGATGAGCCAGGCGTTCAAGACGGCGTTTAACTCCGGCATTAGCATTTTTGAAAAAGGCGACATCACCCGGGATAACGACATGAAAAAGCGCTCTGCGGAAAACGAGTTGAAACACAATAACGGCACGACGAAAAAGACTGAGACTCGCGAAGAGCTTATGCAGCAAGAACAGCAGAACCTTGAGCAGTTAAAGAAAGATCTCGACAAGTACATCAAGAAAAGCGGGCTGTCGTCTCAGCTTGATACGCAGCTTAACCATTCGCAATTACTGATTACGATAAGGGACAACGCGTTGTTCCCGTCCGGAAGCGCGTCAATCAAGCCCGATTCCCAGAAGCTCGCCAAGGCAATCGCGCAAATGCTGGATCAATATCCAGGCTACGAGATTCTCGTTGCCGGGCATACCGACAACCAGCCGATCAAGACGACTGAATTCCCTTCCAACTGGGAGCTTAGCTCGCAGCGCGCTGTCAATTTCATGAGGATTTTGCTCGAGAACAGCAAACTCGATCCGAAGCATGTCAGTTCCACCGCTTACGGCGAATACCGTCCGCTCCAATCGAATGACACCGAAGCCGGACGCGCGATCAACCGCCGCGTAGAAGTGTCTATCCTTCGCAATTACGTCGAGCCGACGGACGCGAACAGCACCGATCGAACGCTTAGCGCAATTGCGAACGACGGTAAGCAGCAGCCGTAAGCTGCGCCGATCATAGATAAATAGAACGCCCGAGGAAGTTCGACTTCTCCGGGCGTTTCTTTTTTGGATCGTCGGCCAACATGCACAAAATAGCGGAACCTATTGCCGCTACCGAGGAAAAGTACGCCTACACCCGCTTGGTCCGTTTCTCCCATTGGTGTAATAAGGTTGCCAGCTCAGCCCACGTCACTTTTCTGCCGGGGTGGGGCACAGGCTCCGGCAACAACCCTTCCGCCCGCAGCCACGTCAAGTCAGCTCCGCCGGACGTCAGCCAATCTGCACCCGAACCGTGATCTTCCGGCGTCTCCCGCCCGTAGGCGCCACCCCACCCTGAACTCGCACGCTCCATGACGACCTCCCCCTTCCCGCGCCAAGCAAGCATATTCCGCCACATCGCCGTGACGTCGTGACCGTACCGATGCGCTTGGTACGAACGCGACCACTTGCCCCCGAGATCTTCCCAGCAGCTGACTGTGCCGTGCCAGCCTTCCCGTTCCAACAAGTCCGCGTCATGCCGCCCAAGCGCAGCTCCTCCGGAAGAAGTCGAGAATGAGAATAACAGCCGCATTCTCTCCTCGATCGCAGATTCTTCCGCCCACCTTCCCGCTCCGAGCGGCGCCCACCATGGTCCGAGCATCCCCGACGTCCATCCTCTCGTCTCGATGGCCGCTTGGCAGAACGCGACATCGCCGCGAATCCCATAACGTTCTCCAAGTCTCAAGTACGTTTCCGCTACGTAAGGCGCCGCTGGATTACGCCGCCTTACGTACGCAGTCATCCGCTCGGCATCGCAACATGCCCGTCCGACGATCGACAGCTTGCCCGACGGCTCCAGCTCGGGATGCCCCCGGAATACGTCTGCGACTTTGCCCCCCATCCGATCCACTCCAACCGCGTTTTGCCGCAAGTTTGTCCTGCCTATCTCTAGCTTATTCACGGCTTCTCCCGGTTTGACCTTATTTGCCAACCTGATACAATAAAAAAAACGCCCGCAGCATCTGCTCAGGAGCGTTCATGGTACTCTTAATCACAGTTTATACCCACAAAACAATAAGAAATGTGCATAACTCTGTGGACAACCCCGTAGTTATCCACAAATTCATGCACAGCATGTTAACAACGAATACATGTTCGCGGAGTAAGGAGCACTTCTCATGTTGATAACTGCAGATGAACACTGGATGAAAGAAGCCATCCTGCAAGCCCGCATCGCCGAATCGTTGGGCGAAGTGCCGATCGGAGCCGTCGTTGTACGGGACGGCGAAATCGTCGGCGCAGGGTACAACCTTCGCGAGCGCGATCGGGATCCGACGGCACACGCGGAGATGATAGCGATCCGCCAAGCGAGCGAGAAGCTGCAAGCTTGGAGATTGCTCGGTTGTACTTTATATGTCACGCTAGAGCCTTGCCCGATGTGTGCGGGCGCCATTCTGCAATCCCGAGTGGAGCGTGTCGTGTACGGCGCATCCGATCCGAAAGCCGGTTGCGTCGGCACGTTAATGGACTTGCTCCAAGATTCTCGCTTCAACCACGTGAGCCCCTGGACATCAGGTGTGCTGCACGAGGAATGTTCGGCCTTGTTAACCGACTTCTTCCGAAAGCTGAGGAACCGTTAAACCCGCCAGCTTGCTTAATTCTGCTAACCTGCGGTATTCCGCTTCTTCCTTCCGGAGGCGTTGAAGCTGAACGATAAGACGATCGGCTTCTTCGCTGACCGCTACGATCTCGGGATCGGTCAGGCTGCCAACGTCGCTGGCCATCTCGCACAAACGACGCTGCAGCAGTTGGAGGCGTCTTACCAAATGCGTAGTCTCCAGGCAATCCAATCTGACCTCTCCTCATTGCACGTTATCGTGTTTTGCGCTCCTTTTCACTAAGGTTCAAGCAACCTGCAGCTAGGGAAAATGAACTACACAAATTATAGGACAGACTTACTCAAATTTTTGTAGAATGGTGTCGTTTCAATCGCTTTATTTTCCGACAAAATTAGTCAATAATACCTGCTACTTCAGTCTGAGAAACGGGTCGCCGAGTGCGATCAAGGAGGAATCGCCGTCATGAGCGCTCGCATTATTCTCGTCGAAGACGACGATGCCCTGCACCGGGGCATCCAATTCACCTTGCAACAAGAAGGTTTCCTGGTGGAGGGGGCAAGAAACCTATCCGAAGCGAGAGACCTGCTCGGAAGCGGCACGACCGACTTGCTTCTGCTTGACGTGCAATTGCCTGACGGCAACGGCTTCGATTTCTGCACGGAAATTCGGCGCTCGATGGATGTGCCGATCATTTTCCTGACGGCGAGCGATCAGGAATTCGACATCGTTCGCGGGCTCGATCTTGGCGGTGACGATTATGTGACAAAACCTTTTCGCCTCCGCGAATTCGTCTCGCGCGTACATGCGGTGCTCAGGCGCCGTTCAAAGATGAAGCCAGAGGAGAAAGATATCATCGTCTCCGGCCCGCTCTCGCTGTCTGTCGGAGAGATGCGGCTCGACAAGCAAGGCCAGGACATCCCGCTGAGCCTGACGGAATTCCGGCTGCTCCGCTTGTTCATGTCCCATCCCCGCTCCGTTCTGTCGCGCGATCAGATCATACAACACGTATGGCCGGACGGCACGGAAGTGCTTGACGACAACACGGTGGCTGTCAACATTCGCAGGCTGCGGGAGAAAATCGAGAACGATCCCCAACGCCCCGATAGGATTGTGACGATCAGAGGAGCCGGTTACCGATGGAACGATTAGAGCGCATCGAACATCGCTTGCCGCTCGGCGCGGGAAGAATATGGAGGAATCCCTCTACGAGGAGGCTGGCCGCCGCGCTATGCCTTCTTTTCGCGCTGTGTCTCGCCTTCTCATTCTGGTACAGCCGGCACTCCGCTCAGACGCTGAAAGCCGAGCTGCTCGACAAGCAGGCCGCGGCGATCGGCCGCTTGGCCGCGAAAAATCCGGATCAGGCCGCCGATTGGCTCAATCTTTACCTAGACGGCAAACGTCCGACGGCCGAAGAAATCTCGGCAGGTTGGAAGGTCATGTCGCAATACGGCGTAACGCCTACATTCGCGACAGAATGGCTGCCATCCGCAAATGCACATCGCTGGCAGACGTTCTGGGCGCTCCTCGCCGTATTCGCAACGCTATTCACGCTGTCTGCCGTGTTGCTGCTCCTCCATCACCGACGCCAACTGACGGACATTCGCGACCTCGCCCTCGACATCGAGGAAACGGTTAAACACGACCGCCCGATTCCCTATCGTCTTTACGATGAAGGAGAGCTTGGACTGCTCGCAAGCGGCGCTCAAGAATTATCGCTTCGCCTCCGGCAGACGATCGAACAGCTGCACCAGGACCAAATCTTCCTGAAAGATACCGTTGCCGACATCTCCCACCAGTTGAAGACGCCGCTTGCCTCGCTTGCGATTTACATCGACTTGTTGCAGGAAGGCAACGTCGACAAGCTTCATGCCGAGGAATTTCTGAAGATCTGCCGACGCGAGCTCGACAGAATGGAATGGCTGACGCTCACGCTGCTGAAGCTGGCGAGGCTGGAGGCGAACGCGCTGGATCTGCATATCGCCGAAGCTCCGCTGATCGACACCGTGAAGCAAGCGTCGGAAGCGGTCGAACAGGCGGCGATTCAGAAAGGCGTCGACCTCGTCTTCGAGACGGATGGCCAGTACGCCGGCGGACAGCGGCTCGTCGTCCCTCATGACCGACGCTGGTTGTCGGAAGCGATCACCAACGTGCTGAAGAACGCCGTAGAGCATAGTCCACCCGGTACAACGGTCTCGATTGGGCTCGAGAGCACCGCCGTCTTCGCCCGGCTGCTCATTCGCGACCAAGGTCCGGGCATCGATCCGGAACATCTCCCGCATATCTTCAAAAAGTTTTATCGCGCCCCGGGCAAGGGCAAGGAAGGCAGCGGCGTCGGCCTCGGTCTGCCGCTCGCCAAGTCGATCGTCGAGAAACACGGCGGATTCCTGTCCGCCGCTCCTGGGGAATCGGGAGGAACGGTGTTTACCGTCGCGCTGCCTCAGCGTTCTTTGCCGGCGGCGCCCTTCGACGGCAACCCGTCCCGCAAGCTTACAAAACTGTAAGCTTGCGACCGGAGCTCCTGTAAGGTTGGCCCTTTATACTTGGGTTCGTAGCAGGGGGAAGCTGCGTAGACGCTCGTTCCGCGCTTCCCGAGAATCCAACATCGGAGGATGAATCCCGACATGAACGTCATACAAGTAGACGGTTTAAGCAAAAGTTATGGTACAGGTTCAACGAAAGTAAACGCGCTGCACGGCGTGTCCTTCTCGATCAAACAAGGCGAGTTCGTCGCCGTCGTCGGGGCGAGCGGCTCCGGCAAGAGTACGCTTCTTCATATGCTCGGCGGACTCGACAAGCCGACGGGCGGTTACGTGCACATCGACGGCGAAGACTTGTACGCCTTGAAGGAGAAAGACCGCGCCGTGTTCCGTCGCCGGAAGATCGGCTTTATTTTCCAGGCATATAATCTCATTCCCGTGCTGAACGTCGAAGAGAACATTCAATTGCCGTTGCTGCTCGATCACCGCCAGCCGGACAAAACCTACGTCGACGATCTCATTCGTACGCTCGGCTTGCACGAACGCAAGAAGCATTTGCCTTCGGAGCTGTCGGGTGGCCAGCAACAGCGCGTCGCCATCGGTCGGGCGCTCGCCTACCGGCCTGCGATCGTGCTGGCCGACGAGCCGACGGGTAACCTCGATTCCGCGAACGGACGCGAAGTGCTCGAGCTGTTGAAGCTGGCTGTCCGGCAATACCATCAGACGGTCATCGTCATCACGCACGACATGAACGTTGCCGCAGAAGCCGACCGCGTCATTCGCCTGCAAGACGGCGTCATTCTCAGCGACACGCACAGCCGGGGGAATGCTCTATGAGAAGCTATGGCGCAATGGCGGGGAAATATTTAAAGCAGCAGAAGAAGAAAGCGATTCTGACCATCGTCGGCATTATGCTCTCCGTTGCGCTTATCAGCGCGCTCGGCACGATGGGTCAGGCGCTTAAGGACAATTTCGTTCGGCAAGTCGAACTGAGCGACGGTAAATTCGAGCTCGGTTACACGAAGCCGACGCCTGCCCTCGTCGATACGCTGCGCAAGCACATGCTTGTCGATAAGCTCGGCCTGATAAGCCCCGGGACGTCCACGGAGCTGGATAACGGCTACGGCATTAAGCTGGATGCCGCGAACACCGACGCGTTCGGATTGCTGCCCGCGCAACTTCAGGAAGGCCGCTATCCGGCGACGCCCGACGAGCTTGTCGCGGAGCAATGGATACTGGAGCAGTTGCCGGGCTCCCCGAAGATCGGCGGAACGACGGAACTGAACGCTCCGGACGGCAAAACGCATACTTATCGTATCGTCGGCTTGATGAAAAATCAGCAGATGACGCAGTTTGAAGGCAGCGCCAAAGCATTTACGCTCCTGCAAGACGGCGCTTCCCTAGGCGAGCAGTCGATGGTTGTCTTTACCTTAAAGAAAGGCGTAAAAGTCGACGCGCACCTCGACGAGTTCCGCAAGCTGAACGAGAATCTATTCGAGAACTTGCAATTGCTCGCGCTGCGCGGCGAGAGCGGCACAAGCATCGATCTGGCGCTGTCCGTCATTATGGGGACGCTGATCGGCCTCGTTGTGCTCTCTACCGTGGCTGTCATCTATAACGCCTTCCATATCGCGGTATTCGAGCGTATCCGGCAATTCGGACTGCTGCGCACGCTTGGTGCGTCGCCTCGCCAAATACGTAACCTCGTGTTCCGCGAAGCAACTGTTCTATCTTTCATCGGAGTGCCGCTGGGTTTGTTCATCGGCTGGTTCGGCCTATGGTTCGCTCTGTGGCTTATGAAGCAATTCGGCTTACGGATTTTCATGATGGACGACTTTAAGTTGACGTTCCATTGGTGGATTATGGGCGGCAGCCTGCTGATCGGTTTCCTTGCGGTGTATATTGCGGCTTGGCTGCCGGCGCGCAAAGCATCGAGCGTCTCTCCGGTGGATGCCGTGAAGGGCACGGGCACCATCGTTCGGGAATCTTTCCGCCGTCTGCGCATTCCTTCCCTGCTGACGCTGATCGGCATCGAAGGCAAGATGGCGTCGACCAATATTCGCCGCAACCGGACGAAGTTCCGCATTACGACATTCTCCATCGTCGTCAGTATCATGCTGTTTATCGTGTTCCACTATTTCACGCAGCAGCTGGTCAGTATGACGACAACGACAAATGAGAACGACCGGATCGCCTTCCAGCTTATCCAGTCGTTCAGTTCGAAGCAAGAGAATGCGGCGAAGAAAACAGACGATCTCCTCTCGGCCGACCAAATCGCCAAGATTCGGAAATTGCCCGGCGTTGCGGCCGTCTACGGCGGCTACACCAACCGTTCCGCGAATGCGATCGTTCCTGATACGCTGATCAACGCCGATTTCTCCAAGAAGACCGGCAAGTCGCTAGCGACCGTTGATTGGGAAGGCCGCAAAGATGCGCTTCTCAGTTCCCGCATCGTGCTTTACGACGATGCCCGTCTCAAGGAAGCGGCCGATTATTTGAAGTCGGGGTCCGCCGACCCGCAGAAACTGGCGGACGAAGACGGCGTTCTGATCGTCCAGACGATCAAGCCGGTCGTCTCCGACGGCAAAACCGAGATCATGCCGCTCACCCGCTACAAAGTCGGGGATCGGATCAAACTTGACCTCTCTAATGACGGCAGCGCGCCGGTGAAAGATCGCGTACGCGAAGTGAAGGTCGCGGGCATTCTCGAACAATCGCCGTTCGACTCCCCTTATCAGAGGGAGCCGGGACTTGTGATTATCGCCGCGAAAACCACTTTCGCCAAGCTCGCGGCAGTCGGGTCCTCTGAAGAGTCCGCCGCCCTGGCTACGCGACTGACCCGCTTGGAAATTGCTTTGAAGGACAAGGCCGACCCTGATCCAATCAAGCGTGCGCTTAGCGAGATGGCGAACCCCCAATCGGGCATCCGTCTTGTGGACACCGCGCAATCGCAGAAGGAAGAGCGGCAGTTCAACTTGCAAATGCAAATTTTCGTCTATGGCTTCCTTATCATCATCGGAGGCATCGGCAGCTTAAATATTATCAACACGATACAGACGAACTTGCTGCTGCGCCGCAAAGAAATCGGGCTGCTGCAAGCGGTCGGCATGACGATGGGCCAAATTCGGAAAATGGCTGCGGCGGAAGGAATCTGGTTCGGCGTCATCGGCGGCATATGGGGCATCGCGATCGGCTACGGCATCAGTTACCTGCTATACGCCAAACTGAACGAGGTGCAGGGCGTACCGTTCGAATTCCCTTGGCTGGCCGCTTTGCTGGCCAGCGGGACCGCTTTGCTCGTCGGGCTGCTGTCCGTGCAAGGACCGCTTAGAAAAATGGAAAAAGCGAATTTGCTCGAAGAACTTCGCGTTGAAGCTTAATATCTACAAATAACAAAAGGGTAATCCCTCAGTTTGCCGCCCATCGCGGTTTACCGAGGGATTACCCTTTTGCAGCAGCCCACAATCGTTCTATACGGCATAAAGATCGCGTGATATATTCAACTTGTAGGTGCTCCGGCGAAAGGACGTGGCTTAATGAATGAAGAAAAAGGTACAGCAGTGGTTGAATCTAAGAAGCTAACGATTACAGATATTAAAAAAGCTTTGAAAGCTTACGATAAAGAAACATTGTTATCAATCATTCTAGATTATTATAAACAAAGCCCTGAAGTGTCAGGGAAATAATGGTTTATGATGATGAAGATGAAGAGTTAGAGGCGTAAGTAAAAAATGAAGATTATATTCGAGGGTGATATCAATGGAGCTGGAGATCGTCAAGATAACAGCTTTTCAGTTTGGAGAGTTAGTATTCGCATGCGAACAATCGAGTGACGACATTTCTTGTTACTTCGATAAACAGACTGGTGATATTGAAATGCTGGGCGACTATATAGAATCAGACCCAGAGCTTGAAGAAAGAATCGAAGAAGAATTCGGTGAACGATATATTAGGGTGCCTAAGATTGAATCTTGGCAATCGTTCGAGGACATGGAAGAGTTCGTAACGACTGTTCAAGACGAACGAATGCAGAAGTCGCTTGAACGAGCTTTAAGCGGCGGCAAAGGCGTATTCGGGAGATTTAAGGATACCTTGTCGGACGATGATGATTTGTTGAATGCATGGTATGCATTTAAGGATCAGAGGAATAAAGAACGGGTAATTGAGCTGCTTGAAGAAGAAGAGAATATTAAACTAATCGTTGACGCTTAAGGGGCTCCGTCCTTTGTCGTCTAGATGTCTTGTACACACGAACGACCGAGACCGTGAGGAGGAAGATTTATGCTATTTATGATGATAGTCAAAGCCTCGAAAAATGCGGAAGCCGGAATTCTCCCGAGCTCGGAGCTAAGAGAAGCTATGTCGAAGTACAATGAGGAATTAATTGAGGCAGGCGTGCGGGTTATGGCTAAAGGACTTCATCCAAGTTCAAATGGGATTCGTCTTTCGTATCCAGAACCAGGGAAAAAACCGGTGGTTACGGATGGCCCATTTACGGAAACGAAAGAATTGATTGCGGGGTTCTTTCTAATTGATGTGAAGTCGAGAGAAGAAGCCATCGAGTGGGCTATGCGGGCGCCGGACCCGATGGGACATGGGGAAGGTCAGATTGAATTGCGTCAAGTATGGGAGGAGCCGGAATTGACGGAAATCCCTTCGTCCTAGAAGGAAACTAAACGGTCGAATCAACTGGTCGAGTAGGGGCCAGCGGCCCCTACGTCGGCGGACGTTCACTCCTGTTGAACCGTAATTGCCCCGCTTGCGCCTTGGCGATATTCCGAAGGGGTCTGGCCGCTTTTCTTGCGAAAAATTTGCGAGAAATGACGAACATCGGAATACCCTATCCGTTCGGAAATATCGGCGATTTTCAGCTCGGAGTCCCGCAGCAGCTCCATCGCCCGCTCCATCCGCAGTTGGGTGACATACTCCTTGAATCCGTGGCCGGTCTTCTGCTTGAACAACTGGCTGAAATAGATCGGGTTCAAGTAAACGATCGATGCCACTTTCTCCAGCGAAAGCTCGGTATGATACTGTCCCTGAATGTATTGCAGCGCCACTTCGACCGCCTGATCTCCGCCGCTTGCGTAGTGATCGTAGACTTGGCTGACCGCAGCCTTGCGCATCCGCCTAACCTCTGCCGGAACCTCGTTGAAATCGGCAAGCCGCTCGGAATGCAGCACCTGGAACGGTACTTTCATATAACGCTTCAAGTGGCTGCGAAGCTGCTCGGTCAGTCCGTGCAACGTGCTCTCCTCCCGCAGCGTCACAAGGCCGAGCAAACTTTTTGCATCGATGCTGGCGACAAAACCTCTCCCTGACGATTCGATCAACTCCGACAGCACGTTTTCCACGATAAAATGCTCCAGCTTCATGTCTCGCTCGCTTTCTACACGGACCATCAACAGATGAAAGCTCGGATGATTTTCGGTGAAAGGCTTCAGATCGATGCCGCCAAGATCAAGGCCCGATGCCCAGCGAGCGAAGACGGCCTCCCGCAGCAGGCGCAGATTGTTTTTCAGCAAATGCGTTTCCTTGGAGCGTACGCTTTCCTGTGCAATCTCCTCGCCCAGCTTGCGGATCATCTCGATCAAGCTTTCCTTGCCGATCGGCTTAAGCAAATAATCCTTGGCACCGAGACGAACGGCCTCTTGGGCATAGGCAAATTCCGAATATGCAGAGATGACGACCCATTTCACATGGGCATGGCTTTGGCGGGATATTTCCATCAGCTCCAGGCCGGTCATTCCGGGCATCAGCACGTCCGTGAATACGAGATCGATAGATTCGTTTCTGAGCAGCACAACCGCGTTCTCCGGATTCGCCGCCTGGTAGACGGCATGCTCCGGAAAGTGATGGCGGATCGTCCGTTCGATGCCGCTGCGAATGACGCTTTCGTCATCTACGACAAGAATGTTCATCCAACTTACCCCCTCTCGGGCGGAATGGGGATCGTCACAATGACGGTCGTTCCCTCGTTTAACCGGCTTTCGATGCGGACGCCGTAACCTTCCCCGAACAGAAGACGAAGGCGGAGATGCACATTCTGTAGACCGATCCCTTTGCGTCCCGGCTCCAGTTCCGGCTCTTCCTCGTCCCCTGCCTTCATGGACCGGATCGCTTCCAAAGAACGTTCCAGGTGCCGCAGCGTCTCCTCTTCCATGCCGACGCCGTTGTCCGCAACGACGATTTCCAGTTTGCCGTCGCGCTCCCGCGTCGAAATGCGCAGCTGACCTGGACGGTCGACCGGCTCCAGCCCATATTTGACCGCGTTCTCGACAATGGGCTGCAGGAACATTTTCGGCACCTCAATGCCCAGCCATCGCTCTTCTACATCGAACTCGGTATGCACCCTGCCCCCGAGGCGGGTCTGAATAATCGTCAAATAATGCCGGAGCTGCTCAAGCTCCCTTCTCAAGGGTGCCCTGGAAGCTTGCTCCCATTCGCTGCCATAGCGGAAAATTTGCGACAGAGCCAGAATGACTTTGCCAAGCCGATCATTCTCCCGCTCATCTAACATCCAATAGATCATGTCCAACGTATTAAACAGAAAATGCGGGTTGACCTGGGATTGAAGCGCCTGAAGCTGGGCATTCTTCTCGCTGAGCGTCGCCAGCTTGATCCGTTCGATCAACTCATCCATCTGGCGGACCATCCGGTTGAAGGAGCCTACGAGCACATTCAGCTCCTGGTACGATTGCACGTGTACTTGACCTTTAAAGTTGCCAAGCTCCACCTGCTTCATCTGCTGGATGAGCCTCTTGAACGGAGAAGAGAAGGAGCGAGACACGAACGTCGCAAGCACGGTTGCGGCGAGTACAAGAACGATAATGACCGATAAAAGGAATCGCTGAGTCTGCCTCAGTTCCAGTTGCAATTCGCCTTTGGGCGTGATGCCGATAACCGTCCAGTCCGCCGTACGGATGCCTGAGGCGGTAATCATTACGTCCTTCTTGTCCGTGATCTGCACTTCTCCCGTCTTAAGCGGGCCCGGCCACCCGGCCGGAATTCGTTCCTCCGCCGATCCGGCGGGATTCGTACGGATCATTTCCGAACCATCGGAAGCTTGAATGATGACGTCGCTGCCCGGTCCAAGACTGGCATTCGTCAGCGCCGAGACGATCGCGTCCACATCGGTCTCGATCAGGACGATTCCGATCGACTTAAGCGCGCTCAACTCGTACAACTGGCGGCCAAAGGCGAACACCGGACGTTCGATCCCGCCGCTCATCAGCGAACGGGGATAAACGCCCAGCCAGATCATTTCTCCGGTTGAGCGCTTGAGCCGAGTGTACCACTCCTGTTCGGAATGATCGCGGACGGTTGCCCCCACCGATCGGTCGAAGCTGAACACCCGTCCCTCGTTAGTGACAATATGAATACCGACAATATCGTTGCGAGAGTAAAAAATGGCGCCGATGGTGTCGGTAATTTTGCGGTCCAAATCCACGTTGGCGACTGAGAGTCCGGCGGAAGAGCTGCGCAGCAGCCGCATGAGCTCATTGTTGGAATTGAGCGACTTCGTCACGCTGTCATACCCTTTCAGCATCACGTCGAACAGACCGGCCGTCTGGGAAATGTTTTTCTCCGCGACGACGCTCATCTTGCTGCGAATCTGCTCCGTGGCGCGCTGATAGTAGACAAAGCTGACGATCAGCAGCAACCCTAGCATGCTGAACAAGAAAATCAGAAACAATCTGCCGCGAATGGATCGGAATTTTTTCATGCTTTCATGTTACCCTTTTACCGCCCCGGCGACCATGCCTTTTGTAATTTTCTCCGCGAGCAGGAAGTAAATGAGCACAACCGGCAACGCCCCAAGCACGAGGAATGCGCCGATGGCTCCGTAGTTGACCGAATATTGACTGACGAAGCTGTATACGCCGAACGGCAATGTTTTCAGCTTCTCGGAAGAAATGAAGGTAGCCGCCATAATGTACTCGTTCCAAATGTTGATGAAGGCGAGAATACATACGGTCATAATCGGCGGAATGGAAATCGGCATCACGATGGAACCGAATATCCTCATCACTCCCGCGCCGTCCACGATGGCCGACTCTTCGATCTCCGTCGGGATCGTCTTCATGAAGCCGCTCAAAATAAAGACGGCGATCGGCGTCTGGAAGGCGATGTAAGGCAGAATCAGCGACAGATGTGTATTCAGAATGCGGATGTTCTTGAAAATGAGCATCAGCGGGAGCAGCGTTGCCTGCATCGGGATCATCATGCCGATCAGGAAGATGAGCATCACGATCTGGCCGTATTTCCAACGAAAACGAGTAATCGCGAATGCCGTCAGCGAAGCGAGCAAAATGATGCAAATCATCGTGACAATCGTCACGAAGCCGCTGTTGTACAGGTACTTCCAGTAGTTGCCCCCGTTAATGGCGTTAGCGTAATTGCTCCATTGCCATACGGACGGCAGCGAGAAGAAACTGCCCGACAAAATTTCTTCGTTCGTCTTCAGGGAATAAATCAGCAGCCAGATGAGCGGGTACAATTGCGTGACGAGAAGAATACCGAAAAACGCGAATACGACAATCTGGGCTGCGGACAGGCGGCGTTTGCGCCGAACGTTGGCAACGGGAGTCCCTTTCGTCAGACTGACGGTCTGGTTCATGCGAAGCTCCTCCTTTTTACGAGAATCGTTTGTCCAGACGGTTGAACAGCAGGTTGATGACCAAGGTGGCCGCTAGACAGACGACAACCAGGAAAGAGGCGATGGCGCTTCCGTAGCCGTACTTCATCGACAAGAAGCTCATGTTGTACATATAGCTTGCGAGAACGTCGGTCGCGTGCGCGGGACCGCCGCCCGTCATGACCATTATCAAGTCAAACGATTGGAGGGAGCCGATAAACGAGAGTACGACGGAAATTTTGAAAATCGGGACGATCAGCGGCAGCGTAATATAACGATCCGCTTTGAGGCCTGAGGCGCCGTCGATTTTGGCCGCCTCGTAAATATCGGCTGGAATGTTCTGGATGCCGGTAAACTGGATCAGAATGTGATAGCCCAAGTACTGCCACAAGGCCACGACGATGATCGAGAAAATCGCGATTTTCGGCTCGGTTAACCAGGAATGCGTCCAAGAGTCCAGCCCGAGCTGAATGAGAACCTGGTTAATCATTCCCCCCATCGGCGCCGGATTGTAGATCGTCTTCCACAGTTGTCCGATGACGGCCACTGACAGGATCACGGGCAGAAAATAACTCGACACGAGAAACCCCGTCCGGCGTACGAAACGGCTGATCAGAATCGCCACGAATAGCGCGATCGGCAGCTGGATCAGCATCGAGAAACCCGCAAGCAGGAACGTTCGGCGTACGGATGGCCAGAACAGCGAATCGTTCGTAAACATTTTCTCGAAGTTGGCCAGACCGACGAACTTCGAAGTGCCTATGCCGTCCCAATTCAGCATGCCGTTATACACGGAGACGAGGATCGGAGCGAAAACCAGACAAACATAGAGGAGCAAACACGGCAATACGAAAGCCGCGATCGTCCAAGGGGATACTTTTAACACCTTCAAGGCTCCCGCCTCCTTCAAGCACTCTCATCGATGACGAAAGAGGTTGTCACACGGGCCGAAGCCCGATGCTTGATGACAACCTCCTCCGTTCTCTTCGCTGTTTATTCCTTGTTCTCTTCGTAGCCCTTCTGATGTTCCTTGGCCACCGCAGCCGAATCTTCTTTGGCTACGAACAGTTTCTGGATGCTGGAGAGATGCACTTGAGCCGTTCCCGGATTCATCGTGTTGTCGAACGCCAGGTCTCCGCCTTTAACGTCTTTGAACATGCCCAGCACTTCCATCGCCATGTCGGAGTAACCCGCAGCTTTGAAGTCTTCCTTGATGTTCTGTGCGACGCCGACTGCGCCTTTCACTGCGAACGCTTCTTTCGGATAGTTCAGCATGAAGTAGTTCAAGAAGTCGAGCGTCTCAGCCAGATGCTTGCTGTTCTTGGATACTGCGAATGCGCTTCCCGGAGCCAGCATGAACTCATCCGGATTGCCTTTGCCGCCGATCGTCGGGAACTTGAACACGCCGACATCGCCGCTCTGGCCGACTGTGGATGTCTCAATGCCGCCGGTAGCCCAGCTACCCATGAAGTACATCGCCGATTTGCCTGTCTTGAACAAGTTTTCACCTGCGTTGTAGTCGAAGGAAGTTGCGCCTTCCTGGAACGCGCCCGCTTGAACGAGCGATTGGAACGCGTCTACCGCTGCGATGAACGCCGGATCTTCGAATGTTTTCTTGCCGTCGAGAACGTCTTTCAGGAAGCCCGGGCCGCCGTTCGTGCGAAGCAGCATGTTCATGAACAGGAACGAACCCGTCCAAGAATCCTTCTCGCCGATCGCGATCGGGGTCATGCCTTTGGACTTCAGCAGCTTAACCGTATCCACCAGCTCTTCGAACGTCGTCGGCACTTTCGCGCCCGCTTCCTGGAACATTTTCTTGTTGTAGTAGATCAGCGCGATATTGTTGCCGTCAGGCAATGCGTACAAGTTGCCATTGAAGGAGTAGTAGTCCAGAATGCCGGCCTGGAACGTGTCCTTGAGCCCGTTCTTCTCGACCATCTCGTTAAGCGGAGCGAACAAGTCGGCATCCACGAACGGCTTCATCTGCGCGGCCGGGTTCACGATCGTAATGTCCGGCACTTCCTTGGAAGCGGCTTGCGTCTTCAGCTTCAGCTTCTGCTGGTCGGTGTTGAGGGAATCGAGCTCGATCTTGATGTTCGGATGATCGGCTTCGTATTGCGCAACGATCTTGCGCAGCATGTTGTATTTCGGATCGGTCGGGTCAGGGTAGATGTTCTGGAACGTTATCGTCACTTTCTCGTTGCTGCCGCTGCTCGCTTTAGGCGTCTCGGATGCGGTGGGGCTGCTTGCCGGAGCGCTTTCGCCGTTTTTATTGTCATTGTTTTTCGATCCGCAGGCAGCCAGACTGAGCGCAAGCGCGCCAGCCATCGCGGAGAGAAGCATCTTTCTGTTCAGAACTTTCATCTTATATCCCCCTCGGGTTGTGATAGACCCATTATCTATCTAAGACCTCGGACGAACAATAAAGTTACTTAAGGGTTGATGTTTGTTTTTTTAAGGTGCTCTGTGTTGGGGACAATCTCTCCATTTGGTATTCCCACCATGCACCCGATCGGACATTTTGTTGTCGCGGAAAAACTTGGCGGGTGCTACAATACTTTTTAATCAAAAGGGGGGCCGGCGATGAAGGGAATTGCGGAAGCTTGCCAGAGGCTGTTCCTCGGCTCTATTCAAAGAAAATTGGTTTTCGCTTTCTTGTTTTTGATCGTGCTGCCGATCGTGCTGTCCGGCATCATCTCTTTCAGCCTCATCCAAGCCTCGGTGAAGAGCAAGGCGAACATCGGCAACGAGATGGCATTGTCCCAAGCCGGCGCGCAGGTGGAACGGGTGTTCCGAGACATGATCATCGCCTCCAACACGCTGATGCTTGACGACGAAATCTCGGAGATCGTGGCCGGGGGCGCGCGTGAAGATCCCTCGGAGCGCTATTATGCGAGCAGCATCATGAACAGCAAGTTTTTCAATATCCAAACGTCGACTTTGGATTACTACGCCAACAATTTTATCGCGGTTATCGACCAGAGCGGCGATATGTATACGACGATTCCGTCGGAATCCGGCGCCTCAGACACGCTCGCCCAGCTGCTGAAACAGGAAGGGGCCAAAGCGGACTCCAACTATGTGAAAATGGGCGGCTCCGCTTACGTGATCGACTTCTCGCCATTGGGGAAAAAGATTCGCTACATCGTCTTGATCCGTGCTTACATGGAGCTCGGAAACGGGAAGAAGCAGGGCGATATCGTCATCGGCATGCCCGAGAAGGAAATATCCGGCATTCTGCGGGGTCTCGGCTCGGAACAAGGCATCGGCGGCTATGTGATCAACGGCGAGGGGAAAATCATCTCCTCCTCGAACGAGGATGAGGTCGGACAGACCTTCCCCTATTGGGCGGAGATGGCGGACAACCCTGCGGAGGACATTAATTTTCTAGAGTTGAAAAAGCAGCACGTCATCGTGAACGCCCGGTACCTGGAACGGCTGGGGTGGCGGGTCATGCAGGTGGTGCCCGACGACGTGCTGTTTGCCGACGCATCCGCGATCCGCAATTCCCTTCTTTACGTGAACCTCTTATTCTTGTTCGTGTTTTTCGGCCTGTCTTTCTTTATCGCAAGAAGCCTGTCGAGGCCGATCGCCAAGCTGAACAAAGCGACCGAACAGCTGGCTTCGGGCAACCTGGAAGCGCGAGTGGATGTGCTGCGCAAGGACGAGTTGGGGATGCTTTCGGTCAAATTCAACAAAATGGCTTCGCAAATCCACGAGCTGTTCGCCAAGGTGAACGAAGAGCAGAAAACGAAGCGGGAACTCGAATTGAAGATGCTGTATGCGCAGATCAACCCCCACTTCCTGTTCAATACGCTCAATTCCATTCGCTGGCTCGCCGATGCCAGCAAAGTGTTTAACGTGAGCAAGGTCATCGTAGCGCTTGCCAACCTGTTGAAAAGCAGCATCCTGCACAAGAACGAATGGATTACGGTGCGGGAGGAAATCGACAACGTCAAAAACTACGTGACCATCCAGAAGTTCCGCTATGCTTCGCTGTTCATCGATGAGTACGACATCGACGACAGCATCGCCGACTGCGGCATTCCCAAGCTGATCCTGCAGCCGATCGTCGAGAATTCGATTATTCACGGGTTCGAGGGGCTTTCCCGCAAAGGTTTGATCCGTATCAGGGCCCGCAAAGAAGGGGAGAAAATCGTCATTACCGTATCGGACAACGGAGTCGGAGCCGACCGGCAGCGTCTGGACGAGATGATGACGGGACAGGGACAGGGCGGCCAGTCCGGGAAATTCAGCGGCATCGGCATTCACAACGTGAACGCCAGACTGGTTCTGCATTACGGGACGGAATCGGCCCTGCGCGTGCAAAGCGAGCCCGGCGAAGGCATGATTACGACGGTTGTCATCCCGATTCGCCAGATGGGGCCGGAGGTGGAAACGCATGTATAAAATTTTGATCGTGGATGACGAAATCTTCGTGCGCATGGGCCTCAAAATGTCCATCGATTGGCACGCCCACGGCTTGCAGCTGATCGGCGAAGCATCGAACGGCCAGCAAGCGCTTGAGCTGATGAAAGAGACAACGCCCGATATCGTCATTACGGATATCAAGATGCCCGTGATGGATGGCATCAAACTGATCCAGGAGATTGCCGCAGCGTATCCGGCGGTAAAATGCCTCGTACTGAGCAATTACGACGAGTTCGAGCTCGTCAAGGAAGCGATGAAGCTCGGCGCGCTCGACTACTTCCTGAAGGTCACGATCGAAAGCGAGAAACTGATTGAAGCCATAAAGCGGGTATGCGAGCGATTGGACGGAGAAAGGCGTGCGGCCAACGAGGTGCGGGAAATCGTCAGGGCGATGAACGAGCATCGGACCGTGATCGAAAGAAAGTATTACTTGGAGCTCATCCAGCCGGAGGCGAAGCCGGGTACGTTCCATGCCGCGGTTGAAGCGCTCGGCTTAAAGCTGTACGACCACAGCGGAGCGATTCTGATGCTTCTGCTGCGGGATTACGGGAAGCTGCTGTCCGAGCGGTTTCAATCCAACCGGCGCTTACTCGAGTTTACGATTCTGAACGTCGTCGAGGAACTGATCAACCACCACTCCAGCGGCAAAATCATCGAGCACTCGGACGGCGTCTACGCGATGATCGTCAGCTGGAAAGATCAAACCGATGAGCGGCAAGTTTCCGATTTGGCGGATCGGGTCAGAACGGCGCTGCACGATTATTTGAGCATCGAATCCAATGTCGTCTGCGGCGCGGCTTTCCAGGGTTACGAGCAGCTGCGGGACGGGTTGGTGGCGTTGGACAAAGCGAAGCTCGAAGCTTTCTACGAGGATGCGGGGTCTGTTCTGCGCATCGGCCAAACCGCGTTCTCCGACGACGGCGTCTCCGAAACTTACCTGAACGCCAAGGGACAACTGGCGCTGTACGTCCAATTAGGAGACGGCCCGCGGATCGCGGCATGCCTGGATGCTTTTCTTGACTGTGTGAAAATGGAGCGGATAGACCCCGTCCTCGCCAAGCGGCACGTCCTTAACCTGGTCGGCATCGTGCAGGACGAGCTTTCGCTGCGGATCGAAGACAAGGGGAACGCCCCGATCGATACCGCGATCGCGGGCAAGATCGACGAGGCCGCCGGTTTCGCCGAGCTCAAGGAAATCGTGCTCCCCTTCGCCCGCCAATGCGAAATCCGACTGGAAAGCTTCCGCCTGCAGGGACCCCGAGACGAGATCGTTCAGGCGATCGAATATGTAAAGCGGCACTACGCGGGGAAGGTGTCGCTGGAGGACATCGCCAGACGCGCAGCGATGAACAAAAGCTATTTCAGCCGCTTGTTCAAGCAAGAGACCGGCGAGGCGTTCCAGGATTTCCTGATCCGCACGCGAATGGAACAGGCACGGGAGCTTCTGCTGGCATCGGACAAAAAAGTGGCGGACATCGCGGCGGAGGTCGGATACAACGATATTTTTTATTTTACCCGGGCGTTTAAGCAATATTTCAAGATGTCCCCCGGCGAATACAAGAAAAGGAACCGGCCGGCTCCCCCGAAGTAATCAAAATTACAAGTGGATCTCCCGAAAAAGGTATATTCGCGCAATATGCCTTTTTTGTTGCGGGTCGGGAGGGTTCGGCAAGGTTCAGCAAGTATTCAAAATGCAAACAAGCGGTAAAACGAATTCATATGTCCGCCACAAGAAATGCTCTACAATTCAAAGTGTCGAAACAAATCGACGTCATATCGGGGAGGTTACGAAAGGATGCAGGCAATCAAGAGAACGACGGGCATCATCCTTACGGCCGCGCTAAGCGCCATGCTGTTCGCGGGCTGCAGCAACAATTCAAATTCGTCCGAAACCGGCGGCAATCCGTCGTCGCCCGCGGCTTCGGGAGGAGAAGGAAGCGCACCGCCGGCAAGCGACAAGGAAGTCGTCGTGCTGAAATACGCCGTGTCGGCCGATCAGGCGGCCCGGCAGAGCACGAAGGACTTGCTGGCGCTCGTCGAGAAAAAGCTGGGTAACGTTAAGCTTGAGCCGATCGTCATTCCCGGAGAAGGGGCCGAGTGGAACAAGAAGGTCACGATCAGCTTGATGGCCGGGGACGAGATGGACGTGCTCTACCAGAACGCGACAACGTACCAGAAGTTCGCGACGGCGAATCTGATCGAGCCGCTGGACGAGATGATCTCGCAGGACAATTACGATGTCGACAGCATTTACGGAAGCAGCATTTCGAAGTACAACGACAAGATTTACATGCTCCCGGCGTTCAGGGATGTGCATGTGACGATGTACAATAAAAACCTGTTCGACGAAGCCCATGTCCCTTACCCGGACAATGCGACCTGGACGTGGGACAAATACGTCGAGACAGCGCAAGCGATTAGCAAGCTGGGCAAAGGCACGTACGGCTCCTACATGTTGGATTGGGACAATTACTTCATGTTCAAGGCCCGGCAAATGAAGGTCCCGGAATATAAGCCGGACGGCACGTCGAATTATGACGATCCGGCGTTCGCCGAATCGATGAAGTTTTACGGCGACCTAGGCAACGAACTGAAGGTTCAGCCGGATTTCATCACCTTCAAATCCAAGAAGATGCCTTGGGACACGTTCCTGACGACCAACAATTACGGTATGTTCGTCGTCGGCAACTGGGCGGTTCAAAGCGCGATGGACAAGAAGCAATATCCGCGCGACTGGAAACTCGGCGTGGCGATCATGCCGCAGATCGACGCGGGAGGCAAGACGGTGATGGGCATTATGGGCGGATACTCCGTGTCGTCTACGTCCAAGCACAAGAAGGAAGCCTATGAAGCGGTCAAGGTGCTGGCGGAGCTGCAATGGACGCTTCCGGGCAACATCCCCGCCAGAGTCGATCTGAGCGCGGAAGAGGTCAACTCCATTTTCCAACCGATGGTTGACGGCTTGAAGGACGACGGCATTACGGTCGAAGAGTTGAAAGCCGCCATTCTGAACCCGTCCCTGGACATCGTCAGCGAGAAAATCGTCGGACCGGGCATGACGCAGATTACCTCCCTTATCATGTCGGAAGGCGAACTGTATGCCACCAAGCAAAGAACGCTCGAGCAGACGATGAAGGAGCTGAAGGAAAAAGCCGACAAGGCGATCGCGGAGGATCAATCTACCCCATAAGGCGCGGCAAGGCAAGGAGGGAGCATACGTTAAACGTTGTCTCCCTCCTCGTTTTCCCGAGAGGCCGACGAAAGGAACGCATATGAGAAAAACGCATCGATCGGGCTCATGGACGCTCAGGCGGCAGGAGGAATGGATCGGCTATTTGTTCATTCTGCCTTTCGCCATCGGTTTTATCGTGTTCCAGTTCGCCCCGCTGCTGTCCTCTGCGGCAATCAGCTTAACGAATTTGAGCTTTATCAGCAATCTGTCGGGTGTCCGCTTCATCGGCTTGCAGAACTTCACCGCCCTGTTCGGAGACGAGCAATTCACGGGCGCTTTCTGGCGAACGTTATATTACGGTGTGTTGTTCGTTCCGGGCGTCATCGCGATCAGCCTGTTTTTCGCCTTTCTGATCAACCGGAAGATTTACTTCAGAAGCGCGATCCGCACGGCGATCTTCATGCCTTACGTCTCCAACATGGTCGCCATCGCGGTCGTCTGGGCGCTACTGCTCGACGTGAACGACGGTCCCGTCAACATGCTGCTGCGGGCGCTCGGCGTGGAAAATCCTCCTCTGTGGCTGCTGGGCGAGAAAACCGCCATTCCGAGCATCGTAATGATCGTCGTGTGGCAGAACATCGGTTTTTTTATGATCGTGTTCCTGGCCGCACTGCAGAACGTCCCGGGCGAACTGTACGAAGCCGCGATGATCGACGGCGCAGGCGGCTTCGCGAAATTCCGGAAGATCACCCTGCCGATGATCTCACCGACGACATTCCTGCTTACGATCACGGCGGTCATTACCTCGTTCCAGAATTTCGGACCGATTCAAGTGCTAACCAAGGGCGGCCCCGGCTCGGCCTCCACGACGCTGTCGGTCAATATTTATCAGGAATCGTTCGTCCAATACCATATCGGCTACAGCACGGCGCAGGCGGTCGTCATGTTTCTGATGATTCTGATCATTACGGTCATCCAGTGGCGCGGACAGAAAAAATGGGTGACTTATTCCTGATGGAGGCTTAACGATGCGCAAAATCATCCTGACGTCGCTTGTGGCGATTCTCGGCATTCTTAACTTGTTTCCGTTTATTTTCATGCTGTCCTCTTCGTTTAAGCCGCTGGGCAAAATTTTCGAGTACCCGTTCCGGCTGATCCCTGAGCCTTTCATCTGGGACAACTACAAGGGGATTTTCGGCGAGCAATATCAGTTCGCGCTCTGGTATCAGAATTCTGTGGTAATGGTCGTGCTGACGCTGCTGCTGAAGTGCGCGATCGTATCGATCACCGCGTATGCGTTCGCTAGGCTGAGGTTCCGGGGGAGAGATCGGATTTTCCTGCTTTTTCTAGCGGCGCTTATGCTGCCTGGAGACGCGACGATCATCCAGCGTTACGTCATCTATAAGGTGCTTCACTTGACTGATACCGTATGGGCGCTCGTGCTGCCCGCGGCGTTCGACGTCTATTTCGTTTTCCTGCTTCGCCAGTTTTTCGTTTCGATCCCGTTCGAGCTGACGGAGGCCGCGATCATCGACGGATGCGGACATTTCCGAGTGTTCTACCGGATCATCCTGCCGCTGGCCAAGCCCGCCGTCATTACGATGATTCTTTTCTCCTTCGTGTGGACGTGGAACGATTTTACCAACCCGTTTATTTTCATTACGAATATGGATAAGCAAATGCTGACGGTCGGCATCGCGATGTTCCAGGAGATGAGGTCGCAGAACTACGCGCTGCAGATGGCCGCCTCTTCGTTGGCGCTGATCCCCGTAATCGCGCTGTTCATGTTCTCGCAGCAGTATTTTATTAAAGGAATCGCAACCAGCGGCGTTAAGGGCTGATAGCCGGAGGCGAAGCGCCTGCGCTGCTGCGATTGCCGCACCCGGAGGAATGAAACATGAAACCTAATCTGCTGGCGGGGCTTTCCCCGCAGCATACGAAATTCGTGCAGTTGCCCAATGAGAAAGGCCACAACGCGGTATGGGATTTCCGCCGTTCGCCCGACGACCGCTTCTATGTGAGCGTATGCGGGGAGAACGACAAGCCGCTGTCTGCGCTGTTGTACGAATATGATCCCGAGAACGGGAATTTGCGCTTGATTCTCGACGTGGAGAAAAGCTGGATCGTCGATCCGCGGCAGATGCCGCCGAGCAAAATCCATACGAGCCTCGACTTCCTGCCGGACGGCAAGCTGATTATGGCCACTCATAATACGTCTCCTGCTCCGGGACATCGGCAGTGGCTGTTCGAGCAGCACTACGAGCATCCTTGGGAAGGATATCCCGGCTCCACCGTGATGATCGTCGATCCCGACACGACACAGGTGCGGACGCTCGGAATCCCCGTGCCCCGCGAAAGCATCTACGGCGGCCTGCTCGGCGACGATCCGCGATATTACTACTTTCTCGGGTATATGAGAGGCCACTTCTACCGGCTGGATCTGGAGACGAACGAGGTGAAGGACTACGGCAAAGTGTCCGAATTCGCTTCGTGCAGATTGGTAAAAGACGAGAAAGGCCGCATCTACGGGGGCACCTACACCGGAGAGCTCTGGCGTTACGACCCTGTGCGGGATGAAATCGAGGATTTGAAAGTCCACTTTGTTTCTCCTCACGGGACGAAGTATCGCCGGGCGCTTATTTTCGCCCTGAATTCGCCGCGCGGCACCTTGTTCCTGACCAACAACGTGGACGGCGAGATGATCGAGCTTCATCCGGAGACGCTGGAGGTCACCCGGCACGGGTATGTCCATCTCCGGCCGGAGCAGCCCCGGAATCCCTATTTGAGGCACGCGATCGGAGGGCTCGCCGCCGACGATAATTTTGTGCTGTATTACGGCCTGGAGACGTATCACGGAGCGGATCTGATCCGTCTCGTCCGGTGGGATATTTTGAACGGCGGCGAGCCGGAAAATCTCGGACTGATCGCGCCGGACGGCAAACAGTCCCATTATATTTGCGAGATGGCGTTCGATCGCAAAGGTTGGCTTCATATGGTCGACGTGTGCGGCGCCTACTCGCCCTACATTCTGGCTGTCGACGTCGCCAAGCTTCATCCGCCGGGAGATGAGGCGCCTCCCGCGGACATTCAAGCGGTCGCGGAGCCGGATATGCATATGAGCGCCAATGCGGACACCTTCATGCATATCGAGGCCGCTTCGACTTTCACGCTGCCTCTTCATCGTTACCTGGCATGGCGGGACACGGCGCTGACGTACATTCGGTTATCCGCTCACAAACTGTACGGGATCGGGGGGAAATCGGCGGTGCTTCGAATCGTCTGCAATCTGGATGAGGACAAGCCGGAGAAAATCGAGGTTCTTTACGCCGGAGGGGGGGTGTTATCTTGTGTGGATTTGCCGGACGGTCGCATCGCCGCGCTGACGACGGACGGCAAAGTGGCAACGTTCGATCCGTTGTCGGCTTTGGGCGTAGGGGCCGGGGCGGGGACCGGGGCTGCAATCGCGGCGCTGCCTGAAGGCATCGGGGCGTGCAGGCTGCATTTCGCGTTGGATGCCGTGACGGTCGCGGCCAGCGGCAGGGACGGCCTCGTCTATGCGGTCGATTGCGCCGGAGGCGGGGCGGCTCGGTTGGACGGGATTCGTCTGACGGAGGAGGACGCATTGCTTCTGCAGTTGGAAGACCGTTACTGGCTGCTGTCCGGCGAAGGGGACCGACTGCTGAAGTACGACAGAATTGCGATGCGCTCGGAAACGCTCGGCGTTAAGGCTCCTTCGATCAGAGGCAGGGCATTCTCGGCAACGCTGACAGGCGGCGCGGTTCTGGCGGACGGAACCGTCGTGGCCGGCACGCGCGACGGCATGCTGTTCGCGCTGTCGCCCGAATTTGAAACGGCAACGCGTTACGGGCGGCTCTACTCGGCCGGCCAGCTAAGAAATTTCGTGCGCAAAGGCGGCGATGAGATTCTGGGCGTCTACGGAGGGGCGACGGACGCGGGACACGTGTTCCTTTTCTCGCTTCGCGAGGGGTTCATCGATCTGGGAAGGCCGCGGGTCGTGAAAGACAATGCCGCGCAATTGGATCTCGATACGGAATGGGCGAACATTCATCACATTTCCTGTATCGCCTATGCTCCCGAAGAAGACACCCTCTTCGTGGCGTCGGCGGAGGAATACGGATGCGTGATCCGTTACCGCGGGTTGACGTGTTCCGGTGACTTCTAAGTGCCTAAAGTACAGTTAGTTTCGGCAATTGGCGTGTTCCGAGGTTTCTACGTGCGAATAGTGCAATTAGTTTCAGGCAGATCGTTTGCTGCGAAGAAATGCGTGGAACTATATGTCGTTTTTACAATTAGTCGCGCGATACGTTAACTCCTGCCCGAACTAAATGTCGTTTTTACACTTAGTTCCGCCGATCCGCCCAATTTGGCCGATTTCCTACCCCTTTTGCACATGATCGCCGACACCTTCTGTCGTTCTGCAATTTGGGGATAAGCTCGTAGTTTCATAAAGCAATCATTTTCGCGAAAGGAAGGGATTGGCTTGATGAAAAAACGGATGGGTTTTCTGCTGTTGTTCGCGGCGTCGGTCATATGTTGGCTGTCGTTTGCGGGACATGAAGCGTCGGCAGCCTCGAAGGAGGTTCGTTTTACCGATACGAACGCGATTCTAAGAGGCAACCCTTATTCGGGGACGGCTTTCGACATTAACTCTGGGGGAGGCACTTCCTTCGCCAGCGATCCTGCTATTACCGATTTTATCAACGGCGTGAAAAGCATTCCGTCCGATGCGGACATCGTGCGGGTGCTAATCGGATGGGGGGATTTCGAGCCGACCGACGATCAATGGGATTGGAGCCGGATCGACCAGCTGATGAGCCGGGTGGCACAGGAAGGCAAGACGCTTGAAATTCAACTGCTCATGTCCGAAAGCCCGGACCCTGCGGAAGCCCATTTCGCTTACGTCTATCCGCCGGCATGGCTGTTCGACGTGAAAAACTGTCCTTATCGGCTGGCGCCTTACGGGGATGGAACGCATTATACGAAGCAGCCGATTTATTACAGCGAAATTTATCTCGGCGAACTGGAAGAAGCCATCGACGCTTTCGCCGGGCGGTATGACGGGAATGCGGCCATCTCCTGGGTGGATTTGCGGGCATTCTCTTTGTTCGGAGAATGGGGCGGCTGGTATGACGCGGAACATTTTCCATGGCCGGACGCCCAGACGAGACGGACGACGTTAAACCGCATTGTCGGCATTTACGAGAATGCGTTCGCGAGCACGATGGTCATGATGCAGAATGCGGGCGCCGACGTGGTCACGACAGACCCGGCTGCGAATACGCTTGCCAAGCGGTTTACGGCTTTTGCCTACGATCGGGCCGCCGCGAACGCAAACTGGGGGTTCCGCTCCGACACGGTGAACAGCGCCGGCAACTGGATGTGCTACAATTGTCCGCTCGCGCAAGCCCCTTGGATTAACAAGAAGGAGCGCCGCGACCATATCCAGGTGTCGGAGGGTGCGAACTGGGACAATCCCGATATTATGCTGAACAATCCGCGGAAAATCGTGCAGAACGCCCTTGAATACTATCATGCCAACCTGCAAGGCATCAACAACACGAGCTTCGCGAACTGGGACAATATGAAAAATGCCTACGGAGAGTGGTTTACGCTGCTGAGCCGATACGTTGGCTACCGCTTCCTGATGGCCGAGGCGCATTATAACGACAAAGTGAAACCCGGAGGCTCGTTCGCGTTGTCGCAAACCTGGGTTAACAACGGCGTCGGATTCAGCCCGAAGCGCTACCCGTTAAAGGTGATTTTTACGAATCCTGCAACGGGGAACGCCGTATGGAGCGGCACCGATTCCGCCATCGATCAACGCCAATGGTTCAAGGGCGAGTTTCATGACGTCGCCTCTACGTTCACCTTGCCGGCGAACTTGCCGTTAGGCACGTACGATGTGCGGATCGCCATGACCGACGCGGCGGGCAATCCGCGGATCGAGCTGCCGATGCCGGACGGCGCCGGCAAAACGTACAAAATCGGGACGGTCACTGTCGCCGCGCAAGCCGACGCGTATTCCGCCCCCGCCCTGCGCAACCAGTTCCGGATCGAAGGGGAAGATTATACCGATGCCAGCGGTGCATACGGAGCCTTCTATGCTCCGGAAGGCGGCGGTAACATGCTGTATATGTTCGACAGCGGGCAGTGGGCGGAATATGCCAGCGTGAACGTAGCGCAAAGCGGCGCTTACACGGCCGAGTTCCGGGTATCCGCGGAGGAAGGTAACTCCTTCCGCCTGGAGGTGGACGGCGTTGACGTCACGGGCAACATCAAGACGCCGAATTCCGGCGGTTATCTGAAATTCCGGACGATCGATAGAAAGATCAATCTGACGGCCGGCAAGCATACGTTCAAGCTGGTGAAAAACTCGCCCAACGTCTGGCTGTTCGTTAACTGGATGCGGTTCACGCTGGACAATCCGCACGAATTCAAGATCCAGGCGGAGAACGCCAGCATCTCTTCGGGCATTTATCTGGGGGCGAACGAATTCACGGACAACGACGGCACCGTCGGCGCCTCCGTTATCGACACGGGCGACTGGGCGCAGTACGACAACGTCAACATCCCAGTCAGCGGACCTTATTTGTTCGAGATGCGCTATTCGACTCTTGCCGGCTCTTCTCCGCAGAAATACAAGCTGCTTGTCGATGGCGTCGACGTGTCGGGAGAATTGACTCTCACAGATACCGGCGGCGTAAACAACATGGCGAACCAGGACGAAATCGTGTTTTTGACGGCGGGGACGCATTCGCTCAAAGTCGTGTGGACAGACGCCCAGTCCAAAGTGATCTGGAACTGGATGAGATTCAGCTATCAAGGCAGCTTTACGAAAAAGATCGAAGCCGAGCATTACAGTATGCAGTGGAATATCGACAAGGAAGACCAATGGAACGGACCGTTAACCGGAGTCGGGACGGGCACGTACCAAGACGGCGGGCCTGTCGTTGCCGTGGATGCGATGGACAAGAACGACTATATGAAGTACGAGAACATCTACGTTCCCTATACGGGGCACTATTTGTTCGAGTTCCGGGTATTCTCCGACACCGCGCGGAGCTTCCGGTTCGAGGTCGACGGGGACGCGACAAGCGTGCAAGTGCCGAACACCGGCGGGGTCGGCTCGTTCGCCACGGTCCAGAGATGGGTCAAACTATCGGAGGGCGTGCACAACTTCCGAATCGTCGTAGATGACGCCCCGGCCAACGCCAAAATGGGGATCGATTGGTTCAAGTTTACGAAGTAGTCGGGGGTTGGCGGGCAGACTGGTAACGGGCTGCGCGGGTATTCGCGGCAGCCCTCCCGTCTACTATTGGACGTGTAGGGCTGCCTCTCTATTCGTGTCGGTGCGAATCAGTATAAGCTTCTCATGATATTGTAGATTAGCACGGGCATCCATGAATCCATCTAGAACGGCGTAAATTCCTTTTGGCTCCAAGGGGCAGGGTGTGCTATAATGATTACTGCTGTGGCCCCGTAGCTCAGCGGATAGAGCACACGTTTCCTAAACGTGGTGTCGGATGTTCGATTCATCTCGGGGCCGCCAGTTAACAAGTCGAAAACCCTTGATTGAATGGGGTTTTTTTATTTTTGCGGGGATGTTAAAGTGTCGTTTTTAGTCCCTTTTTGTATTGCCACGATCCCCCCCTCAAGTGGAGCGTCCCTTAACGTGCTGGATGGCATCTGGTCGTGTCTGCCGTAGAAGGGGTTCAGGTGCGCGGAATTGTCTACCGCATGGACTTCGAATTGGGCTCGCTCCCGCGCTTGCCATGCCCTTCGCGCCTAATGAACTTAGGAAGGAAGCACAAGCCTATTGACCAAACAAAGCGGCAGGCACTGTGCCCTGCCGCTTTGTTTGGTCGCAGACGTCTCTGCCGCTCAGCCTTGTCCGATCATCGTTCACTTCATGGAATTGTCCAGTTATTTACCCCTTTTGTCCCTGAAGCAAAAGAATAAATGGAAATCTACAGTAACTTCGCTATCACGAGCGTGCAAGTCACTCAAACGGCGGTTTTTGATGGACTTTTCCATGAACCCGGACCCATCACTTCGACTCGAAGCCAAATTAATGGATTCTTCCATGAAGCACACCGCCGCCCCCTACACCTTATACTCCGCCGACGCTTCGGTAATATCCGCGAGGTTGAAGCGCTCGCCGTCGACGGTGAACGTCCGGTCGTACGGGTCGACCCGCTCCACGACGCCGATCACCGCGCAATCCTCGAACGGGTCGTACAGGCGGAATTTCGCGGAAGTCTGCATGCCGAGCGACTCCAACAAGACGCGAAGAATGTGATTCCATTCGACGGAACCGACCTCCGGCCTCCTGCTCGCATACCGCTCTTCCGTCATATCGCGTATACCGCCTGAACCGTCAGGATGCGGTCTACCGACAGCGTACGGAATCCCCGCTTATCCAGATCGTACACGCGGGCTCTGCCGTTACGAATGGCAAAAAGGTTCACTCTGCGCTGCGAGAACTTTCCTTTCGTATCCACGTAAATCAAATCGACCTTGCGTCCGATGCACTTCTCGATTGTCGATGCTCCGCTCATTGGGTATCCTCCTCGAAATGGAACGTATGTTCTTATTATAACGAGATCATACGTTCTTATACAAGGGGTGTTCCTGTTATCTTCGCAACTATTTTGTCAGCGCTGCTACGATCCGCGAAAGCCCTTCGGCAACGAGGCTCCTTCTCGTCGCGAGGTTAATTCGAATGAAGCCCTCTCCTTCACCGAATCCGGCACCGTCAACCACGGCCACTTTGGCTTCCTGAACAAGATAAGCGTTCAACTTGTCCGGCGCAATGCCGAAAGCCCGGCAATCCACCCATAACAAATACGTCGCCTCCGGACGCGACACATGCGCTTGAGGCAGATGCTCGCGCAAATACGACATCGCGAACTCCACGTTCCCATCCAGATAGGTCAGACATTGGCTCAGCCATTCCGCCCCTTCACGGTAGGCCGCTTCCACGGCTGCCATAGACAACGGGTGGGGCATAATATGCCCGAACTCCTTCGATAGCTTTGTCCGTACGTCTTCATCCGGCACGACCGTGAACGCCATTTGCAAGCCGGCCATATTAAACGTTTTGCTCGGCGCAACGCAAGTGATCGTTTGTTTCGCCATATCCGGAGCAGCGAGCACGAATGGAATATGTTTGTTCCCGGCAAGGATCAAGTCAGAATGAACTTCGTCGGCTATGACGAGTACATCATACGCCTGACACAGCTCCGCCAGCCGCGACAATTCTTCTTGCGTCCACACCCGCCCGACAGGATTATGCGGACTACACAGAATGAGCAAACGCGCTCCCGTCGTTCTCAGCTTGTCCTCCAAGTCGTCGAAGTCCATCTCATAACGGTCGGAGACAAGCTTGAGTGGATTCGAGACAACGACTCTTCCTTGATCCTGCACAACTGCAGCGAACGGTGGATACACCGGCGGCTGGATGATGACGTGATCTCCCGGTGCGGTGAACGCGCGAACTGCTGCGGCGAGCGCGGAGACGACGCCCTGCGACCACACGACCCAATTCCGCTCGATCGACCATCCATGCCGGTTCTCCATCCACCCGCCTACCGCTTCATACAACGAATCCGGTACGGATGCATAGGTGAACAGGCCCATGGCGACTCTTTTCATTAAAGCCTCAATAACAGGCGCAGGCCCCGGAAAGTCCATATCGGCCACCCACATCGGCAGCAAATTCTCGCCTTCAAATTGCTTGTCAGCGACCGCCCACTTAAGGAAATCCGGACGAGCCAAATGTACTTCTTCATCGTCAAAGTTGTAATTCATCTGCGTGCCTCCGATTTGTACATTCTAAAAGTAACTTGTTCCGTGTATTGCTGGCAGCTTTCGTAGAAGCATTATAAACCGCACTTCCCGCCGACTTCGCTCCCATTATCACACAGGGGCTGCGGGAACAGCAACTGTTTACATTGTCCGGCTATATAAGAAAGAACCTCCCCGCCTGGGCGAGAAGGTTCTGACTTCGTAAATCGTATGCTTTGTTTACATGCTTTCGTTCGTTGTGCCTTCGTCGGTAGAGCCATCGTCAAAACTGCCCATGCCGCCGAACATGCCGCCCATCAATTCCTCCAGCTTATCCGTCGTAATGACGTTGTCGCCGCTTGGAATCGGGTTCTCGAACTTCACTTCTTTGTTCACGTTCGACATCTCGGATACGATGCGAATCGTTACGCCGCCCGTCATTTCTTCAGACTCGATTTTCGCAGAGATCGTCGCGTCCGTGTAAACAGGGTATTCTTTCTTATCGATGCCGATGTTCGCTTTAATGTCGAGTTTCTTCAGTTCTTTCTTCATATCTTCCAGGCTGGTTTTGATTTCATTTTTGTCTGTATCGGCAATTTCTTTCTTCGCCTTGTCCAGATCTTCCTGGGTAACGTTCAGCAGCTTGCGATATTCTTCGTTCTTGGACAACAGGTCAAACACATCCGGAACGATCTTCTCGATCACCGTGTTCACGAATGGCTCGATTTGGGACTGATCAACGTGCAATTGTACGACTTGCTTCACGTCAACACTATCCGGGATGCCGGCGTCCTTCGCTTTCACGTCGGACAAATATTGCTTCTCATCGATATGTTTGAAAATAATGCCCATTAAATCGTTGCCGAATTGCTGCGACTTGCCGATATCGAGGCTAGGCATTTCTTGGCCCGCGTCTTCCGCAAGCTTCTTCAAGTCGAGTTCGACGAACTTGCCGACGACTTCTTCCGGAATCGGAAGCATCGGAATATTCGGTACCTTCACCCATACTTTCTCCTGGGTCATGATGATAGGGATGCTAAACGTAACCGCCAAGTCGCCCTGCATCGCAAGCTTCAGGTTAAGCTCGAGCATCATCGGATCGCTCTTGTAAGCGCCCGTCCAGCTCACTTCGGCGTTCTTCAGCATGTTGGCGACTTGAGCCGCACTTTGATCAGACGTGTCGGATTCCGGAATATCGAGGTTTTCGATCTTCAAGCTACCCTTGAAGTTGTAGGATTTTATCTCCGTAGATTTCGACATCGAAGCTTGAAGCGCGTCTTTCGGAGATTTGCTCTTCGTGCATCCGCTCAGCACAAGCGCAACCGACAATAACACGGCAACGATTGCGAAACCCATTTTACGAGTAAACAAATAAGTTAACCCCTTCCCTGTATGAACCTCTTTAGTCAATGAACCAACGTTCATTGTATCTTAATTTCGCAGGCGCGAAAAGACTTTTCGTGTTAAAGATTTGTTAAAATTTCGGGGTAATTGTTAATGAATGTCTTTCTTCTTAAATCTGCCGCCTTTGACGTCATGAATGTTGCCGACCGCGAGGAACGCCCCCGGATCAAGCTCGTTGACGATCGTCTTCAGCTTCGTTTCTTCCAAACGGGTAATAACGACGAAAATCACTTTCTTCTGTTCGCCAGAGTAGCCGCCC
This sequence comes from Cohnella soli, assembly GCF_042655525.1. Taxonomy (NCBI): domain Bacteria; kingdom Bacillati; phylum Bacillota; class Bacilli; order Caryophanales; family Paenibacillaceae; genus Cohnella; species Cohnella soli. Next base: position 57,523 of record NZ_JBHSMI010000010.1, read on the forward strand.
TCACCATGCAACAGCGTTACACCACGTCCCAATCGAGCGGAGATCGCGTCCCCGATTTCTTTGTAATAATCGCTAATAATCCAGCAGGATTTCGATTCGTCGAACCCTTCGAGGGTCAGATCGATAACCTTAAACGCGATATAATAGGCGATCAGGGAATACATCGCACGATCCCAGCTATAGACGAAACCTGCGCTTCCGAGAATGAAGAAGTTGATAAACATAACCGTCTCGCCGACCGAGAAAGGTAATTTCCGGTTAAGCATGATGGCTACGATCTCCGTGCCGTCTAGCGAGCCGCCCGCCCGAATAACGATACCCGTTCCCGCACCGAGGAAGATACCACCATACACGGCAGCCAAAAATACGTTTTCCGTAAAAGGTTGAACCGGGTGAAGCAGCGTAGTGGCAATCGACAGGGTAACAACGCCGAGCAAAGTGGATAACGCGAAAGTTTTGCCGATTGTTCGATAACCGATGATTAGGAAAGGAAGGTTGAGAACGAAGAGGAAAATACCGATTCTAGCTCCGGACAAATACGAGGACATAATGGAAATACCGGTGATGCCTCCATCGATGATGGAGTTGTTGACGAGGAAAATTTCCAAAGCAACGGCGACGAGCACCGCGCCGATAACGATGAAGAGGATGCGCCTTGCAACTTCCCAAGGACTTGATTTCGTATGCAGTTTGTTCAGGTTCGCGCCGGGTGGGGCTAGGGTGTTTTCTTTGGTCATGTAATGTCCTCCTTCGAGTGCGATAACTCCATTATACCAATGTACTTACGGGGGGTAAACCGAAGGACGGAATTTGGAAGGTTTTTTACGTACAAAATCCCGGCTCATCGCCGGGATTCTGGGAAGTGTATAAGGAAGGGGATCAGCCTTCCGCATTATTGTGTTTCGTGTGGTTCCGATTTTTCACTTTCTTGGATCCGGACAACGGCTCAACCGGCTGCTGATCGACAGTGGAATGACGGGGGCCATGCTCCTCTTCCGGGTTCGGCACCGGCTGCGACTTCGGTTTGCTCATGCTATGCGAATCCTCCTATGAGTTAAAATGGTTCAAATCGGCCGACTCGTCGTGATTTAGCGCGTCCTGATGACGACGATCGTTCGTCTTCTGCTGTAGTTGCTGTGCATGGTGGGCGTTCACTGGTGTTTGTTCCAAATCTTCTGCGACGTTGCTTAAGTTCTTATCTGCAAAACCGTTCGAATCAGACACTCCCGTGGCCTCCTTCAAGAATGCGTATAATGATGCAGCGCTTGTGCGGTCTCATGCAGATGGCGCCGATAGTCGCCGATCAGTTGCTGGATAATGTCGGTCCTTTCATCCACCGTCTGTCCGTCCTTCTCGACATCGGTCAATTGAATATCGATTTCCCGGCTATCGACGTAACGAACAGCGAAGTCGAACTCCATGTTCGTATGTCCGGCTGATCTGATTGTTACATTAAGCGCGCTTGGATCCGCCCCGTCGATTCGCACTTCGGCGTGATCGCCGCCGTGAAGCCAATCCGGCAGCGCGTTCCGCCACGCCTCCGCCAAGCCTTCCTGAGGAACGTCTAATTCATCATTGCTTGCCATATGTTCCACCTCCGCTCCGTTAGGTTGGCCTATTGAGGCGTTCTTATGCGTCGGAGGGTTGGATGCGCGGATAAGAAGAACCGCCAGAAGAGCTGAAGGTGGCTCTCCTGACGGTTCTTTAAAGTTTTCTAAGCGCTGGTTGCCTACGCTTTAAGTTGATCCAACAGCTGCTTGATGGCAGGATTTAAGTTTAACGCGCGCAAAATAATCGTCAAAGCTTCAGCTCGGGTTGAAGTTTCGTTAGGGGCAAATGTGCTTGCGTCGCGTCCTTCGACCAGACCGGAAGCTGCAGCAGCGTTAATTTCCTGGGCGTTCCAAGCGCCACTAATATCGTTGAAGCTTATATTTTGTTTCTTCTCCAGTGCAGCCAGATCTACGATGTGGCTCAAGATGGCGATGATCTCCGCACGGGAAATGGTTTTATCCGGTTTGAACGTGCCGTCTCCGTAGCCGGAAATGATACCATTGGACGCAAGCGCCAAAATGGCGCTGTTCGCCCAGTGATTTTGCACATCCTTCAACGGGCTCGTGTTGTTTGTCGTCTCAATATGAAACACTCTTGCGATGATTGCGGAGAACTCGGCGCGCGTGATATTTGCATTCGGACGGAAAGAACCATCTTTGTAACCGGAAACGACCCCGAGCTTGACTAAAATATCAATGCTCGGTTTGCTCCAGTGATTGTTGACATCGGAGAATGAGGTGCTGACCGGGTTTGTCTTTACCTTTTCGATCTCGGCTTTTATGATCTCTTCAATCTTAGCAACGTCTATCGCTCGGGCGAAAACTTCAACAGGAGGTTTCGGTTTCGACGGCGTCTCCGGCACCGGCCCTGTCACGATCGGAGGGCTCGCTACCGTTACGGTAACCGTATAATCCTGCTTCGTTCCGTCTTCAGCGTACACCGAATAAGTTACCGGATTCGTAAAATCTTGTTGAGTCACGCCGCTCACTTGCACTTGAGCACCAACCATAACTTTCGCTCCCGTAATGGCGAAGCTTGGGGCCAGAGCAGTGATATTCGTGCCGTAAGGCACCGTCAAAGCTACCGTATGTTTTGTCTGATTTACGATACCCCTACTTTGTGGATTAGCAAAGCTGAAGGAGGTTAGCTCCTTCGCAGGGCTTAAAGTGGTGACGGTCACAGTATAATTTTGCGCCACGCCGTTTACAGCGACCACTGTGTAAGTGACCGGTGCGATAAAATCATTAAGTGTTACTCCGGATGTTTGAGCTTGATCCCCAATCCATACGGATTTGCCGTTCGTGGTAAAGGAAGCCGTCATACTGTTCCGCGAGATCCACCCAGGCAAAGCAATGGATATCGTATGGGCAACCTCGTCGACAGATCCATCCACTCCGCCAATACTAAAAGTTTGTATTTGTTTGGTCGTTTCCGCGTCTTGAGCGGCTGCGGTTACTGTGACCGTATAAATTTGGTAAAAGCCGGCTTCATCATACACGCTAAAATCAACCGACTGGCTGAAATCGAACGCCCCTTCCCCGCTCACTAGTTGCGGTTGCGGGCCGCCGGCCGTCACTTTCGTACCGGTACTCGTGAACGTAGGCACTAAGCTTGTTATTGTTGTATCGTAGGGAACCGTAATAGAAATCGTATGACTCGATTCATTGATAATCCCGAACGAGTTGGGCGACACCAATCCGAAAGATGTCATTTTTTTAGCTGTGCTCGGATCTCTGCGAGTAACGGTAACGATGTAGTCTCTTGTACTTCCATCAAGTGCTGTAACCGTATAGGTTACCGGGGTGGTGAAATTTTGAGAAGAAACCCCGCTTGTTTGCACGGAACTGCCTACTTTAACGATAGCTGCACTATCGTCCAGCGTGAAAACAGGCTTTAATGACGTTACATCCGTACTATAAGGAACCATCAAAAAGATCGCATAAACCTCTTCGTCAATGAGTCCCGTTACCGCAGGAGCAGTTAAATTAAACGACCGAAAGGACTTTACGTTGCTCGGACCGATCGTAACGGTTACCGTATAAACTTGCTGGCTGCCATCCTCGGCTTGTACTGTTAATGTTTTCGGGGACGAATAATCCGTGCGCGTAGATTCACTCGTATGATTAAGAACGATTGCTCCTTCCGAAACCTCGAATATTTCTTGCATACGATCAACGGCAGAGCGATAAGGCACCTTAACCTCAATCGTATGGTTCACGTTATCGATGATACCCGGATTACCTTCCACGGAAAAGGAAATAAATTCCTTAGCCGAACTTGCACTTGTCGCAAATATCGTTTGGGGAAATAGACTGATAAACAGGCATAATAATAGTAATACCGACGCTGAACCCTTGAGTTTCCTCCGCACTTTTGTCATCCTCCGTTTGATCTTCTGCTGTCAAATCGTTATGGTTCATTTTAACACAGAAAAACAAACAGGAGTTGTCCAAAAAAGCTTCCAGACTCATGATTGAAAAGACAATCGTTCTTCAATGAGCTTCGCAATGCCATTATAAGTTGTCACTACCGGTCCGTTGAGCAGCAGCACGTCCGTAATGCCGCTATTATTGATTTCCGACACCAAATTCCCTTTGAAATACCGAGGATCAACGATCTCGATTTCTTGGAAATGAGGAAGCAGGAACGGCACGAGTGCGTTGGCGTAGGAATCTTTGATCAACATCAGTTTCTTGCCATTTTTGATTTCCGTCGTGATCCGGCTCATAGTGAAATCTCCACCGAGGAAAACGGCGTAGCCCCCGCGGCCATCCGCAGGAAGCTTGTCTTCGACCAGCATCTTCTTCACACCGAGAACTCCGTCTTGATAAACCATGTATTCGTGCTCCACGTACGGTTGGTATGTCGTAACTGTATCTGGATGATTTTTCATCCCAGCGTTTAGCGTTGCGGCGTACGCGGTTCCCAGAAACTCGGAATACTCCCGCTGTTTGTATGCGCTCAGAGGCACCGGTTTGAATCCCATCGTTTGCACAAGCGCTTCATATCCGTAATAGGCGCCGAGCGCTGTCCAGTGATGGTCGGTTCGGAAATAGACGTACTCCTTCTTATGGGCCTCAACATTAGTATACGCGGGGACAGATCTTATGGGCTTGTTCAATGACTCGTAAACATGATCAAAAGCTTGCTTCTCAGAATCGGACAGTTTGCGTAAATCCTCAGACTCTACGAATTCAACCTGCGACGGTATGAGCATCGAGTAAACGCGGACAGACGGGTCAATCATGCTTTGGAGGTGATTGATCGCCTTGGCGTAGGCTTCCGCACTCGCGGAGGAATATTGGTACAACAGCATCGCGCGATCCGAGATGATCAAATATTTCGACGCCTTGGCAGAAACGACTACGCCGTCATCGTCACCCGATTCCGAAGTTCCCATCGCGGGAACCGTCTCGGGATCGCTGCTCCTTTTCTCCCCTTCACTCGTGTTGTCACCGCCCTTGTTAATCACAAGTGAGACGCCGTCGGAGCCTTTGGTTCCTTTCAGTTCCTTCATGGACATACCGAGCTCGACGAACGCATTCCGGAAAGCAAAATGATCAGAAAAATAGTTGTCGTATTCTTTTAACAGACTGTCATTAATCAACTTGTCAATCGAAAATGAAGGCCATACCTGAGGTTTCCTTTTCTCCATCTCGGACACTTGCGCTTTGCCGTCCATTTTCGTCAGGTTAAGGACAGCCATGATGGCGATCGGAATAATGAAAAGTGCAATATTCCATCGATAATGGCGAGTCTGCAATTGGAAACGCTCCTTTAATTAGAATCGATAATACAGGAAGGGATTATATGTGCTGCCAACCAATAACACGGTCGATATGGCCAGAACGATGAAGTTGTAGATCGGTCCGGCATACGAGACGAGCACTCCTGCTGGTCGGTACGCGGCAAGTCTCTTTACGAGATGTTTCATGAGTGGGGTAGCGGCAACCGCGGCAACGATAAACAGAGAAATGTTCTCACGAATGAAGATGAACGAATCTGGCGTGATGAAAGGTCGATATTCGAATCCGAACATGATCTTCAGCGTGGTCCATGCTTGGCTCAGGTCGGTGAAATAGAACCAAACCCAACCGATCAGCATCAAGCCGAGAAGGTATATATGCGAGACAAAGGCAGGCAATCGCTCCAACCATTTCTGAAGAAAGAGCCTCTCCAGCAGAATCAACGTGCCGTAATAGAGCCCCCAAATGATGAAATTCCAGTTCGCGCCATGCCAGAGCCCCGTCAAGAACCAGACGACGAACAGATTACGGACCATGCGCTTACGATTGCCACCGAGCGGTATATAGACATAGTCGCGGAAAAACCCGCCGAGCGAGATGTTCCATCTGCGCCAGAAATCACCAGCCGACTTTGAAATGTACGGATAATTGAAATTCTCCTTCAATGTAAACCCGAACATTTTGCCAAGACCAACCGCCATATCGGAGTAGCCCGAGAAATCGAAATAAATTTGCAAGGCGTACAGACAGACGCCGAACCAGACTCCGAGGAACGAATTCGAACTATCGGAGCCGATGAGATTTGGCACAATCTCGCCTACAGAGTTAGCAAGAATGACTTTCTTGCCTAGTCCAATGACGAATCGGGTGACCCCCTGGCTAAAGTTGGCCAAAGAAATCTTGCGGTTGTCCATCTGCGCCTCGATATCGGTAAAACGAATAATCGGCCCTGCAATCAGGTGTGGAAAAAAAGATACGTAGAGGAGCATCTTCATCGGCGAACGAGGAGCTTGTATGGTGCCTTTATAGACATCGGTCATGTAGCAGATAATCTCGAATGTGAAGAAAGAAATGCCGATTGGAAGGGCGATGTTCGGACGTGCCGCTCCGAGGCCAAACCACTCATTCACATTATCGATCAAGAAATCCGTATATTTGAAATATCCAAGCACTGCGATGATGAAGCAGATCGATAGTATGTATACAAACTTACCCTTCGCGGTTCCACGATGCCTAGCAATGAATAGGGATACCAGATAACCTAACAGCGAAACCGAGACTAACAGAAATACCCATAGCGGTTCTCCCCATGCGTAAAAGGCGAAAGAAAACATGATCAAGATCCAATTGCGGATAGAGGTCTTCGGCACAACAAAATAAACGAATAATAGTAATGGAAAGAAAAGATATAAAAAAAGGATACTTGAAAATACCAAAAGAATCCTCCTTAGACAAGATCTTTGTATTTTATCACATAAATTCTGGGAATAAAAGGAGATTCGTATGGCGGAGAGAGTGGGATTCGCTCCGTCGCTACAGCAACCGTACTAGTCAGTACGGTTGCTTCTATAACGCGACTAGCACGCCGGGGCCTACGAACATGCCTTATGGCATGTCCGCTTTACGGCCCGTTCGAATCCCACTTCGCCATACGCAAAAAACCGATTCCTTTCAGGAATCGGCTCGTTTTTTTCGTATGGCGGAGAGAGTGGGATTCGCTCCGTCGCTACTGCAGCCGTACTAGTTAGTACGGCTGCTTCCATATCGCGACTATCACGCCGGGGCCTACGAACATGCCTTATGGCATGTCCGCTTTACGGCCCGTTCGAATCCCACTTCGCCATACGCAAAAAAACCGATTCCTTTTCAGGAATCGGCTCATTTTTTTCGTATGGCGGAGAGAGTGGGATTCGCTCCGTCGCTACGGCAACCGTGCTAGTTAGTACGGTTGCTTCTATAACGCGACTATCACGCCGGGGCCTACGAACATGCCTTATGGCATGTCCGCTTTACGGCCCGTTCTCATCCCACTCGACGCCCTTAATCGCAGATTATTAATTTTTGGCGGAGAGAGTGGGATTCGAACCCACGTGGGCTTGCACCCTAACGGTTTTCAAGACCGCCCCGTTATGACCGCTTCGGTATCTCTCCATGCTTGGCGGCGGGCTACTTCGGCGAATGCCGAGTCAAGTCCCGCGACTGCCAAGATATCATATCATAACCGAAAGCACGAGTTCAAGCCTTAACGCTTTCGCTGCCGATTTTATCTTCCCCCGTACCAATCGACTTAGCGAGGAGCGATCACAGCTGTGCCGCCCATATAAGGCCGGAGCGCTTCCGGTACAACGATCGTACCGTCGGCTTGCTGATAGTTCTCGATTATCGCTGCGACCGTGCGACCGAGGGCAAGCCCCGATCCGTTCAGCGTATGCACGAACTCCGGCTTCGCGCCCGCTTCCGGACGGTAGCGAATGCCTGCTCTGCGGGCTTGGAAATCTTCAAAGTTCGTACACGACGAGATCTCGCGGTACGTGCCCGCGCTCGGCAGCCACACTTCGAGATCGTACGTCTTCGCCGAACCGAAGCCCATATCGCCGGTGCAGAGTGCCAGCACCCGGTAAGGCAGATTCAGCAATTGAAGCACGCGTTCCGCGTGGCCGGTCAATTGCTCCAGCACTTCATAGGACTTGTCCGGAGCGACCAGTTGGACAAGCTCGACTTTGTTGAATTGATGCTGACGAATGAGACCGCGCGTATCCCGTCCAGCCGCACCCGCTTCGGAGCGGAAACACGCGCTGAAAGCAACGAACGCCTGCGGCAACGCGTCGGCCGCCAGAATTTCTTCCCGGTGAAAATTCGTAACTGGCACTTCCGCCGTTGGAATGAGAAAGTAATCCGTACCCTCGATCTTGAACAGATCTTCAGAGAATTTCGGCAATTGTGACGTGCCGACGAGGCTGTCGCGATTGACGATATACGGCGGAAGAATCTCATCGTAGCCATGCTGGTCGGCATGGAGATCCATCATGAAGTTGATAAGCGCCCGCTCAAGACGCGCTCCAAGCCCTTTGTAGAACACGAAACGCGAACCCGTTACTTTCGAAGCTGCTTCGAAATCCATTATGCCAAGCGACGTGCCCAGTTCGAAATGCGCCTTCGGTTCGAAGTCGAACGAGGTCGGTTCGCCAACCACACGCAGAACGACATTATCTTCTTCGGACTTGCCGACCGGTACGCTCTCGTGAGGCACGTTCGGGATCGACAGCAGCAGTTGTTCCATCTCGACGTCGATCTCGCGAATCTCGTCGTCGAGCAGCTTGATCCGGTCGCCAGCCGCACGCATTTCGACGATCAGATCGTCTGCATTCTCTCCGCTTTTCTTCAGCTTCGCAACTTCTTGCGAGACGACGTTACGGCGATTTTTAAGTTGCTCGCTTTCCGTCAACTTCTCCCGGCGCGAGACGTCCAGCTTCGGGAATTCTGCGATCAAATCGGGCGATGCGTTGCGATTGCGTAACGCCTGCTCGACTTTCTCGTAGTCGTGACGTAGCAATTTAATGTCCAACATGCGAAGTTCCCCTCTCCTTGGCCATGCGAATGAACAGTTCGTGCAGACGATAATCGTCCGTCAGCTCGGGGTGGTAGGAAGACGCGAGCAAGTTGCCCTGCCTTGCCGTCACGATCTCCCCTTTATATACCGACAACACATCTACGTTGTCGCCCACTTCCGTAATAAGTGGCGCACGGATAAAGACAGCCCGCAGAGGTGTGTCGATACCTTTGACATCCAAGTCGGTCTCGAAGCTTTCGCGCTGGCGGCCGAATGCGTTACGCGCCACCTTCATATTCATCAGCCGAAGATGCGGTTCCTCATCGCCCTCCAACCGATCCGCGAGTACGATCAACCCCGCGCATGTGCCGAATACGGGCTTTCCTTCCGCAGCGAAGTTTCGGATCGGCTCCATGAATTCGTACTTGCGCATCAGCTTTCCGATCGTCGTGCTTTCGCCTCCGGGAATGATCAGACCGTCGATCTCCGCCAGTTGCTCGACCCGTTTCACAGGTACGCCCTTTGCTCCGGCCAACTCGATGCTGCGTATATGTTCGGCGACCGCCCCTTGCAGCGCCAATACTCCGATGTTCATTCGCCGTTCCCTCTTCCCATGCTCGTTATAAAATATCTCAAGCGGCCCCCTTCGGCATTGTGCTATGCCAGAAGGAAGCCGCTTCGTTACGATTCTATACTAACCGCTTACCCGTTTCTCCGACAGGCAAGAGCGGCTTACAGACCGCGATCTTGCATCCGCTCGGAAGCGTGCAATTGTTTGATGTCGATACCTTTCATCGGCTCGCCCAGATCTTTGGATACACGTGCGATCAACGCGTAATCCGTGAAGTGAGTCGTCGCTTCGACGATCGCGCGCGCGAATTTCTCAGGGCTGTCGGATTTGAAAATACCGGAACCGACAAAAACGCCGTCTGCGCCCAAATGCATCATAAGCGCCGCGTCGGAAGGAGTCGCAACGCCGCCCGCAGCGAAGTTAACGACCGGAAGACGTCCCGTCTCGTGGATGTTCAGCAACAGGTCGTAAGGCACTCCGAGTACTTTCGCTTCGTTGTACAGCTCGTCCTTCGATTGGTTTTGCACCTTGCGAATTTGGCTGTTGATCAACCGCATATGACGAACAGCTTCTACGATGTTGCCCGTTCCCGGCTCGCCCTTCGTGCGAAGCATGGATGCGCCCTCTTGGATACGGCGAAGCGCCTCTCCAAGGTCTTTCGCGCCGCAGACGAAAGGAATCGTAAATTCGCTTTTGTCCAAATGGTACACTTCGTCAGCCGGAGTGAGCACTTCGCTTTCGTCGATATAGTCGACGCCAAGCGACTCCAATACGCGAGCTTCGACATAGTGACCAATCCGTGCTTTCGCCATAACTGGAATGCTGACAACTTTCATGACTTGTTCGACAAGCTCAGGGTTCGCCATACGAGCGACGCCGCCTGCTGCTCGAATGTCCGACGGTACGCGTTCCAGCGCCATAACTGCCGTTGCGCCCGCCGCTTCCGCGATTTTCGCTTGCTCGGCGCTCATAACGTCCATGATAACGCCGCCTTTTTGCATTTCGGCCATGCCGCGTTTAACTCTCGAAGTTCCCGTTTCCATATTCACAAGCCTCCCGAAGATTCTAAACATAAATTTTACATGATAAGCGAGGAATAGACAACCTATTGAGTCGGAAATGTCATACCTTCTGCGTTTAGAAAAGATTCACGATCCCGTGGAACAATCCCGAGAAGAAATTGCCGATCGCGCGGAACAGCAACCTCCACCAGCTGGCTTTGCTTACTTCTTCGGACGAAAGAAGGTCGATCGTAATCGTCTTCTCCTCTTGAGTGGAAGGGTCTTTGTATTTATAAGTCGCCGTGCCGACTTTGTCTCCGAGTTTAATCGGGGCGACAAGCGGATCCTGTACGCTCTTTACTTCTTGTACAACCGGCTCGATGACAGCGCCTTTCGGTGCCATGATCGTCACATCGGTTGCCGTTACGACAGGAACAGATTTCGATTTGCCTTTTTTCACTTTAAGCGTCTCGTGGTCCTTGATGATCGATTTCGCTTGCACGACCGTTTTCTTCTCGAAACCGTGGAAACCGTAATCGAACAACTTCGCTGTCTCCAAGAAGCGCTTGCCGTCGTTCAACCCGCCCGGAACGCCCATGACGACCGCGATAAGACGCGTGCCATTGCGAAGCGCGGTCCCGGTAAAGCAGTTGCCCGCGCTACTGGTATGCCCGGTTTTCAGACCGTCTACGCCTTCATAAGCGAATTTCTTTAACGTTGGATTATTCTTATTGGAACCGAGCATCCAGTTCCAGTTTTTCATCGGTTCCTTATCGCGAGGACGGAACTTGTACTCCTGGATTTTGGCCGTTTCCAGAAACTCAGGTTCTTCTTTAATGATGTGGTAGGCGAGTGTAGCCGCGTCCTTGGCGGACATCAGCGTCTCCCCTTCGGCCGCCGGGCGGAATCTCTCCGGCATATCGGCGCGATCGAGGCCAGTCGCATTCACGAAATGAGAATCTTTCATGCCCAGCTCAACAGCCGTGTCGTTCATCATCTTAACGAACGCTTCTTCGGTGCCTGCCACTTGCTCTGCGAGCTGTACTGTCGCGTCATTCGCCGAGTATACGGCCATTGCGATATAGAGTTCCTTAAGCGTATGTTGATCCCCTTGCGCGAGAAGAATACGGCTACCGATTTGTTTTGCCGCGTTTTCTCCGACCGTTACCTTATCATCCCACGACAATTGGCCTTGTTTGACAGCTCTCGACACGAGATATTCGGTCATCATTTTCGACATACTTGCAGGTGGAAGAGGCTTATCTGCATCCAATTGATATAAAATTTGCCCGGTTTCGGAATCCATCAGAATCGCAGATTTGGCATTTAACTGGGGAGGGGCAAAAGCCGCATCCGCAGCCGAAGCGACGGAGGACAAACCGTACAAAGCAATAAGATGGAATAGGACGACAGCGGCGACGAACCGCTTTGTGATGAATGCTTTCATAGTGGATTTCAGAACATTGCGATTCAACGCATTCTCCCCTTTTCGATAAAATAACACCGCCCTATTGTAACATACGACGTCCGCAAGGAAAAAGCCGAAGGTCGGATGTTTTCCTCCCTTCGGCTCTTTTTAACCATTCTCATAATGGCAATATTTCATTGACTGTAAAACATTCGATTATAGGGAGTAGTTAGGCGCTTCCTTCGTAATCTGAACGTCGTGAGGATGGCTCTCGCGAAGCCCTGCTCCGGTAATGCGAACGAATTGCGTGTCGTTCTTCAATTCCTCGATCGAAGCCGTTCCGCAGTAGCCCATACCGGAACGAAGGCCGCCAAGAAGTTGGTGGATCGTATCCTTTAACGGACCTTTGTAAGCGATACGGCCTTCGATACCTTCAGGAACGAGCTTGCTCTCATTCTCTTGGAAGTAACGGTCCTTGCTGCCTTCCTTCATCGCACCGATCGAACCCATGCCCCTGTAAGACTTATAGCGGCGGCCTTGGTAGATCTCCGCTTCGCCTGGGCTCTCTTCCGTGCCGGCGAACAAACTGCCAAGCATAACAACGCTCGCGCCCGCGCCGATCGCTTTCGTGATCTCGCCGGAATATTTGATACCGCCGTCAGCGATAATCGGAACATTATATTCACGTGCCACGGAGGCACAGTCGTAAATCGCCGTAATCTGCGGTACGCCGATACCCGCGATAATACGAGTCGTGCAGATTGAACCCGGGCCGATGCCGACTTTGACGACGGATGCGCCAGCTTCGATCAAATCGCGCGTCGCTTCTCCCGTTGCGACGTTGCCCGCGATAATCGTCAGATCCGGATATTTCTCGCGCAATTTGCGAACCATCGATACAATGTCGATGTGGTGGCCGTGCGCGGAATCAACGACAAGCGCATCGATGCCTGCATTCACAAGTGCTTCGGTCCGCTCGAACGTATCTTTCGATACGCCGACTGCTGCGCCGACCAGAAGACGTCCGTGACGGTCTTTGGCCGCGTTCGGGAACTGAATAGCTTTCTCGATATCCTTGATCGTAATAAGCCCCTTCAGCGTGTTCGTCTCGTCCACGAGCGGAAGCTTCTCGATCTTGTGACGTTGCAGAATGCCTTCTGCCTGTTGCAGCGTCGTGCCGACTGGGGCAGTTACAAGCTCTTCGCTTGTCATTACATCTTTGATTTTGATAGAAAAATCATGAACGAAACGTAAGTCGCGGTTCGTGAGAATACCGACCAATTTGCCGTCATTGTCGACGATCGGAACGCCCGAAATACGATATTTGCCCATCAATTCTTCGGCATCGTATACGTGATGATCCGGTGTCAGCGAGAACGGATTCGTAATAACGCCGCTCTCCGACCGCTTGACCCGATCAACTTCTTCCGCCTGTTGCGCGACCGACATGTTTTTATGGATGATCCCGATTCCGCCCTCACGAGCGATTGCGATCGCCAAAGCCGATTCCGTGACCGTGTCCATCCCCGCGCTAATCAGCGGAATATTCAGCTTGACCGAAGGGCTAAGCACCGTTGATACGTCTACGTCCCTGGGAAGAATGGAAGATTTGCGTGGAACAAGCAGCACGTCGTCAAATGTAAGCCCTTCTTTGGCGAATTTCGTTTGCCACAAAACGAATTACCCCCTTATTGCCGGACCTGCCGGCTAATGTCTCCGATTAATTATCGTCAATCTTAGCAGAGGCGGTAACGGACTGTCAAGCATAACAGGGGCGCTGAAACCGCATTAAATCAACCTTTTTGCGGTTAAGGAATAACACTCTTTATGTGGTAAATCTCGGATACTTGCAAGATGCGTTCCATAACATGTAGGAGTTGATTCCCGCCTTGCTCGCGGCGACGATCTGTTCCCGGATCTGTTTCTCGTCATATTTCTGGTGAGGATGCACCCAGCCAGCAGTGAAACCCTGCAACCAAGGACGCACTGCGGCAGTCTTGATTCCCTTTTCGTTCAAACGCCGATTGCGCTTGTCCGCATCCTTCAGAGCGTGAGCGATAATCGCTCCCGGGCGCAGATCAGGATGGTCGATGCCCCACATGCCCTTGGAATAATGGGAAGGATAAATCATCGGTGAGATCATATCGACCTCTGGCGCAATGGCATCCCATTTCTGGCCGATCCCCATGTCGTCATCGGACGATCCGACCATGCCGAAGACATCCGCAGACACGCGCGCGCCATGTTTGTGTGCTCTCACGTTGGCCCGGTGTAAAAATTTGCGAATGGCATCACTTTTGTTCCAGCCTCCACCGTTTGCGTATGCGACGATTTTGTCGACTTGAGCTGCATTCTCTGGAAAACGCACGTAATCGTACTGCACTTCATCGAACCCGAGTTCAGCCGCTTTCTCGGCGAGCGCCAGCGAATATTCCCAGGCTTCCTGCTTATACGGATCAATCCAAGGCGTGCCGCTGCGGTCCCGCCATACGGAGCCGTCCTTGCGCTTAATGGCCCACGACGGCATGGCCTTCGCCAATTCCGGGTTCTTGAACGTAACGATACGCGCAATTAAGTAAATTCCCTCGTTCTTCAATTGTTTAATTGTCTGTCTAAAATGGAGCGCAGACTTCCGATCCGACCACGTCAGTGTCGTATAATCCGCTTTATTGCCGCTTCGAGTTGGCGCAACCAACGAAACGCCGCTATTCACGTCGACGACCATCGCGTTCAACTCCGTCGTCTTGACGAGGTCGATCAATTGCCGGAGTCTGCTGCCGTTGACGACATGTGATGTGACATAAATGGCTCTTACCGGTTGCTTCGAAGATGACAGCGTAACTGGTACATTGTCGTCTTTGCTTGATTTCGTCGCGCTCTGTGTCGGCTTTTCGGTTGGGGTAGGATCTGGAGATAATTTCTGCGGAACTCTGGTTGATCCGGAATCAGCTACGCTTTGCTTCCTCATGGCTCCCGGGTTATCGGACGAACAGCCTGCAACCCAAACAGTCGTCAAGACAACAACAATCATCAAGGAAATAACGCGCAATCGCTTCGAACGGATCGAACAACTTCGGACTGACATGGAGCATTCCTCCCGTAAACGTTAGCCGTGTTACGGTAGTGTTTACAGGCCATCATTTCGCGCCTCGTCTGACTTTCTGGGAGCGCTGGCGCTTTTTCCTTCGTCAGTCAGAATTATCAGGGGTAGGTTGCTTTGTGGAAAAGACCTGTTAGCGTGAGAGTAAATAACTTGGGGTCGGAGTCTAGTTTGTGGACGAGATGGTGCGTGAGAGTAAGTAACTCGGCGCTCGGAGCCTGCTTGGTGAGCAAGATGGAGTCTGTTGTTTGAGAGGAGGTGGGTCAATCCGAGCGTTGCGGTGCGCTTCATGGAAAAATCCAGTAAGTTGGTCTCTTTCGTACCGTGGAGGAGGCGCGTTAATGGATATGTACAGTTATTTCGAGGGTACAGGAGGCTAAACCCGCTCAATCGGCAATTTGTAATGGACTTTTCCATGAACGCCGATCGTTTCACCTGTTAGGGTGCTGTTTTAATGGACTTTTCCATGAAGACATGCCACAAGTGGTCGAACATGCCCTTCCAACGAGGAATCCGCGAGTACCATGTCCTTCCGGCGAGGAAATCGCGAGTACCCCTACGTCAGCAAACAAAAAAAGCACCCTCACGGGTGCTTTTCAGTAAATCATCAGCCTGGCGGCGTCCTACTCTCCCAGGACCCTGCGGTCCAAGTACCATCGGCGCTGGAGGGCTTAACGGTCGTGTTCGGGATGGGTACGCGTGGAACCCCTCCGCCATTACCACCAGACCAACTGATGAGTCAAAGCTTGCGCCTTGAAAACTGGAAGCGAAACAAAGCGTTATTGAAGAAGTATCCGGCGTTTAACATGTGTGAAACTGTTGTAGGATAAGCCCTCGACCGATTAGTACTCGTCAGCTCCACACATTGCTGCGCTTCCACCTCGAGCCTATCAACCTGGTGTTCTTC
>NZ_JBHSMI010000011.1:0-35874 GCF_042655525.1 Cohnella soli
CGGATCCGCTGCAGTTGCTCAACCAGGCAACGACCAGCCGGCTCTCAAGACGTCGCCGCAGTGCCGGCGATCCGGATCCGCTGCTGCTGCTCAACCAGGGCAACGATCGGCAGACGCTCGAGACGTCCCCTCGACGCCGGCGATCCAGATCCGCTGCAGCTGCTCAACCAGGGCAACGATAATCAACCGCTCGAGACGTCCCCTCGATGCCGGCGATCCAGATCCGCTGCAGCTGCTCAACCAGGCAACGATCGGCAAACGCTCGAGACGTCTCCACGGTTCCGGTGATCCGGATCCGCTGCAGCTGCCCTGCCTGGGCAACGATCAGCCGGCTCTCGAGACGTCCCCACGGTGCCGGTGATCCGTATCCGCTGCAGCTGATCAGCCTGGGCAACGATCAGCCGGCTCTCGAGACGTCCCCTCGACGCCGGCGATCCGGATCTGCTGCAGCTGCTCAACCAGGGCGACGGTCGGCTAGCCGGAGACGACCGACTCAATCTCCGAAGAGACAAATCAGAAACAAAAATACCGCAGTCCCTCACACAATTAGTGAGAGCCAGCGGTATCAATAGATTATCCAGGCTTTTTTAATTCCAAGTCGTTGGTATGCATAGTATCTCGCCAGTCCATCTCTTAGCTGCACTATTCCTTCCGGAAGAACAATTATTTCTATTGGTTTTTCCATCTGCCCGTTTTCTTCATAATAAGCCATAGCAGAAAGAATTTTCTCCTCCCTTGGGGGCTTGAACCCCTCAGGAATTACTATGCTTTCGAGTGGCCACATTTTCTTTTGTGTTCCATCTTCAGCTATCTCATCCGCATCTGTCTGGTATAATTGTTCAACACCTTCACCAACAACCCATATCTGCTCGCGTTCAATTTGAAGGCTAGCTATGTAGCGAACATAACCATCCTTCATGGTTCCGGTTCCATCGTCATTAACCTGAACAAGAACAGGCTTCTCCATCTCCCCGTTCTCGTAATAATAGCTTAAAGCTGCTTGAATCTTTTCCTGTTTGGGCACGTGTGCCTTAAACTCATCAGGTACAACAAGCTTGTCAATTGGCCAGAAGATTTTCGTATCTTTCATGGCATTCGTGTACTCAGCCGGCTGCGCCTCACTCCTCGCGAAGTGTGCCACGAGTGCGATCGATCCACGCCCAAGGACCCCTGGTGGCAGATTTATTATCGGCCGACCGCCAATAAAGATTTTCGACCCTACTAACTCAGTGTTTGCAATTTGTAGCTGATTAGAGACAATATGCATTAACTTGTCGTTCAACAAGACCGTGTATGTTAAGGCTTCTGGAATTGGTAGATTATCCAGGGCATTATATGTCCCCGCATCATCAAGAACTTCAAGGCATGTCCAGTACATATTTTTGATCTCAGGATGCGCAAATTTTCTAACGCTTTGCACGTCCCCGGTCAACTCCACCTTTGCAGGCATTCGGCAACCTCATTTCGCTAAAATCTATGATTCTAAATATTAACATGTAACCGCTGATCCTTGAAACCCTATCTATTCTTTTTGGTCTTTCCCACGAGTATACGATTGTAGAAAGCTAATATCCTGCTTTATACGATTTGTCAGGTATGCAAGCGATGACTCGGAGTAGAGCAAATTAATTAATACCCCTACCTGTTCAATATGATTAGAAGATGCCTCTAAGCCTCGATTTAATTGCCTACGCGCCTCTCGTTTCGTTGATATGCGCTCAGTCGGAAAGGAATCGCTACCGCTTTCCCACAGGTGGTCTTCGAGGGCTTGACCAACCTTGTTCCAGTCAGCAAGGGCTATTACAGTTTCCACGAGCATGTCGGAATAAAACAGTTGCCCGTCCTTATACTTTTGATAGATCGGACCAAACACTCTGTTCGCCGCAGCCAACGGCTCGAGAATCGGTTCAGCGATAAGTGGGAAGTATTTTTCCTTTCCTAGTGCCGACTGCCTGCCTTCGTTCTCACTTTCCCCTCTGGTTTTCGTCAGTTTCTCTTCTACAACATCTTCAAACCTAAGCTCAACTGTGCCTTCCTTCATTTTTTCATGGATATATCGCAGCACATGCCTGGCGTATTGCTCATCATCGGTTGGCGAAAGCTCAGCTTTCCATTGACTGGTGCGAAGTGCGCCATGCCGCCATACGGACCACATTTTACTTCCTCCCCTGGCTACTCTGCTCGACAAACCATGATATGACTTCTTCCTTAGCCTTCGTGTATCGCAATAATTGATCTTTGTCGACCCATCCCATATAGATCATCAGATCTTCGTCTGTCATTTTAGGATTGTTGCGCCTCAGCTCGCTCGCGCAGGTATGGCGCAGATCGTGTGGGGACAGCGGGGCAATACTGCGATCCGGATCCGGAAATGCTGCATCGTGCCAGCGGCCGACTTGCTCTACAATCTTGTTAATGGTTCGAACATGTAGCCGCTTATCTTGGGATGGACCTGAACTTAGAAATAGTGCTGTCGCGCCTGGATAGTCATCGAGATGCCGTTCTTTCTCGAGATAATCTACAACTGCTGATCGACCTTCAGCCGACAAGTATACCGTTCTCTCTGTCTTCCTTTTCCCCCGTACCCTGATCAGTTTGACTCTACGGGCATTCTTCAACTGTTCGACATCGTAAGGGATGAGCTGAACGAGATCGACACCTGTCAACTCATGCCTGCGAAGACCTGAGTCTAACAAAACATATATAATCGCTCGGTCCCGGTAGGGACGCGCATTCTTCCTCGTGTGTAAGATGGGAAGCCGGTCGGCTATGTTTAACAAACTTGTAATCTGCCTCGGTAAAAGCGCCTTTGCCTCCGGTTCTGGTTTTGCCCGAACCATCGAAACTCCCTTTATCGGATTATTTGGGAGTAAAAGCGGAGCTCGAATCCCCAGCCATTTTAAGAAAAGACCCACTTCGACATGATGGCTATTCACGTAAGAGACTGAATAATTGCATCCGCCATCGCTCTCCTTATCATGGAGCCATTTAAGAAACGCCTTAGTATCACGTGAAACCAAGATCGATACCTGATCGTTTCCGTCGTAGCGCGTTCGAATATATTCAAGAAAACGATAAAGGAATCTCTTCGTTCTTTGCAGCTCACCGGTACCCTCATGTTCGAGATAAACCAAATACTCGCCAATCCAGTATTCCAGATGATCATGTTGGTCAGCATAGGTTGGTATTCTTGCAAGTTGAGCCATTACAAATCATTCCCCTCTGGCCACACTGGCTTCGACTGCGAGTCTCATTTCATATTGGTAGAAGACAACCATTCATTCATCTGCTCCATGCTGATATTTGTATATTGAGCCACGTCCTGCAGAGACAGTTCTTGATTTCTAACAGCGTCTATCAAGCTTTTAATTTTGGCTTCCCGGATACTCTCTGGATTCATTTGCTTTAATCTATCCACATGTGCAGCATGTTCAGAAGCTGTGTCGTACATGATAAGACCGACTCCTTTCGTCCGTTGGCCTGCGGCGCCAGCAAACCCACTTCCGGAGAAATTAATTAACTTGTTACTATTAGTCCCTGATCAACCCATTGCCTCTCTATGACTGCAAGTGTCGATAGGCAATCCGCAATTGCTCGATGCGCGGTGGATCTACCTGATGCATTCGCAAGGCTGATCCATCGCTCTTCGCCGCAACGTAAACGGTACGCCTCCATAACACAATCCCACTCTATTCCGTCCAGTAAAGGCACACCGTTCCTGCTGCAGCTATTTGCGACCATCTTCGAATCAAATTCAGCATTATATGCCAGTACCAGCTTGCCACATAGAACGGCCCGCACGTCGTTTCGAATATCGGCCCACACCGGTGCATCTTCTAGCTCGGCATTAGTGATGCCATGAATACGCGTAGCAGGCGAGTCATCCGCCACAGGCCGAATTGGTTTGATTAGCGAGTGAAATATAGTATTTCCCTGTCGATCAACTATGCCGATCTCAACGATCTCTCCGTCCAGGTCAGTTGACTCTGTATCCAGGATAACGAAGTCGGTTGCGAACCAGCTGCGGAATCTCTCCATCCCTTCGTGTACCCGCCGTTCATAGACTGCCTCTCGATGCAGATAGTCTATGCAGCGCTTGCAAATGAGCTTTCCATCCGGTTGCTTACGGATTTCCTTCTTCCCCCATACCTCACTGCATTGCGAGCAGGTTCGTTCAGCTACAGACTTGGCACGCGCTATTTCAAGGGATTCTAAGGAGGCAGCTCGTTGCTTATCGGAAAATTTTCGTTTTGGGATTGCGCTCTTCTCGTCAAAGAGCTGATACCACTGATGACCGCCCCAAACTTCAGCAACAGCTTCACCACCCGGCTTAAATCCAAGCTGAGCTAGCATTGTTCTTGTCTTCAGGTGTTCAGGTACTTTCGTCCATCCACCCCGAATTCGTTCAATCGACATCGCGACACACGCCCCAATGGATAGATATTATGATGATCTTGATTGAGATTTTTTAATTTCGGAAAAGCAAGAGGCTCCCTCTAGCAGATATCGATCATGATACAAGTGAACAAACATCATCCACTTTGAATCATGTTCTCGTTCCAACTCCCTTAGCTTGGTCAGCTTCCAGACGCATACTACGCCGGCAAAAAGCAGGATTAATAAACAAAGGAGCATATAGTACGCCCAAATACTTTCTTCCAGATAAAAGCTGCTCAGAATAGACTTTATTGTTCTCTCCCCAAAAATCAACGAAAGAATTAAGGTGGGAAAAATTGTGATAAGGATGCGTATGTACCATTCCTTCTGAAATCGAAGTTTCCGTAGTTCCTCCATAAAGTCTGCGAACAATAATTTGAAATACGGGCGTATCGCATCTAGCACCTCGTCTTTGATGTCTGAACCTTGATTGACACCACCGACTTTAACCCAAGCCATTTAGTTCACCCCTTCTCAACTTATTTGAACGATGGGTTACAACAAAAAATCCAAACGGTGTTCATTAAAAAGCGTTGAAATATATAAACATATTCCAGAAAAAAGACAGGCAGCGCTCACGATGTAGAGGAACTTCTTTTCCTTTTTGTCGGTTGAGCGTCTGGAAAAAAAGAATAAACCTGCGCTAATGGCAAACGAGAAAAACATAATCGCCACATCCTTATCTGATCTTTCTAAGATTTCTCCCTGGCAGAAGCCCAATGAAATGTCACTGTCAGATGCGATAAATTCATATCATCGATTTTATTCAACAGATCATCATTGCCTACTTCCGACCTTGCCAACTCACGTTTCGATCCATCGTCCGCCACCAACATAGCAACCAACTTGCTTCCGTCATGATCCTCATAAACATCAATTTTCATTTCTTCTTTCACTCCTTCGTTTTATTTTCGTTTCGCTTTACTGAATTGCTCTCTGAATTTATCCAATACCCAATCTCTTTCAAAGTGATTTTCTTCTGCAACCTCATCACATCTCTTGATCACTTCGTCAACGAGTGCAGCAACACACTTCATTGCTTGTTTATAGAGCTTATCTTCTTCCGACAAACTATCCCGCCTTTCTAAGAACCGAATATTCATTTTGTTACGCTGGACGGATCACGCTGCCAATTGTTTTCTCGCAATCAAGTTTCGCCTGCCACAGCAGATCAAAGTTTCCTGACTCATTAGGTTTAATTACTGTATGATTTTTCAAAGTTTCCTCAAGTAGCTGAACTGTCCAAAAATGTTTTTTCGAATAATCAATAGCCATAATATACGCTCCTTATTCACTAGGTTTAATTAGCGGATTCACCCTTAAACTCCTGATAGACTTTCATAAGATTATTCAACATCTTAATTTTTTGATTCGGTTTTAATTTTTCGTCACCCAGCACGCGCTGCGTGTCTTGAATAGTAATAGTGTCTAAATATTCTTTGTACTTCCCAAGGGACTGCCGATAATACTCTATACTCCCTTGTTCGTATATAGGCACGTCAAGATTTCCTTTATTCTCTGCATCAGCCCATTGTCCCCTTAAAAAAATTAGCCGATCTTTCATTCTAATAAGATCCTCTGTCATATACGTCGGAGCATCCGGATGATTATCGATTCGGAGCTGCAGCTCCTCAACATCCTTTTCAAGACCTTTTATAAGCGGCTCCAACATCGTCCGAAATGTTTTAACCTGGCCCATACTCATCCCTCGATTCACCTCATTCTCCTTATGATTATTAGTTGTTATCTATCGTCAACCAGTTTTGCGCCCAAACAACCAATTCATGTATCCGTAACGTCTAAGAATATTATTCAATTCTAAGATTTCGTCATCTGAAATTGTTCGATGTAAAACCTTTTCATTCAGAACCAGCAGGTCGCGCTGTGCAAAAGCATCTGACATCATACTCGCTGTTTTAAAAATTTCGCCTGCAGCTTTATCTACAAAACGCATAATCTCAATGTTGTACTGTACTATCTTCTCTTTAGTTACAGGTAGGAATTTAGGTTGAATAAATCGCATAATGTTCACTCCTTTTCGGCATTACCTCTGTTCAATTTCCATTATTGATATAATTCGACGTTCTCCCAATTTGAAAACTTCTTACCCAGTTTGCTGACTACTTTCGTTTATTCCGTAACCAATCGACGTATTTCTCCGACTCTCTAACTCTGAATAGATGCTCTGTATTGACAGTAAATATCATCTCCCCATCATTTGAGACAAAATCGTAATTGAACAGATCGGCATCTACAATTTTCCCGGAAACCCAATTTCCCTCGTAAAAATAGTCTACCGAATTGGGAATATTCGATCCGTCCTTTCGTGTCTCTAAACAAAACATTCTCCCCGTATCATCAACTAAAGAAAACGGCACGCAATTGTCGTATTTACCGACGAAATACAGCTCCATTATAAAATTCACGCTCCTTATTTCATTTCGTCTGCATACCCCTCAGTGAAAAGACGATATTAAATACGGACAGAATGAGTATCCATAGCATCTTCATTAACCGGAACGAATCAAACGCACCTTCATGGAACGTCGAGATAACGAACGTTACACTGAAATAAATAAACGCAATTAAACCAATTGCCCCTACTCCTCCGAAAAATATCCTGACCCACTTGTTGTCTAAAAATCTAGTGAGATTTTCTATGTGACTCCCCTCCTGAAATTGGGATTCTCATTCTACCGTTTTCCGTGCCCTGTTTTTCGGCTCTTAACGCCCCTATTTCGGTCAACTTCTACCCTGATTATACCATAAACAGGGCACGGAATATACATTCTGTGCCCTGTTTTACCACTACCCACTTGTGCTGCGTGTTATCTAGCAAATCTCCGGATCCTGCCTGCTAACTGATATTCGAATTGGTCAAAGACGTCTTGATATGCACTTTGGCTAAGTCCATACCAGGGCGCCTTCACTTGCATCCACTCTTTGCAAATCTCATTACAGTCGATGGACTCTAGTTGCTCGAGTGAGAATTTCTCCGTCTTGTTCGAAAACCATTGCCGAATCGATACCTTTACTTTCCGTTGTACTTCAATTTCATACCCATCAAAGCCCTTAGGTTTATTGGGTCCACGAAAAATCGTCTTTTGAATCTTATTTAAGTAATTCTCCGACATATGGTCCGGTTTAATTAATTCAAATCCTAGCTTACCTTTGATAGAGATTTTATAAAGTGCCTTATACAAAAGGATCTCATCGACCATTCCATAATCCCCGCCACGAACCTTGTACCATCCGTAGCGTGACATGTACTGAAGCGTGAAAATATTTTCCAATATACGCGCCTCGTTTGAGGTACAACAACCAGCACGAACGACCTCAGCTATAGCTATTGAGCGATGCATCGACGTCCAACTTCCGGCGTTCTTGTTATTCATGTGATACTTAATTCTTTCTTCAAGGAGCTCAACTTCAGTCTGCCCAATGAAAAAAAAGCCACTTTCTAACTGCAGAACGTAGATGCATCGTTCTGATGGTTCATATGGCATTGCCACAATTTTCCCCCGCCCTTCACTGCATGTTTGCCTTCGAGGCTAGACTGAATAAACACGACTTATCTTTTCGATTTCCGTTGGATATCTATAGATCCGCTCGATCAGCGGATCTGCGTCATAAGTAAGGATGATGTCTGCACCAGGCATCCCCTGATGCAGAGAGTCCAGGAGCATCTGAAGGTCATAGTGATCGCCTTCGTCATAATAGCAGCGATACAGCTGCTTCCCCTTGGCCACGAACGGTGGATCGATAAAGATACTTGTTCCTTGTTGCCAATATTCTGACTCTATGAGCTCAAGTGCATCCTGATTGTAAATTTCGTAACGATCCGATAAGGCATGGATCTGTTCAACGCGTTGGCATAGCTTGTCCGGATTCCAGCGCGACATTAAGTCTTCTCTACTCCCCTTCTTCCCGCCGAGTGGGTTCGCCTTGTAGATCCCGGAATAGGCAAGCCGGTTCACTATAAGCGTATACCAAGCCGCATCCGGAAGGGAACACCCGGCGTAATCACTTTTTATGATGCGTCGTGCATTGAAATAGAGCTGGCGTGATGGCCGGCAGCTGCGAATGCGCTCGATGAGGTCATCCGGCATGTTCTTCATGACCCAATAGAGCGCATAAATCCCGACGTCCAGATCATTCAAAACGAGCTGATCGACGACACCAGCCTGCAACAGTGCGAGCTCTGCGCTGCCACCGCCGGTATACGGGCTGACAAGCCTCTTTGTTTTGTTTTCCTGCAGCTTTGAATAAATATAAGGAATGAACTTGCTCTTTCCGCCAGGCCAACGCAGAACCGACATTTGCTTTTTGAACTTGATTGGGACGGCAGGTGCGAGCTGCTTCTTACCGTCTGTTCCATTCTCTAAAATCAGCGTGAACCGGTGTTGCTGTACGCCGGAATAATACGTGAATCCATCGCAGTAGTCGCACCAAAAGCCTTCCTCACTACGATCTACTCCCGTATCTTCTGGATCATATGCCTCTTCGCAGTATTGACAGATCCACACCCTTTACTCTCCCTCCCCCTTTTGATCGCTAACTGATTTCCCTAATGGTCCGGATGAACGGTTTGGGGCCGGTGGTTAAAGGCTCTCTAGGCAGCAAAAAAACGAAGCTGGCACGGTGTACATTGGTACTCCAAAGAACCAATCGTTTCGTCCGGCTCACATCCGGATGTGTTCGACGCATAGAACACATCCACGCTTGCCGTCCCATCGCACACCTCGATCTCCTGCCCGCCGCAGTATGGACAAAACTTAACCATATGTGATCTCCTCCATGCACAGTCTTTCGATCCTGCTATACGCCGATGATGTATCGCGCGCTGACTGTTGTTATACTTGAATTATACCATGTTTTTTTCAAATGATCAATGAGCTTGTAGCTTTTGCAGTGAACTGTGCGGCGCCCACCAGGATTAACGGATAGATATCCCATTGAACAGGAACGTATGTTCTGTATATAATATGGATTACATCGATCGATCATGGCAGGTGAATACAGCATGAAAATCGACTACAGTAAATTGCCCAGGCACCGCTGCCTCTGCCAAGACGCAAAATCGTTTTACGCGAGCGTTGAGTGCGCACTTCGCGGGCTCGATCCGCTCGAAACTTATCTTGCTGTCGCCGGCGATCTCTCCCGGAAGGGGTCGGTTATCCTTGCATCCACCCCGAAGCTAAAAGCGGAATACGGGATAAAAACCGGGAGCAGGCTTTATGAAATCCCTAAAGATCCGCGAATCCTCCTGGTGGACGCGCAGATGTACGAATATTTGGCCGTAAGCATGGCCATCGTCCGGCTGCTAAACAGATACATGCCGCTAGAGGCTATAAGACCCTACAGTATTGATGAAAATATATGCCTCCTGGACGGAACGAGATGGTCGGATTCGTGGGAAGCAGCAAGATACATTCAGGCAATGATCAAATTAGAGTGCGGAGTGCCGATTGCAGTAGGTCTTGGAAATAATTTCCTTCAAAGTAAGCTAATTTTGGACATACGCGGCAAGAAGGATGGAATTGCTGAATGCTGTTACGAAGATTTTGAGCAAAAGCTTTGGCCGCAGCCAGTGGAGGATATTTGGGGGATTGGTCCACGAATAAAACTAAAGCTGAATCGCTTAGGCATACTCACGCTCGGACAGTTAGCACAAACCCCCCTCGATGTTCTCCGAAGAACCTTCGGCCCAGCGATAGGCGAACAGCTATATTTCCATAGTTTTGGAGTAGACCTTACGGATCCCATACAACCCTGGGAGCGATTGAGGAAAGGGTTCTCGCACGGCCAAACCCTGTTTTTTGATCGAACGCTTGAGGACGTCAAATTTCTGATCCGCGAGCTATGGGACGATGTTACGAGCCGGATGCGAGCTGCCGGTCTTGCGGGAAGAACAATCTCCGTCGCGGTGGGTTATAACGCCGATTCTGGAATTCGTCCAATCCAAAAATCGCGAACGTTGGCTTCCCCCACACTTCAGGAATCAAAACTAAGCACTGCCACTTACGAGCTGCTGGAAGACGCTCCAAGCTGGCCCATCCGGATCGTTCATGTTGGCATTAGCAACTTAGTGACACCGGATCTGATTCAGCTCGATTTGTTCGACGATCCGGAAGCAAACGAACGAGAGGTGCATTTATTTGAGACTGTCGATAAGCTGAAAAAAAAATACGGGAACGGCGTGATCTTCCGTGCAAACTCGTACTTGAATGGAACTGCAGTGAGTAGGTCCAGACAGATCGGAGGACATCAGAGATGAACATTGGGGAGATTAGAGATCGAGGGTCAAAGAAGTGGACCAGTATCATCATACCGCAGCACGGTGAGATGCTTGATCAGCTGTGGGAAGAAAGAAAGCATGAGGATCGTGGAGAACTGCCGGATCAAGCTTGGGAAGAGATACAGCAAGTTGTCTCTTTAGCGCTACAGCTGAGCGCGCCAGTGTGGATCCGCTATTTTGAGATTACAACTCATCAGGAATTCACCGGTGCAATTCAGAAGGTCGATTTACTCAAGCGGCATTTAATACTGCAAAGCTCCACCGATGGCCAGCAGCGTTGTGTCATCCACTTCGATAGTATTGTTTCCGTCGAGCTGGTCGAGCAGAACTTTTCATTTGCCGATGAAGATTGGGGGGTTATAGGTGATGAAGTCTAATCGGAAGGGGCCGCCCACGATTGAGGACGGCGCAGCTATTAAGGCAAATATTTTAGCCGCGCTCGCCTTTGCCAAACTACAGAGGGATATTAAAGTTATTGTTGCATCGGTTAAGTCGCCCGAGCCGTATGTAACGTTGCTGAGTCAGGCGAAAGATATAGCAGAAACTGAATGGCGGAAATCTGAAAGTCTTTTGCGTAATCGTGGAATTGAGATCTACAAGCGCACTCATCTGAAGGAGTCCCTGGAAGTGAAGTATCTCTGTGGAAATTACGATGATAGCGCGTCGTACCGTTGGAATGTTTTGGGGGTCGATGTTAGGAGAATGATTTCCGATTATTTGGCACAGCAATACGACACGCCTACACCAGATTTCACGTCTTTAACCGCTGTTGGCCCTCATTGATTCTTTCTTGGCCGCCCACGTGGACGCTTGATTGCCGATACCCCAAAAACCGGAATCGATGAATCAGTCACCGTTCCCTTTTCTTTTTTCTTTTTTTCCCGTCTCTCTAACTTCTGTGCTTTTTCTTCTTTAATCATTTCTTTGGCTTTCAATGCGATTACTTCTTCAGCAGCGGAATTCGATATGCCGTACTCCGGATGTAAATAAATAAGGGCTCTAACATTCCTACTCACATTACTAAGCATCATCTCATATGCCGGATTGGGAGTAAAAAAGCGAAGCACCTCTTCGGCACGATCAAGATTTTCCCCTAAGGTGATCAGCAACTGATTAAATTTCTCGAGCGCAGCCTTGTTCGTCAATGACTCCATGGACTGATCTTCCTGTGCCAGCTCGTCTCCTCCGTGCTTGGATAGTAAATGTTCGTAATGCAGTTTAATGACGGCATGCTCCAGGAATTGCTTATAGGAGCAAGCTCCCGCCCGATACTGGAGGAAGAGTCCTTGTACTACGGAATTGATTGCTGAAAGTTTCTCGATGTCCCGGTAACCGTCAAACCTTGGGTCTTTAATTTCTTTAACTGCTCCTACTTCGCTGTCTTGTTTCTGATTAAAGTTATAGCCGCTATTACGAAACTTCTCAAACTCGTCTATTACTTCTTCGTCACATCGGAGTTGTAAGAGTCCGCTTTTGAAAACTTCCTCTTTTACGTATCGATATACGTGCCTCACATACTCAGCGTCGGCATCAACGACAAATGGCGTCCACTCTGCGTCATCTTTCCCGTTATGCTTCCATACAGACCACATCGGTGATAAAGCAGTATTTTCCATAGGTACCCCCTTTATTTCCACGATGGTCCATCTAGCACGAACGATGTAGCCCAATCTTTTCGATCGGGGTACTCCTCGTCCGCACCTACCACACCATAAATTTCATTAAATCCGAAGAACTCTTCATAATCGTCCGCTACGATTTCAGTTTCCCCTTCTCTTCGCGCATCTTCGGAAAATGGATGTACGGTAATTGAATTTAACTTTGCCCAGAAACCATGCTCCCCCAATTCAAGCAGCTGCGCACGATAAATACGTTCTGGACGATCTTCAGATGCATAAAGGAAGCTTACGACAATGATCTTAATCTCGTCGCCCTCTTGAAACTTAAATTCTATTTCACTTCCGTGTTTGTAACGTACTTTCATTACACATTCCCTCCAATTCAATGGTCAATCGTTTTCTGGCCGATAAGTTAGCCCATTGTCTGAGCTGCTGCTTGCGATCGCTTCTCCGACAGCCATTTTGCGCACCGGCTGAACGTCGTCCTGGTGAGCTCCTGCAGCTCTTTCGGATCGCCGACACCGCGGCGACCGACTTCTCTCACACCCTGGACAGGCTCCGACCTGGTTGAGCTACTGCAGCGGATCCGCATCGCCGGCACCGCGGCGACGTCTCACACGCCGGCCGGGCTTCGCCCTGGTTGGATGCTGCAGCGGATCCGCATCGCCGGCACCGCGGCGACATCTCGCGCGCCGGCTGGGCCTCGCCCTGGTCGGATGCTGCAGCGGATCCGCATCGCCGGCACCGCGGCGACGTCTCGCCCACCGGCCGGGCTTCGACCTAGTTGAGCTGCTGCAGCTGATCCGCATCGCCGGCACCGCGGCGACGTCTCGCCCACCGGCCGGGCTTCGACCTAGTTGAGCTGCTGCAGCTGATCCGCATCGCCGGCACCGCGGCGACGTCTCGCGTGCCGGCTGGGCCTCGCCCTGGTTGGCCGCTGCAGCTGATCCGCATCGCCGGCACCGCGGCGACGTCTCACACGCCGGCCGGGCTTCGCCCTGGTTGGCTGCTGCAGCTGATCCGCATCGCCGGCCAAGCTTCAATTCATAGAATTACTTAAACCTATTTTCATATTTGATCAAATGCAGCAAACCGACAAATGCAACAAGACCCCATATTAAAAAATATAATCTCATATTAAAGAACGCTCCCTTTTCACGATATTTCATCGCGCCGCTCTTGGGCTTCTTCTTCGGTTGCAAATTCTTTACAAAAGGTAGCGATCACCTCTCTTTTTGGAAGAGCGCAAGTACTTATTAAGTATCCAACCAGTTATTGTCTAGTACAGTATTTTCGCCAATTTCAACATTTACCGCACGATCATCGAACTGCAAATCAGCAAGCAGATCCTTATACTGCGGATCAGTGTGTTTCATAACTCTAATAGATACGGAAAGATTATCTGGCCATTCTCCATGATTCGCTGGTATTACGCTTACGATGTGAGGCATCAGAAGGGCCCATTCCAAACATTCCTTTGAACTAGGGGCTACAAACTGATTTATCCAATACTGGTACTCACCAATTTGTAAAACGATAAGCCACTCATAATTCGATTTAGTTATTCTCATTTTGTTACCTTAAACTTTACCCGTGTTCGCTTGGAACGAAAGGATTTTACGGTTCCAGCAATTAGGTAAACGGAAGGAAGTACGATCGATCTTAGAATGAGAAAGAGAAAAAATCCGACGCTAACAAAGCCAAATAATAATTCATACCATTCTAGCTCATCAAACCGGCTGATATCTGATTCCAAAATCGCTTTATTGAACGGTCCGGACGTTGAAAGAAAGAACAACATTCCAAGGATACCCGTCAAAGCGCCCAATATGTATAGCACTTTCTCTTTGGAAGACATCATTGCAGCTCCTCCTATCCCTTTTATATAGCTATCGGTTAGCGGTCGTGAATTCGCCATGTTTCTTCTTTCCCATTTTCGTTCCAGGATGGGATAGTAAACAAGCGACTTAATTTGCTCCAGGAGCCATCTGCCCAGATCAAGCTTACCTTGCATTACCAACGGTACGTCAATACTATCCGCTTTACCAGGGTTAGTTGAGCAGTCCCCGCAGCATAAATCCCCTTCTGATCGATCGCTCACATGTGACACACCACACTGCGGACATGACCATTTATATAAAGGTTTCATATAAGTGCCCCTTCATAGATCCTCTGGATCCGCATAGGATGTATACTCGTTTATTTTATTTCCAGAATGTCGTTGAGCCCGTTCCTCATCCTGGGCAATACGGTGATCTTGAATAAGACTCTGGAGCACATCATACCTTGTCATAAGCTGCGGATCTTCTATGCCACATGACTGTAACGTCAAGATAATACGTTCAACGTTGTGCGGATAATTTCCGTATAACAATCCTGTAAACGTTCCTTTAACACCAGTCATTTTTAAATCTTTACGAAAGGTTCCGATTGCTGGAGTCCCCACTTGCCATAAATCATACCATTTGCTAGCCGGGATCTTCGAAACGAAGTCTACCATCTGAGGCTCGTAGTTATTAAGTGCATACTGTTTGATGGCCTGACACAATTGTTGCACCTTAGCCTCCGCTGCAAGCGTAGCCTCGCGTGCCGATCTCGGAACCAGGTTTGTACCTTCGATGATGAAAATGTCGTTGCATGTCGCGCAGGAAATTCCCTCTCTTTTTTGGGTTCTATCTCTCATATAGTTGTCCCTATAGGTGTCTGATATTACCTTGTAATCCCCCTGGCCGCACGCGCATTGAAACTCGCGTATATACGATGAATAATGCTCCCATTTATTCGACATCATTTAATCCCCTTTATCTTTGGATGATCAGTCTTGCCGGCATTCCCTTACGCCAGCTGATAGAAGCAGCGACTTACGACTCCCTGTGAGCACGTGCAGCCAATTCATCGAGGGGAATCCCTCTAACTGTCGTCGCGAACGGCTCTGCCGACAAAACGTGAGTATTCATCAAGTCGTACACGCCTTCCTCTGTTTCTACACGAATGACGTACTGGTTGATTTTTCGAGCTTTAAGCAGCTTCGCATAAAATTCGAATTCCCGTATCTGACCATTGCTTTCATACTGCAAAATCGTCGAACCATCTCCCAGGACACGCGCTCTCTCGCTCTTCTCTCTCTTCTTCCTGGCAGGCTCCCTTGATCGGCAATTCGGGCATAGCGTTCTTGCTTCGATCGCTTCACGCATTCCCATGTCCTGAGGTTGGCCAAAAAATATGGCGCCACACTCTTCCCCATCACATGAAATAACCTTCACAATATCCCGACGACGACCACCAGCTGAATTAACGATATCTGCAATTCTCTTCGCTTCATCAAAAGAAATCATGTGAACCTCCGTCGCTTTGTTAGCCTCGTAATGCCCCGGGGCTTAACTACCCATTTTCATTATATGTTATCTTGTTTATCTTAGCAATTCCAAAACAGCCAATCCGTCTATTGTTGCGCGTTTGATACCCGGAAACTTCGGATAGACTTTGAATATCCGTTCTGCAGGGAGGGATTGATTTTGAAGTACCACGTTGTCTCAAACTGTGAATATAGCGACTGTAACAACCTTGAAATTTCAATTGTCCTAAAAGCCGTTTCCTCCGAGGCTGCATTCACTGCCGCAAATGAGCTAAACCGGGTTTCTAACTCCCTCTGCCCCTCTTGTGGCCGGCCAATTGGTTTTTTTCCATATGATGATGAAGACGACAAATAAAAAAAGACACCCTTACCTGATGGTAAGAGTGTCTTTTTTTATTTCGCGGCCCAACCTGGGCATTTGCTGCGTATTTCGAGGCCCCACTGGAGCATGTGTTTCATTTCTTATGCTTTTAATTTACACTAATTTATTCAA
This sequence comes from Cohnella soli, assembly GCF_042655525.1. NCBI lineage: Bacteria > Bacillati > Bacillota > Bacilli > Caryophanales > Paenibacillaceae > Cohnella > Cohnella soli. The sequence continues at coordinate 16,203 of NZ_JBHSMI010000011.1, forward strand.
AAAATCAAGGTTAAACGGATATATTTAAGATCCCGTCGGCGACGGCGCGGGCGTCGCTGCCACCGCAATTGCTGTCTGTATAACAGCGTACGCACTACGACGTGCATCATCACGCGTTACCGAATACGTTTTTTTCGTTGGGTCTGCCGGGTCTAGTGTTGCCGTAGCTTCAACCCAATTTTTCAATGCTTCCACTCTCGTGCTTCCAGTCAACGAAAAAGATTTTCGTTCTAACCTGTATTCCCTTGCATCGTCATAAAGCTTATACACCAGTAGATCCTTAGTATTGCTTATTTCGATCACCGGCCTGAAGAGATGCGAATACTGCATTTCTGGATCGGCCAGTACAGGAAGCGTATCCGCGTGGCTGTTTTTTATGTACTTGTTATAGAGCGTTTGTTCCTCCAGTCCGTAAACCCGGAATCCGTCATGAATCCTCTTTTTCTGATCGTCCGACAGTTTCACGATTAGGGGACGTTTAGATCCAGGATCATAATGCCTTACAGATCCCGTTATACGTTTACGACTTACGCTCGTAATCTGGTTCATCATGACAACAGTCTCTTTATCCAAGAAGTCGACTTTGCCAATATTAAATGATTCCCCCGTCTCGATCGTCGACTCTTGCTTAAAACTTGTCGTCGGTATGATACTAACGTGGTCCCTTCGGCGGCCAGTTTCCCATACGATCCCGTAATGAGTGGAGTCAAGCTCCGAGCCAAGTCCCGCAAAGTTCACTTTAATCACCATATACTTTTCGAGAATTGGCTCGTGCTGTCCTGAACTCTTTTCTACTCTTGTATGCTGTTTCGCTGCGACTACGTAACGTCCAACACGATCAAGCGTGTCTTTCTTTATGTACGCCGGCGTACACGCATCGTCCGTAATCGATGCGATCGTTTTCGTCAGAAGCTTCAGTTGTTGGTCTCGCATGAGCTCTTGGTAGAGCTGAAGCAATTCCATTTTCTCTGTCTGGGACATGTTTAGAAGATCCTTCAGGAAATTATCCAGCAAACTAAAACCTCCTTTTCTACTATTTTCGACTCAAGCATACTACGATTGCAATCTTTCATGTCAAATTTCGGCATTCTCTTAGTGCCGCTCGTGGGATGAAAAGGGAACTAATCGCGGAACAGTCGGACAAAGGCTAACCAGTCACGGTGGGTCAATTTTGCGCTTCGGAGTGCCTTTTCGATCTGAGCGGAAGTAAGCCCGGCATACAGTTGCATAAATAACTCCTGCTGTTCGATGGTTAATTCGATTTTCTTCATAGAAAGCCGCACCTCCTAGAACTGTATCTCACTATTTGAATTATACAATGTATTTTTCAAGATATCAATATGCACGACACGTTTTGTTAAAGATAAATACCACCGGGGGCACACTAAGTTCCCGATCGCCAGCCGTTTCTACGGACTTCTCACCGGCTGCTCGGGCGGACTGTTGGCACCGCGGCGACGATCGCAACAGCTGACCAGGTACCTAGATGATCGATCGCTCGAACAGATCCGGATCGACTGCCGGCGACGATCGCGACAGCTGACCAGTCGCCAGGTTAATCGATCGCTTGATCGGATCCGGATCACCGCCTGCCGGCGACGTCTCGCCTGAGCCCGGGCGCCGCCTTGTTCGAGCTGCTGATCCGGACTCCCGGAACGCTTCGAGGATCGCGAAAGCCGACCAGGCGCCAGGTTGATCGATCGCTTGATCGGATCCGGATCACCGGCTGCCGGCGACGTCTCGCCTGGCGCCCGGGCGCCGCCTTGTTCGAGCTGCTGCTGCGGATCCGGACTCCCGGCGCAGCGACGACGATCGCGACAGCTAACCTGGCTCCTGGCTGATCGATCGCTTGATCGGATCCGGCTCCCGGCTGCCGGCGCGGACATCTCTCCTGGCGCCCGGGAGCCGCCTTGTGCGAGCAGCTGCTGCAGATCCGCACTGCCGGCACCGGCGACGATAGAGCGAGCTGACCAGGCGCCTAGACGATCGATCGCTTGAGATCCGGATCACCGGCTGCTGGCGCAGACGTCTCACCTGGCGCCCGGGCTTCGCCCTATGCGAGAAGCTGCTTCGGATCCGGACTTCCAGAACGCTTCGACGATCAAGCGAGCTGACCAGGCGCCTAGATGATCGATCGCTTGATCGGATCCGGATCACCGGCTGCCGGCGCGGACGTCTCGCCTGGCGCCCGGGAGCCGCCTTGTACGAGCAGCTGCTGCAGATCCGCACTACCGGCGCAGCGGCGACGATCGCGACAGCTAACCTGGCTCCTGGCTGATCGATCGCTTGATCGGATCCGGATCACGGCTGCCGGCGCGGACATCTCGCCTGGCGCCCGGGCGCCGCCTTGTGCGAGCAGCTGCTGCAGATCCGCACTGCCGGCGCCGCGGCAACGATCGCGACAGCTAACCTGGCGCTTGGTTGATCGATCGCTTGATCATCCGGATCCCGGCTGCCGGCGTGGACGTCTCGCCTGGCGCCCGGGCTTCGCCCTACGCGAGCAGCTGCTGCGGATCCGCACTGCCGGCGCCGCGGCGATCGAGCGAGCTGACCAGGCGCCTAGATGATCGATCGCTTGAGATCCGGATCACCGGCTGCCGGCGCGGACGTCTCGCCTGGCGCCCGGGCGCCGCCTTGTTCGAGCTGCTGCTGCGGATCCGGACTCCCGGCGCAGCGACGACGATCGCGACAGCTAACCTGGCTCCTGGCTGATCGATCGCTTGAACGGATCCGGATCCGCACTGCCGGCACCGGCGACGATAGAGCGAGCTGACCAGGCGCCTAGACGATCGATCGCTTGAGATCCGGATCACCGGCTGCTGGCGCAGACGTCTCGCCTGGCGCCCGGGCTTCGCCCTATGCGAGCAGCTGCTGCGGATCCGGACTTCCGGAACGCTTCGACGATCGAGCGAGCTGACCAGGCGCCTAGATGATCGATCGCTTGAGATCCGGATCACCGGCTGCCGGCGCAGACATCTCGCCTGACGCCCGGGCTTCGCCCTACGCGAGCAGCTGCTGCGGATCCGCACTGCCGGCGCCGCGGCGATCGCGCGAGCTAACCAGGCGCCTAGATGATCGATCGCTTGATCAGATCCGGATCACTGGCTGCTGGCGCGGATGTCTCGCCTGGCGCCCGGGCGCCGCCTTGTGCGAGCAGCTGCTGCGGATCCAGACCCCCGGAACCGCGTCGACGATCTCGCGACCGACCAGCCGAACAGAAAAATGGACCGCTCTAATGTCGCTAGAGCAAGTCCACTTGTTAATCTTATATTTGAGCCTGGCACGAATTAGTAGTTATACAGCCTCTCGCCGGGCAACTCCAATCGTATGCTTCTGGATAATGGCGATCCTATATTTTCCTTCACCAGCTAATTGAACACTGAATAGGTCGCTCCGACGCCGAATCACACTCGCTACACGGTCAAACGTTGACCCCTCACCGTAATAAAACATCCAAGGAACGAATGAGATTATTATCTCATTTAATACTTGGAGAGTGGTTCTTCTTACGGCAGCATCTATCAAAATAATTCCGTCATCTTCAAGCAAACTATGATACATTTCTAGCGCCTCATTCGTGCGCTTGCGCTTTTTAAAGGGATTAAAAGTGGTGGCGTTGTACCACAAGTAACCTTTCATATCCCAAATGAAATGTACGGGGCGATCCAGTACCAGTGGGAGCTCTCCCGCGTCTAACCCGGGGATGTACTTAAAATCGACCAGCCCTTTTCGCTCAGTATCACGATGGTCCATTTCGGCGAAATCGCTTGCCTGCATAAAAACAGGCACGTTGAAATGATCTGCCAATGCGTGGGCAATCTTATATTCATCCTCACCTGCATTGGCCGTTGGGCTGACCCCTCTAATTTCTCCTCTCCCAGCCTTCTCCGAAAGATAGGGCATGAATAACCCCTGAACGGTAGGAAGCCATTGCCAGCGCTCTTTCATGCTTCTTGTTGCCCGGCCCCACCATTGCAGCCTCCCAAACTTTTCATACGATATTTTGGTTCCCTCTTTTAAGAGACCAGCCGGCAATCTAAGAGCAATAATAAAAATGGCCATTAACCCTGCTGCATAGGGCGTCAAGAGATCAACCAAATTTTCTAGGTTTAGATAGAACGGCGGTAATACTAAGTCCATCCGACCAGTCATAGCTATAACAATCTCGAAGCCAATCCAGATGCCAATCCAAAGTGGGAAAAGGAATAGGAGAACAAACCCGACTGGGTACATGAGGATCAAGTTTGCTTTCATCAGGAGATTGTAAACGATCCGGATCGACCTATGTCTTTTTAACGTTAGGTAGAAAAATATGCCCAGCAGCACAGCTAGTACAATCACCCATCTCAGCACTACGATTGGTTCTGGCATGAGTTGCCCCCCTTATTTCTCTATGATAGACAGATCGCTTTACGCTGTTATACGCTGATCGGAGCGTATCCATCGGGATTCTAAAATCTTTGTATCCCTCCTCGATACGCCGTACGTAACCTACGGAAGGAACAGCTCTGTAAAAGTGGTCTTGCATTACATACGTAATCGCCATAATTTCCTGATGATCATAGGTGAAGACCCTTATCTTTTCGCGATAATACGTAAATGGGTAACCCTCAAATCGATCAAGCTGCTTTCTGCATTCGCCGGTAATCCGATATAGCCCACCCTCGACAAACTTGCCTAGTGCTGGTTCAATCGTCGTCACGCCGCATCGGCTGCCATTTTCTTTGAAATCAATCTGGTAATCCGGCAAGTAGGCTCTACCGTAAGGGATCGCCCGCGGACAGCGCGATCGCATTTGAACGTGGCTTAAATTGGATCCGTACGCAAAGTAGAATTGCGTTGCTGGACTCACTCCTATTCAGATGTTTTTTGGCTGAAAAACCGCCTAATTCACGAATGTGGTCTGCTCCTTACATGGGATCAAAACAACTTGTCTTGTTTTAGTCCAATGGAGACGACAACGCCACCTGGATTAATTTTCTCATTGTAGTCATAGCCATTTGCAATATAACGGTTCTTACACGCTTGATAAGCTTTGCTTTTCTCCAGAATATACACCAGGTAATTGTTGTCCGGATTATCCGGAAACGGCCAGCTCTTTGGTTCCATGTTCAACTTAAACTCCGTATGACGAACTTGTTTCGTTCTGAAAAAGCCCTCTTTGAAACAGTGCTTAGTCATCCAGTGTGTAACGATATCCCGGCCAATCGCAAATGAGATTGGTTGATTTAGCTCAGCCGCTTTTTGAAGCTCTTGCATAATGTCATTGTCATTGATTTCCTCATCGAAAAATGCATCGACGGATTCAGCATAGATGGCAATTAGCGCCATCCATTTTTCGCGGAACTCTTGTTTCATTTCTTCTGCAGATTTCATCCTCTTATCCCCCAGACGGTTTGTTTAAGCGTTCCTGTTCTTTCGAAGGCGCATGATCCTTTTTTCAACACCGTTGTCCGTTCGGCCCATTAACGATGCGATTTCTTTGTACGTCATAGTCCCTTTTAACCGCATCAGCATTTCGTCATCTTCCGCATGCCAGGGGCGCCTCTCACTTTCCGGCCTTAACGAATCCGCCTCGCGTTTCTCTTCCATCCACACAGGCTCGGGGCCAAGTGTTTCGTGTGCAAATCGCCTGGTATCCAGCTTGTCTTGATTCAGTTGAGCCCATGACCAGAAATCATTCAGTGCAATCATCATCATGGGCTTTACCTTCTTTACGATGCGCTTTTCGGCTTTGAGACCACATTTTGCGATCCAATAGTCGATTACCGTATGTTGGTCCACCTGTAATGCACCGGCGAGCTGGTTCGCGGTAAGTTTACCCTCGCCATCTTTTGCAGGGCCCAGGCTTAATCGCGTTACCATATTCATGATTCCGCCTTCAGGGCGCCCCAATCGATTGGCCAGCGTGGGCAAATCCAGCCGTCCCCATTGCTGCTGCAGAAACTCCTTTTCCTCGTCACTCCAGTCATTGGCCTTCCCCATCCCTATTCCACCACCTTGGCACTCGGCAGCGAGCATCCGGAGAAGTATTCCGATAACTTGGTATCCTTCAACTCGCTTCCGATTAATCCGGCAAAAGCTTTTATTACTTCAAGGAGATCCGCGGCCGATGAAGTCCAGGTTGCTAAATCTCTATCGAGTTGGCCCTGGAACCGGTTCGTCAGCTCCTGAATCTCGCGCAGCTGCTCGTCAATCGATCGATCGGGAATGGGAACCTGCAATTGTAACTTGAGCAATTTAGGTCGACGCACGCGCGTAACCGGCTTTCGTACCCGAGGAGGTTTAATCACCGGTGGTTTACGCAATCTCTCCCTCGGTTCTTTGACCAGCTTTGGTTTTACCTCTCGCGGTGTCTTAGGCGATCGCGTCCTCAGTGTTCGCTTATTTGGAACAGGAGGCTCAATCCCATTACGCTGCTGAAACAATTCTACTTCTGTTTTCTCCTTGGACGGATCCATGAGATCCCAAGCCTCGAGGAAGCCTTTCATTGTTGCCGCACGGTTCCCAAAATGCTTTAGTTTAATATCGGCCCTGCTTTCTCCCCGTGCACGTAATTCGATATAGCGATCCCGCGTTATCGATGGCTTCGTATTGACGCGCTCCGATCTGATCTGCGGCATCCTAGTTGCAAGGCGTGCCTTCTCCCTTTCCAGCTCTTCCGGAGACAAAAAGTAGGAATTATACTGCGAGGGCTGCCGCTCTCTGGTTTCATTTTCATGATGTGGAATAGGGGTTCCCAATGCTCCATCTCCTTTCTATATCGGCAGTTATCAGGCAGTTTTTGCCATTCAATTTTGACGCGCCCGTCATTTCGTAAAGCTTACCTGCCCGTACAACCGAATATGTACGCTCTCATTTGGATTCGGAAGCGACGAAAGGCATGGTAGCCGGCGGGCGCGAAACCGCGCGCGCCGGTTGCACAGCCTTATTTGTCGACCACGACGATTCGCGTCGCTACGCCCGTTGGGCGTTCGGCAGACTTAAACGATCCCTCGGGCAGTTTTTCACTTACCCCTCCTTTGCCATCTAGCCATTCGCGGAACGTCATCGCCGGCTTGTCGCTCCGGTAGAATGGACCTTCACTCATAATGGCGACAAGACGTCCGCCCGGCTTTAGCAGCTCGTAAGCGTGTTGAACGTGTTCGATGTCTTGTCCATTTTCGAACGGCGGGTTCATTACGATTGCATCGTATCCGCCCACTTGATATGCAAGGAAATCATACGCCACGATGTTAAATCCTTTGTCCTCCAGAATGCCTCTCAGCGTCGAGTTAATTTCAATCACGTCTACGTCAGCGCCTTCATGAGCAATTAACGCCTCTGCAATATTGCCTTTGCCTGCCGATGGCTCGAGAACCTTGTCCCCTGCTTCGATCGCAACGTTGGCCATCATAATATCGACCGTTTCTTTCGGTGTAGGGAAGTAACCGGGAATTTTCATGCGTGTTGTTTCAGATTCGCGCTGGGCAAGCGACCGTTTCTTTTTCTCCTCTTCTGACAATCCCGTTCCTGCTCGATAATTCAGGTACTCACGCAAAGCGGAACGGAATTGTTCCGGCGCCTTGATCCCCATCGTTTGCAGCCGCTTATACGGTGTAAGCAGGTCATTAATTCGACCGGCAAAAGGAACGGTTTTTGCTTTGGAAATTAACGTACTGAGTTCATCAAAAATCGGGGTCGCATCGACAAGGAACCAACCTGATGCTCTTTGACGCCCGCGCTGTGCTGCTATTTCCTTTTGAACGCGAGCCAATAGCCGCGATGTGCCTTTCAGTGCGTTACCCGTCATTTCCTTGATAAACAATTCCAGCGTATCGCTGGCCATTTCCGGCTTCGGGTAAGTCATACCATTAATGTCTTCGAGCGTCGGGTCGCGCCGAATTGCGCTTCCGTTACGATCTAACGTTTGCTCCTTATTTTTTTGCATCTGTTCGTACACGCGAGACCGGAGAAACCCATCGAGCGTCTCAATATGTGTACGAGCCGTTACGCCGTCAAGGTGGATCGCGTCGCCGCGCTCCATCGCATCTGCGAGATTCCGCATGATCCGCTGTATACGTTCTAACTCGTCCGCTTCTTTCGCGGCGGACGCTGCCATACTCGCCATTCGGTGAGTATGCGTTGGCCGATCGCGGCGTTTATCATCTATCGACTTTTGCATGTTATCCGCTACAGTTCTCAGCTTCTCAGCAGCTTTATTGCTGGGCTCCACATCCGCTGCGGCGCTTTCCTCTACCGCGTCCGTCTCGTTTCCGAATATAGCCTTCAGACGTTCGGAAGGATCGGCTTTGAAGTTAAATCCTTGCGTAAATTTCGACCATCCCCCGCCGATGCTGCGCATTTGCGCTTGTATCGTATTGTAGGTGTCACGATCTAACCTTTCCTTGAGCCGAACAACAAAAATCGTCTCGTGCGTCTTCGTGTGTTTCGTCTCTTCCAGGCTAAACCCGGATACATTCACTTCCGAACGCTGAACCGTAGGGGCCGCATCACGCTCACGCGTTAGATGAGCTTCAAGCTCATCAAGGCGAACCTGCTCTTCCTCGTTTAGTCCAACCGCACTTTTTTTCATCCGAAGTTCAGACAGCGTTTCGGGGTTCTCCATCGCTTTTACCCGAGCTGCGATTTCCTGATTTTGAGATGCAAGGTGAGCTGCGATACTTTCGTCGGTCATCGATGCGACCTTCTCATCTAACGCCTCCATATACACAGCTTCAAAGTTGCCATCCATCGCTAACAGATAGGAAAAGGAATGCGAATCGGCATGAGCGACTTCGTTAAGAAACTGCTTATAAAACCGTTCCACGATCTCTTTTTTTGTATGAATACGGCGACGCTTATGCGCTTCGGAGCGATTGACCTTTTCCAAGAGTTGCAATTTGATTTCTTCTTTGGCGTGCTTTAGCGCATAAAAAGCGGCTAACACATCAGCAAGCACGTAATCCTTCAGTCGAAATTTTTGATGATACGCATCGACAACCGCCATCGGATTCAAAAGGATATTCGCCTGCTCATCCGAAGGATTCACCAGTGCGCCAAGTTGACTTTCGTTTACGGACATAATCGCGTTACTCATAGATATCCATCCTCTCAACAACTTCACTGTTTAACTCCATACTTGAATAATACCATGTTTTTTTCATGTTATCAACATGATTTTAACTAGTTTTTTTCAAGTGGATAAAATAAAAGAGACCCCGAAGAGTCTCTGGTTGAACCTGATATTATTCCTCACTCTTATTCTTTTTCTTTTTACGAATGAGCGCATCGGCCTTATCTCTTATGGTTTTGAGCATTAAGGCGGTTATTTTCTCGCCATTCTCCTTGGCTTCTTCGTTCATTGCATCCCATTGCTCCTGGGATAAGTAAACTGAAATATCCTGACGGATACTCTCTTTCTTCGGTCGGCCGGCTCTTTCACGAGCGCCGCCCCACTGATTTGGATTCTCCTTTTCCGTCAATCCTTGTCTCTCCTTTCACGCCGATCTTTCTTTGAGAATTCGCTTCGTTTCGCGCCAAAACCTTGTCGGGCTCACTTTTTCAGTTGCTTCAATTCCAGCCTCTTTCATCGCACGGAATTGATCTTCCATCTCTTTCAGGAACACCGGCTCGTTATCAATCCGCAAAATGCTGTATCCAATAGCAGCCTCGGTTATTTTAGCTTTCTCCCATATATCCGGACGTCTACAGTAAACAACGTACCAATGCTGCCTCCCTGCACGCAGGCATCCGATGCAATTCGCGTGCTTCCAAACTTCGTATGTATGCGGGGGTTCAACGCCAATTTCGCGCGTGCTTTTGATACAGCCTGCCCAGTTCGCTACAGGAAACTCCACAGCATAACCCTTCTCATTCATAATGCGGGTTCGCCGATCGATCCTGGCCTGTTCCTTAGCTTCGAATCCATAGTAAATAATAGCATGCTCCTGGCGTCCCGTCTCTGGGTCGGCTGGATAGTTTTCCTTCAGCCAGCGTTCAAAGGGCCTTGTCTTTAACCGGCTCGTGCAAATCGGATGCATGCCAGCCTTAAAAGCTTTGGCCTGCAGACAGACGTCGAACTGATCCATGACCTCCCAGGACTCCATATTCGCATAGGTGATAGGTACACCCAGGGCGGAAGCGAGCTCTATTTTATATCTCTTGATGTCGGTATCCTCAACATTAGCGCTGATATCATGGTTTAGTAAAATGACGTTCTCTGGCCCGAATCGCTTGACGACTTCGTAGGCCACGATGCCGGATGTCTCGCCGCCGCTATAGCATACGATATGTTTGATCATCTACGCTGCCTCCAGACCCGCAAAATACCGTGCATTGTATGCCAGCGCCTCGAGCGGATCCATGTCGATCGGCGCCTTGCGCTGGCCACACTCATCTATGATGGCGCCATATTTTCGGCCGACACTCCAGCCGGTGGAATCCGCTGAGAACCAAGGGAATTCTTGCAGCAGCTTGCTCGAACCACCCAAGAAATGAAAGTTCTGATTCTTAAAGACTCGGAATATCCATCGAAACGCCCTGGCTCTCTTTTTTTCGGAAAGCCCTACGCTGCCGCCGATCGCAATTACCGCATGATCTTCTTCGACCAGGCTTTTTAACGCTTTGATGCTCCCGCCTACATGCCAAACCTCAATTGGTTGAAGACCGAACGCCTTCAAGCGATTGGCATTCTCCCTGCTCACCGCGGGATCCCCGATCTTGTCCAAGTTGAAGTATCCATGCAGCACATCTTGATGTTCCATGATGAATGCTGCATACTCCTCCAGGACGATCGGCTCGAGCTGCTTCCCATTTCGCTCTGCCTGCCAATGTGTGAACGCGCCACTGTCTAAAAGCACCTTCAATCCCAGTCGTTGCACATGCCCCTTCCAGGAGTGCCGCCGGCGTATGTGCGCATAGCTCATGAGGACGAACCGTGCACCGTTGGCTGCAGCGATATCCAAGTCACGTTTAACGCGATCTGCACCAGCAAAGAAGTACCGGACCCCCCGCAAAGATAGCCGGATCAATCCACCGGTTGTGCGCTGAAGCTTGCCGCGGTCTCCGAAAATCTCAATGAGGACGCCTAGCAGTGCGCTATTCGCGCCCCTGGTGTAGACCTCCAGGTCCTTCCGCGTTACCGTACGCGTGTAATAGGCCAGTTGCAAAGCCGCGCGAATGATCGCATACCTAAGCGTTATCGGACGCCGGCTCGTATGTGTTTTCAGGTGCAGGGCGATCTGTGTTTGACCTGCATATAAGTTAGCTTTACCATTGGCCGTAGTCAGTTGGCCATCTTTCCGGAGCTTGCGAATAAAAGCTCTGAGCGTCGAGCGAGCATCCAGATCATACATTTCGTAATTCCCCTCTCTTCGGGCTATCCGCTTCGCCGCTGCTACGGCGATTCAACCAGGTGCCCACCATGGCCATCGTCAGGCGGACATATCGGGTAGATTCTTGCAGAGCGTAAACAAGGATTCGAATTCCTCTTCCACTTCCTGATCCGATTTTGCGGATGCCCACGATTCTACCTTCTTTTTACCGAATTTCCGTATCAGCCATTCGATCCGCTGTTGTCGATCTGTCGGTCTTTTCGTCATGATTTTCTCCTCCTTCAGCTAGATCGAATTCATCCGACCTATGTTCTTAACTCCTGCAGCTTTCCGCCTGCTATACTCCACTACCGCATGCAGCATCGCGGCGAAAATTTCGTCTGCGTCGATCTCCATGTCATTAAGACGGATCCCTTGCGAATCGAAGCCATTAATGGAGCCGTCCAACCCACGATAGATCACCCACAGGATCCCCTCGGACGGCGGCGAAGTAATGCCCATATCCATTAATACCTGCTGCCTATATGATGGATCGGCAATCGCATCTGCAACGCTCTGACAGTCCGAATGGCGATCCAGGTCCAATAAATGTATTTCCCTGTCCCGTATCAGCTTGGCGGCGGTGGAGCATTCGCCCCTGGCAATGACATGCATCCTCGAATCCATATCAAGCCCCTCCTTCATCTTCTTGAAGTTCCACGCGATAGCCTGGCTCACAGAGTAAGCAAACATCGATCGCGAAGTCGACCATATTAACATCATCTTCGTGTCGTGACTCGTCGCAGATCATGCACGTGGCTCGTTTATCTTCTCCAGCTGCTGCGGCCCGTTGTAATACCGCATTGTGCCATTCTAGCGCTTCGATCATCTTCTCAACCGGGAGAATGACGCGCGTGATCGCTTCTTCAGCTTCGTTCCGGAAGCTTAATTTTTGCGATCGGCGCAGGTGTGCACCCGATTGGAGGAGCGCAACCAAATTTTGATCCTGGGCAAATGTCATCTGATATCGACCAATCCACTTTGCCAGCTCCGCACTGCTAACCCCCTGATTCCGGATTCTATCGAGCATGCCCTGCATGCTCTTCAGGTAGCCTTTCATGGCTTCGATCGTATCCGGAATCGTGTTGTTATCCATCTTCGGTTTCGTCATTTAATCACCCACTTTCCCGAAATTTCGGAAGTCGATTTCCTTGAGACTGAGAGCAGCTGATGATCGCTCGCGTCTATACGCAAAATTGATTATTTTTGTAACCAGGCTCGCACCCGTTACAAACCGGCCCCGGATATCCCTCAACCTTCAGCGCCTTGGCATCGTCCGTTTTGCCGCAAACGAAGCACTGTCTTCTGTCCTGCTCAGGGATAAGGACAGTCCTTTGACATTCGCTGCATCTTGGCGATCCGTGCTGAAGGATCGTAACCGGCAAAAAAGTGCTATGTTTCCCGCATAACGACTCGTAGCCGTTCATGTAATGCAGTTCCGAGACATCCGGTAGAATTGCCCAGCCTTCATTGAGCTTCATTCTCCTTCGCTCCTCTCCCATAGTTCTGAAATCCGACCGGCTTTCCGAATTTCGACCCAAGACAGCCCCATGATCGGGGCTGTTCTGAGGCGAATCTTTCGATTTCGCCGTTGAAAGTACGCTTTACATTCCGCTTGGTGCCGGTGTTGCTTACCGTCCCCGCAGTGACATGCCCATTGCTTCTTGGGGGTAATTCGTTTTTTGGACTTCATCGCCCATCCCCCCTCGATTAGGCAGCGTACGCAAGAGAGATCGAGGAGTAAAACGCGATCGAGCGTTGAATGGCTTCGATCGCCTCGACCCGGAACGCCTCCCCGTAATCCCCAGCTGCTAACATCAGTTGAAGTTGAGACTCATTATTAAAAATGGAATCGTTCTTCCGAAGCCACCCCGCGATCCCCCGGCCCATCAGTCGACGACCCTTTACCATGGCAAGAACCTGGTTGCAGTTAGAGATGTGCAAGTCGATTGCTTCAACGACCTCCATTTTCGTCGTTCCCATGTTGCGTCCCATCTTCAAATTTCCCCTCTCACATTCAATTTGTAATTGAATATTACTATGTATATTTCAAGATGTCAATTTGATTTTTACATTGTTTTATTCATGTAGAGAATATGAAAAAGGAGGCAGATTTCTCCGCCTCCTGGTTTTTAAATGATATTTGCTTTTTGGAGAACTTTATATATCAGATTGGCAGCTTCCGCACGCGTTGTTTGTCCTTTAGGATTTAGCTTTGCGCCGTTGCCTTCGGCCAAACCAGACTCGACCGCAGAAGCAACCTCGAGCTGTGCCCAACCGCTAACTTTCGATCCATCTGAGAAGTTAGATAGGATTCCCGATACATCATTTTCACTTACAGGCGCTATGCCTGAAAGCAAGTTGAGAGCTCGAAATGCAATTGACATTGTTTGCTCTCGGTTAATTGTAAGGTTTGGTTTGAACTCCGTTGCGCTATAACCCTTCACGGCTTTGTACGACCAAGCCTTCTTCAGATCCAACGCATACCAGGCAGCCGCGGGAACATCCTTAAACGTGTGCGCTTCTTCTGGCAGTTTCGGTGCAAACTGGATTAGCATCCGTGAGAACATGGCCATGAGTTCCGCGCGAGTTACCGTTTTGTTAGGCTGGAAAGTGCTGTCCGTATAGCCCGTTACAATTCCCATATCTAACAATTTCCTGATTGGTTCTTCCGCCCAATGGCCTGGCAAATCTGTTAAGTCACGAGGGCCCCCACCAGCTGTACCACCGCCAGATCCAGTACCACCGGTGCCTGTACCGCCTCCGGTTCCACCGCCCGTTCCGCCACCAGTACCACCAGTACCACCAGTGCCTCCGGTTCCGCCTGTACCACCTGTGCCACCAGTTCCTCCTGTACCACCTGTGCCACCAGTTCCGCCGGTCCCACCTGTGCCACCAGTTCCGCCGGTACCACCTGTGCCACCAGTTCCGCCGCCCGTGCCTCCGTCAAATCCACCGGAGCCACCATTGACATTACCAGCACCTACAGTAGTACCTGAACCGTCAGCTGGAGTAGTTACGTCTACCTTGCTTCCTCCAACTGGTTCCAAGGAACCTCCTGCGCCCTGCTTGAATGCAGTTACATCATAATGATAAGCGGAGCCTGGGTTGACAGAATCCTCTTTAAATGCGAGCTTACCACCAACAGGACTAACATTTCCGTAATCCTGTGTTGCACCAGTTGTGGTGTTTTCGTAGGTTAGGTGGAAAGTTCCATCCCCGTTTGCTGTATAAACCCAGTGAGGATTACGTTCAACATGATACTCATAAGCGCCTTCAATAACTTGGAACGAGAAAGTTATTGATCCTGTTGTTGTTTCAGACGATGGAGAAATAACTACCGCAGGAACATCATCGGTTGTAGTAATGGTCAACGGATCAGATGCCGTAGTTCCCCATTGATTGGTCGCTTCAACCACGTAAGTGTACGAGGTAAGTTTGTCCAACGTTGTGTCACGGAACGTTGTCATAGGTCCAGAATAAACTACGACATCGTTGTCCCTAACTAAGGTATACGTAGGATTACCTGCACCTCTTGCCCATTGGAAAGAAGCCGCGTCTGCATAAATGCGATTCACTTTGAAGCCTGTAGGTTTAGCCGGGGCAGAACCTTTAGTGTGGACATCCAAATTGAACGACGCACTATCTCCATGCGTATTACTAGCAAAGAACGTGTACGTATAATTGGTGTCCTCTGTTAATCCCGAATCAGAATAAGTAAGATCTGTTCCGGTGTAAACTACTGCGCCGTTTCTCTTGATAGTGTACGAATCCGCCCCAGCAATTGCAGGCCAAGAGAAATCCACCCCGTTCTTACTTACGTTAGAAGAGATAATAGGTGGAGTACCTACAGGCAGTTGTGGTCTAAGATCTGGGCCAACTTGTACTGGTGTAGTTACGGTTACCTGTGCCGCAGCGCTTGCAGAATTTCCTTTCTTCGCAACCACTGTGTACACATACGTTGTAGAAGCCGCTACGGAAGAGTCTTCGAAAGTCAAAGCTGATCCCGAATAAACAACAACGTTGTCTCTTTTTACGACATAACTATCTGCACCTGCTACTGCATTCCAAGTAAGAGTTACACGATTATACTCCGGAGTGCCCGAAGATAAATTTTGTGGAACTGCTACAAATTCAGAAAGTGTTGTGGCGTTCAAAGAAGACGGGCCACTAGTTCCTGCGACACTAGTTGCAGTTACTTCATATGCATACGTTGTATTCGGCGAAAGAGAAATATCCGTAAAGCTTGGAGTGGTTCCCGTATACACGGAAGTGCCATTCCGAGTGACTGTGTAGGATTCCCCGGCTACGCCGTTCCATGCCAGCTGAACGCTTGTCTCAGTAGTTGTAACGATTCTGAAGCTGGATGGTGCGGATACCGTCGGAGCAGGACCAGTTGTTGCAGAAGCATTAGCCACAAGAGCGCTGGATTGTCCAGTAGAATTCACTGCCTCTACGGTATACGCGTATAACGTTGCAGCAGTCAATCCTGAATCTTGGAAAGTCGTACCAGCAGCGCTATAAATAACTGTCGTGCCACGTTTAACTTTGTAAGATACGGCACCTACTACAGCATCCCACGATAAGTTAACCTTATCATGGCCGTTCGCAGTCGCTACAAAATTCTGAGGCGTATCCGGTAACACGGCAGCCGCTGTAGTGGCTGACGCACTTGCAGGTGCACTAGAAACCCCAGAGCCGTCCTTGGCGGTTACAGTATAAGAATACGAAGTTCCGCCAATCAACGCACTATCTGTGAAAAGTAAAGCAGGGCCGCTATACACGATAGTGCCTGCTCTTTTAACTTCATAGCTGGAAGCTCCGCTAACAGCGTTCCATTTAAGATTGATCTTATCGCTACCGTTTGCAGTAGCTGTAAACCCAGTAGGTGTAGCAACTGCGGATCCGATATCCTCGAAAGTATAGGGATCGTTATACGAACCACTTCCGGCTACAATCGCATTTTCCACTATATGAACAGTGGGATACGTATCTAGCAAAGTTGTTCTTTGTGCAATGTTTCCTTTCTTGGACAACTGTATGCTCGACGCGGTTAGGTCTCCGCTCATACCCAAAGTCCAGGTAAAAGGCAACGTAAAAGGAAGATCAAGATTCAAATCGGAATAAGACAACAAGCCTATATTTGCTTGAATTGTCTTTAAGGTTACATTGCTTGCGTCCACAATTTTCAATGTGAATCGCTTAATAAATGGCTTATCATACCTCGCATCTAGCCAATTATACAAGGTATTATTCAAATAATACGCAACATTTGTACTTCTACCCGGAGTGAACGAGCCATCACCAGTACTATTTGTTTCATAAGCCATAGTGTTCACAGCGGAGTCTGTGATTAGATAATTGTCGCCAATGATCCTCCACATGTATCCAGCAAACATTACATATTCACCGGTATGGGCAGCGGCATTTCCTAAAGCTACTGACGACCCGGCTAAAGTTGTTACAGTTCGAGATAGCTGGGCGGAATATCCCGCTGGGTTTTTCCACTCAATTGTGTAAGTGTAAGTCTTATTTACTTCTACGTTCGAGTCCACATAGATAGTTAAGTTCGCACTCGTAATAGCGAGCTGAGATCCATTGCGGAAGATTCTAGCGCCGTTGGTAGCGAAAGTATTAGGGCTCCATTTCAGTGTAATCCCAGTTTTATCTGCTGTTGCAGTGTAATCCTTGGCAACTGGCGGCTTATAATATTTAGTAGGGTTACTGTAATACTCGGACAAGTCCAAAGTGACATATCTTTTAGAAGCAGAATCATAATACGCGAAAACTTTTCCGTTTCCAGAAAATCCTGCGACCGGTACATCAGGTAAGAATGTGCTTGGAGCATTGTTTATAAAATTCAAACCCTTAAAATAAAAAATATTTCCATCAGGGCTCATGGCTTTAGGGTAGCCATCGGATGTTGTTAAGTTTTTAAGCCATGTTGAACTTTTAGTGTTCGACGTAGGAGCGACACCTAGTCTATATTGGGAAGAGTTATAAGACCATCCCCATACTTGTTGTTCATCGTCACTTAGGCCGAAGAGATGAAGGCTAAAAGCATCGTTGGTAGATTCGGTTTTAATGACAGATAATGCGGCTAAATCATAATACATGATCGTCGTGACGTTACTACCTACTCCTGGCCCGTAAGTTAACCATAACTTAGTTCCATCTTTTGTGATAATAATAGGCGAACCCGAACTAGTGACGTCGGGGTTGTTAGCAGGTCCGATGACTGAAGTAGGTAGCAGAGTTACAGAATCAGTGTCCCTGTTATATATGGCATATTGATAGTTGGCACCCGTCCATTTAACATATGCCACTTTCCCTGCGTCAGGAGTCATCGACGGCACTCCGCCAAATTGCTTGACAGATGTGTCTATAACTTTCGCAGTTGCCGTGCCGACATTATAATAAACAAATTCGTAGGAAGTGGTGCTAAGCTTCCTTTTCCAGATGATGTAATTACCATCCGAAGATATTCTAGCATCGTAGAGTAAGACCGTGTCAGTATAAATTGCTGTCGTTGTACCCGAGTCTTTGCTGTACAACATAATAGACTTATCCAACGCCCATACCATCTTATCCCCCGTATAGGTCAAAGATAGATTCTGGTAAGTGCTAGTACCTGACGGATTAGTATCACTTTGCGGAAGATTACCTTCGTACACAACAACGTCCGCAGATTCAGGTGAATAACTAACACTTGGATCTGGAGTGGCAGGTGCGGCGAACGCGGACGTCACAGTGCTGAATACCATTATTACAGCTAACAGCATCACTACGATATTCTTACCTGTCAATGACCCCTTCGACGAATTCCCATTTTCTTGCTTCATGTAATAACTCCTTTTGTTTGTTGTATCTATGCATAATCCCCTGAAGGATGACGCTGCATTGTGATCTTGATATCATGCATGCACTCTCATATTGCTTTCGATAAATTGAGGCCGGCCGAAATAGAACCCTTGCATGTATCGCCCTTTTAGCTTCAGCAATTCCTGAAACTGCGCCTCCGTTTCGACGCCTTCCAAAATCAGTTTTATATCCATTTCTAAGCACAGCTCTGCCATCTTTTCAATTACATACCGGGACGCAGCTCGATGGATCTGATGAACAAAATACATATCCATTTTGAGATACGAGATCGGCAGTTCCACGAATGACCTCCAATTGGCGGATCCTTTACCAAAATCATCGATCGCGATCATAAATCCTAATTCATGGATCTTTTCGATTAGTCGAACAGCTTCCTGATCAATAGACACGTGCTCGGTAATTTCGAATACCAATCGGCCTGCTAATCCACGTTCCAGAAACTGCCTGGCTTCTCGCTCTAAAGTGTCTAGCGATGAAACGTTAAGAAATAGCAGGTCGGAATCCTCCAGGATCTGCTCTCCTTCAGAGAGGGCAAGGAGTCGCGCATGACGATCCAGATCGTGTACCGATTCTTTCCCTCGGAACATGGCACGATCAAACAACACCTTTGCGCTCTCTCCAGCTCGTCCTTTAATGGTCGCTTCGTACCCCAAACGCGAATTCGTAATTGTGTCCTTTATCGGTTGGAAGCACGGCTGTATCAGTTTTGCATGTCGACTCATCCTCACACCCCAGTCATTTGCGAATAATTAGGCACCACATCCAGTAAATGAATCTAAATTCCCTGTATTATTTCCCTCAAAAGAGAATTATAGGTCTAATTATACCCCGAAATCCGACTTTTTTCTCATATTTTTGCGCATTATAATGCGCACTTTTTCCCACTCGCAGTTTAGGCCCGATCCGAACCTGAATCGGCTACTGCAGCAGATCCGGGGACGCGGTACCGCGCGACACTTCTTCCTTCGTTAGGGCGCTAAGTTTGTCGGGATTCTACTGCGAACTAATAGCGTTATAACGCGGCAAATCCACAGGCAGCCGGCACCTTGGTTGAGTAGCAGCTGCATTGACTCCCGATCGCCGGCAGACGCTACGGAAGTCTTGCCTGGCACCCGAGCATTACCCTAGCCACGATCTCGGGCACCGCGGTGACATCGCGCGAGCTGACCAGGCGCCTGAATGATCCCCTGCAGCAGATCCGGGGCGCCGGCACTGCAGAATGCCGAGCGGCGGCCGACCGTTGCCCTGGTCGAGCTGCAGCAGTGGATCCGGATGGCCGGCGATCGTGGCGCATCGCGCGAGCTGAACACGACGCCAGGCCGAACGATCGCTTGGAGCAGATCCGGATCGCCAGTAGCCGGCGCGGACGTCTCGCCCAACCGTCCAGGCGTCGCCCATAGCGAGCAGCTGCTGCGGATCCGGACTGCCGGCGACCG
>NZ_JBHSMI010000012.1:0-164694 GCF_042655525.1 Cohnella soli
CTGGCGGTACTGGCGGTACTGGCGGTACTGGCGGTACTGGCGGTACTGGCGGTACTGGCGGTACTGGCGGTACTGGCGGTACTGGCGGTACTGGCGGTACAGGTGGCTCTGGTGGTTCTGGTGGCTCTGGTGGCTCTGGCACAATTACTTTGGACAACGGTGATGAGTTCACCGTGGATTCGGAGTGGGTGGCAGCGCGTGTATCGAGCTGCACATATGACCCAAGTGATCTCGTTCCTAGCGACATCGCCAAAAATTGGGCGAAATCGGACATTGAGAGCCTCATTAAGAAAGGTGTAATCAAGGGCTATAAAGACGGAACATACGGCCCTGGTAAAAATATTACACGAGCAGAGTTCACGGCGTTGTTTGTTCGTTCGTTGTGCCTTGGAAACTTCCACGCAGAAAAAGGATTCGAAGATGTCAACAGCAACGCTTGGTACTACGATGAGATCAATGTAGCCAAAGCACTCGGGCTTGTTGCAGGAATTAACGATTCCGAGTTCGCACCAGAAAAGAACATTACGCGTCAGGAAATGGCGACAATCATCGGCAGATTCTTAATTAATGCGAAAGTATCCGCTTCTCTGGATAAAACGCAAACGGATAGCGCCTTTGCTCCGTTCAAAGATGCTGCTCTCGTTGCAATTTGGGCAAAACCTTTTATTGCAGTCGGTGTTGTCGAAGGGATCATTACGGGCATACAGTCAAACGTAGTCTCCCCTAAAGGACTTACAACACGTGCTGAAACGGCTGCAGTTCTGAACCGGGTCCTGACGTTGATAAACAAGAAAAGCAAAGTTTAGGTTGGAGAAGCTATCCTCTCTTTCATCGGAGAGGGTAGCTTTTTTTTGATCAAAAAAAAAGATATCACTCCAGGATGACGAAATCGCGTTACACTGTTATTGGCTCAGCACGCGATCCCAAACACCAAAATGAGGCCATCGCTCCGCCTTAGAGCGGTGGGCTCTCATTACATTCGTTGCGCCTATGCCGCACCATAGTTTATAATGAAATCATTACGAATCACCATCATTATCCATGCCGATACTATTTTTCAGGTATGGAAGGAGTCAGCTTTTTAGCGGATATGTAGTGGCATAGACTAAGGAGACCATTAGAACATACGGGACACGTGTGTTCTATTTTTGTGTCTTCTTTTTTTTATGCCCAAAAACAAGGAGGCGTTGGAATGCTTCAGTTTGCCCGCCGAGTTCCAGTATGACGACGGGGCCGTCAAAGAAGCGATCACACGGATTGAGGACACCGTTAAGGGAGATTACTCACCCGAGACGCAGCAGAAATTGCAGCGTGTGTTAGCGGAATTGAAAACAATATAAATTTTGGAGGTAATTCGAAAATGGGAAGAGCGACTAGATCAGGATTTGGGTATGGCATGAATGAGCGCGAAGCACAGAGCGATTTCATGGACACGCTGAATCGGCAGTATGGAGAAGGCGGGTACCAGGGCGGTGGGAACGACATTTGTGAATGGCTTGATAGCAAGTGCGAACAAGAGCCGGTTCCCGCTTCGGCACCATCCAAGACGAAGTTCGTCAAGGTTGCTGCGAGAGCGGAAGGCAAGCTCGTAAACGGCTTTCTGATAACAACAGAAACGCCGAAACTTATCCGTCAACAATCGCGCGCGATATTCGGCAATCGGGCACCCGTTCCAGAAGTCATTGAATCGTTCGCCCTCACTCAAGGTAGCGCGAAGCAAATCGCGAACGACATGGCGATCAAGCACAGTACGCCTGTACATGTGCTGCCAGCTCGTCTTTGGCAGGATAACCGCACAAAGCGTTTGTCCCTTCCGCCACGTATCGCTGAGGTGACGCCAATCGGCGGAAAAGAAGCAGAGCCGGGCAAGTGGCAGTTCAATGTTGAAGTTCTGGGTTAAGCCTGATCCCGATGGAGGCTATTCGAATTTAACTAGAGGGAGGATGCTTCGTGCCAAAATCACGACCTGTTGAAGTACATGTAAACAGCAGGGGACGAAAGCATCTGAAGCTCCAGGAATTGCTTCATTCCGAAGGGACGCATGTATACCTTTCCGTCGATGCAAAAAGAAAAACCGATTTGTTCAACAAAGGCTTCATGGACGGGCGAAAACGTCCAGTCCAGTTACAGTCTTCCTACGAGGAGTGCCGCGAAGAAAAGTTCGTGTTCGCGATCGAAAAGGGGATTGTCGAGGACAAGTTGGATGATCAATTTCGGTTTTCCGGTCTCGTCTCGCTGGATAAGACGTTCTTGATCAACGTTCGCGAAGCGGATCAGTTTATCGAGAACGTCTGCATGGACTGCGAATACTTCGGGGAAGCGGGATGCTTCAGAAACGATTTTGCATGTGCGGAAGAAGATCGTGATCGTTTTCGCGATTCTCCGCACTTTGAAGCGCTTAAAGAAAAACGACAGGAGAGGAGACTTCAAACATTTCCCTTAATGGGTTGAGGGATACGGCTTGCTCCTTGCCACAGTAAGGTTTCTTACTTGAGCTAAGCCGACTCTTTAGTACCTCGTAAAACTGAAGCAGGAGAGAAGGGCGGGCTTGATCCCTTTCTTGGATAGTGCAGGTGTCGCGGCCCGGGCGCTTCACCCTTTCGGTTGTCCTCTTGTGAGCTGTGAGCTCACGCGAATAGAGGACTGTAAATGTTTGAACGATCCGACAAACTCACTGTCTGTTCGTTTTTCGCGGGTGGTGGCTTGCTAGATTACGGATTCAAGGACGATTTCGACATAGTATGGGCGAACGAACTTAATCCAGCAGCAGCTGCATGTTACCGCGCGAACATCGGAGATCATATTCAAATTTGTGATTTGGCGAAAGTGAAGCCTTCTGACATCCCATTTTCGGATGGCTTCATCGGCGGTCCGCCATGCATCGATTATAGCTCAACAGGTGCGAACCGTGGGGAATTCGGCTCAACAGGCAAACTGGTCTGGGTCTACTTCGAACTCATCAATGCCAAGCGCCCTAAGTTCTTTATTTTCGAGAACGTTCTGGGTCTGGCAGTGCGGCATAAAGAAACGCTTGAGCGATTGCTTCGCGCATTCGAACAATCCGGATATAACGTGTCAGTTGAAATACTCGACGCGTCAACATTTGGCGTATCTCAGGCACGGAAGCGGGTTTTTATCGCAGGTATTCGAAGAGAACTTGGATTTACGTTCCGTTTCCCTGTACCGACACACACCAAGTCAAGCGTAAGAGATGCCATTGGTGATCTGCCGGCGCCGACCACCATAGCCGCGCGCGATCGAATGCTTGGTACGTTCCCTAATCATGTTGCGACTTGGGAAAGTCCTACCCCTGAGCGTATCGTTGATGTCATTCATCATCCCAGGTCACAATGGCGCGGGATGCGGCGCTTGGTATGGGAGGAACAATCCCCTACCCTTACCGCGCATATCGCAAAGGACGGACGGGAACACCTCCATCCGGAGGAACCGCGGCGAATCACGGTGAGAGAAGGTTTGCGGCTGATGTCGGTACCAGATGACTTCGTTATCCCTACTGAGGTACCACTAAGTCATCAGTACAGGATAGTGGGCAACGGAATTGCTTACAACATAGCTAAGGCTCTGTCGGAGGAAATGAATGCCCAGATCCGATCCCATCGGTGTCAATTGCAATTTGAACGCAAAGGAGGGCGCGCCATGATCTGGTTTCACGGAACATCCCAATCCAATAGGAACGCTATTTGGGACTCATGGTTTGTGCCGAACGAAGGTACGTGGGGGAAGGGAGTTTACTTCTCTTCAAGTTTGGAAGGCTCGTCATTTTTCGGTGACTGTGTGCTTCGGGTAGAAGTTCCTGATGTTCACATCCTGAACATCGATTTCGAGGACTGGCAGACTAAGTACCCGGAAGAGGACAGTTGGGCCGATACGCTTTTGCGTTTTGCGCCACAAGCAGCGGCGATCCATTATCCATATGGAGAAGTGGAGCTCTGCGTGTTCCAACCTGAAATCATTCGCTTGGTTCAGTAACCACAAAAGTCTCATTACCAGGGAACTGTTCATGAAGACCCGGGAATTGGTCTAGCAGCGGGATTAATCGTTTCAAATACTGTCCGCGCTACACGGGCTTGTACCGGCAATCTAGGATTTGGAGCATTACGACTATACCCTCAACAGAAATCCCGCTCGATGGCCCCGGGATCGGCGAACAGCACCTGAATGCGAAACTGAACCAGACCGAGCGACGTCATATTGGCGCCGTTTTTGCTCCAGGAGGCAATTTGAAGGGAGAGACAGCACATTGAGAAGAATCGCCTTCATTACGGAAAGCTCAACCCGTCAGGACACGGCTATGCGAGCATTCGAGTTTTTCCAAGGACATCGCTCACGGTGGGTAAATGCGGTTATTGCGTACATGCAGATTCGCGACTTCCCTCGGAATGATATTTTCTTTCTGAGCCAGTATGGGCAGCGGATTATCGGATTCGACGAAATCATCGAGCCGTATCCGGTGGGAAAGTATCACCTGCGCAAAGACGCGAGTCGCCAATTTGCCGATAAAATTCTGGCACATGTACGTGCCATGAACCCGCTTCCCTTTGTCGAAATTCATGCCGGCCAGACGATCGCTAATCCGCTTATGGATTTGTTCAACCAGCACGGCATCGAATACCGCTTATACGGCGACGGCGTTCCCCTTGGAGCGAAACCGTCGGCTTATGAGTCGTTGATCGAGGAAGAACTGAATATCCGCAAACTCAAGGACATTCAGCGGGAGAAATGGCACGTTACCGCATGCATTCAGCATCGATCCCCGCGGGAGGCCAGCCAACTTGTCACCGAATACGCCGATCGCGCTCAGCTTTACGGCGTGGAGGGTCTATTTCGCGAACTGAAGGAGTTGCTGGGCAACTACAATCAAAAGCGAAAGGACGAGAAGAAGGCACTCGGCGAGCTTGAATCCGTTATGACTCAGGAGGATACAGACGGGGAAATGTCGGCTTTCTTTTATATGAAGAAGACCGTCGCCGACCTTTTTATCAACCTGCCGGAATACGAGCGGCTGAAAGCGAAGTTCGGCAAATCCATCGCGAAATTTACGACCTATCTGTTGAAGCGGGACTACGCTCTGCAGGCGGAGAATCGAATCAGCGAAACGATGCTGCGCATGCAGATCGCGCTTCTCAAATAGTTCAAAGGGGAATTTTGAGCGATGGAACCAAAAATTATCTCAGGGGGAAATATGAAATATGGCCGTAGTAAAAGCAAAACCAGGTCAAAAACTCGATGAATTCGTTCGCGAAGCTATTATGGATCAACAGGTCGGGTTGTTTGAGTTTAATAACTATCAATTCGAACTGAAAGGCGGAGAGGAACATCGGGATTTTTTTCTGATTATGGCTGATTACTATCTCCAAATGGCGAGAAAAAGTTAGGGGAATCGATGTTTCCAATTAATCGGCGTCCACTTCAAATGATGACTTGTAGGGTGGCTTTCCGAGGAGGTAATTCGAATGAAACTAGCTAAGGAAATACGATCTCTCTAATCTCAGGTGCGAAGAAGGAGCGGGCGGGGGCGGTGACCCTCGCTCGTTACGAGGTTCAATGTAGCCCCCTTCAGCGAGCTCCCAATCGGGATAAGTAGCACTCGCGCTTCGGCGCGTGAGGACAGAAAGAGTCCTGCCTGTTTCCGAATCGGCATTATTCGATCCGGAAATGGAGAGATTGGTATGACAACCGCAAATGCAACGGAAATTAGAACGCACAGCCCGATCAGATGGTTTGGTGGCAAGCATTACGTCTCAAGGCACATGATTCCGCTTTTCCCGAAACATCATTGCTTCGTCGATGTGTTCGGCGGTGGCGCCCATGTAACCGTGGCAAAACCGCGTGAAATGAGCCGTGTCGAAATTTATAACGACCTCGATGACTCGCTTCTACATTTCCTTTGGACACTTAGGAATCACAAGAAGGAGCTCATGGCGGCACTGGCTTCCATGCCCACAAGCAGGAGCCTGTATCGCCAGATTTGTCAGTCTCCGACGCCGACCGATCCGATTGAGCGTGCTGCCTACTGGTTCTACAAACTGAGGCAGCAGATCATCCCGACAAACGGGGCCCCTAGCGGGTTCAGGTACGGCAAGGTGAAGAATAGCGCTTTGGACTTCCAAAACGCCGTTGCTCGACTTGACAGCTTCGAAAGAAGGATGTCGACCGTGCTTCTGGAAAATCTGGATTTCCGTGAAGTTATCGCGCGCTATGATGGAGAATCGACATTTTTCGTGGTCGATGCCCCTTATTTTTCGAAGGAACATTACTATTTGGGCGGATTTTCGAAAAACGACCACATTGAACTTGCGTCGATGCTCAAGCAGATTAAGGGAAAATGCATGGTCACATACTATGGAGATCCCTTCATCTTGGAGCTTTACCACGGGTTCTATGTTCGGACCGTGGAAACCAAGGTGGGCACCGTTGCAAAAGCGCAGCTTGGCCAAGAGCGACGCCGGGAAACGGAATTCTTTTTCATGAATTACAACCCGGATTCGCTCTAACGAGATAGGGACTGTATGGCTGCTAACGCCATACAGTCTCATCTCGCCTTGCTCACCATGGTCGAGGACATGTTGCAAGAAGTTGAAGACCTCAAAGGGAGAGGCCTCTTTCTCATAATTGCGAAGGGACTCGGCAGAAGCATTGTAGCAGAGCTACAGCGAATACTGACGGAAATGCGAGAGAATAAATTGTGGGTGTTTGACATTCCGATCGCAGAACATCGATATCGTTACTCTCTTTATGGCAAGCACGAGGAAATCGAAATTTCTCCAGATGAACTTGAATTCTACCGGGAAGCGGCTATGGATGTGATCGAAAAAAAGGTCACGAAATAGCTATCCCGGATATTCGAATACTCTAAATTTCGGATGCACCAGCTCGAACATGGGAGCTTTACAATATACGAATATGTATGTTCTTATTCAACTTTTGCGGTGTTTTCTCAATTTGGAAGGACATGGGCAAAGTCTGTCGAAATCTGAATAATCAAGATTAAGGGGATGTACTATGAAGAGATGGTTTCTGATTCTAATTATGATGATAGTCTTATTCCTAACCACTAATACAGTCGTATTATACGAAGCGATTGCCAAGAGCAATCAATCGTTTCTAAAGCTTTCTTTTTCTTTTAAACTGAACCCGAATGAGATGCAGGGCAATTTAAGCCCAATGTTCATTAACAGAGATAAGCAAATCTTAATGTCTGTAAAGGTCGCTGAGAAACAACAAGTAATTCGGATATACGACGCGCTGAATGGGAAGATAATAAAAGAACAAAAGGTAAAAGATATTAATAGCTATTTTCAGGTAAGCCCAGACCTGAAGTGGATATACGAAGTGAACTATAATACCGCAATTAAATTTATGGGTCCTGTCACTGTGTATAACACTGCCACGCTCCAGCCTGTTATAACAATTGATAGCGCAGGCTTACCAGAATATTTAGTTATTCCTCCAAACGGGAAGGGGGTATATCTACTGTCTGTTCGTGAATTTGAAACAAAATTTTCGCGCTTTAAAATACGCTATTGGCAGGAAGGTATGGATGAAGCTGCGGAATATGCGGAATATGATTATTTTGACAGGTTACCTCTGTGGTATAGCTTTAAGATCTGGCCTGATGGAGAACGGGCAAGCTTCACGATTTTCGGGGGTGCGGTCGGAACGACTTGGGGGAGTCGTCTCGTTGTCTTTAATTTAAAGACCGGAAAGGTTCTGCATACTTTCAAAGACACAGGGGGTATTTATAACTTCATAGAATCAAGGAATATGATTCTCGTAAATTCCCTCTATCCTACAGCATACGATATGACTACATACAAGAAAATAGCCACTTATAAAACACCTCCAATACGTAAAGGTGGCACATCATTTGGGGGTTTGTCTAATATTCAGATCACTTCGGACAGTAAGTATATGATCAACTCATATGGGGACGGAAAAATAAGAAAATGGGATCTAAACACCGGAAAAATCATTTCAACTTTAGCTGTATCCTCAGATAATGTTTCACATGACTTGTTCAGAGATGAAAATACTATGACAGTTGAAGGCTCTTACACCTACAGCAAAAGCCTGATATGGCGTTATTCAATACGGAAACAATTAATGGAATTTCCAAAAATCAATGCCTTCAAGGTTTTTTGGGCGAGAACCAATCGGGTTTTGCTTACTGGAGAAGGATGGGTTAATGGCTCGACATACTCGGTTTGGAAGCTCGATCAGTTGTTAAAAGATACCGAAGTTATTATCGATACTTATGTCGACGGGATTAAGAAAACTGGATCATTCCCTCCAACAATCCAGAATAACAAAGCTTTCGTATCGATTTCTGATTTATCCCGCTATATAGGTGGTAAGAAGGTGGCAAGCAAGTCCAATAAGGATATACTGGTAACGATTCAAACAATCGACCATAAGATCGTTGTTCAGGAGAAGAATGGTCAGATAAAAGTAAATGATCTTCCCCGAACTCTACTGGAACAACCAAGGGCTATTAATGGTGAGTTATACGTTTCCGTTGATGATGTAAAAACGATTTTCGGGATCCAAGCTGAATACGACACCAGAACGAAAAGTGTTTATTTGACCATAGAAAATTAAAAACCAACCAAGCCTATCGGATGTCAGAAACATTGTCACATAAAAAGTCGTATAAATCGCGGCTTTTTTATTTATGGGATCAAGTTCTAGTATTTCGCCGATGTCACAAACTTGATCCCATTCCCGTGGCAAACTCTTTTCCATTTGCTTCAAACTTTCTGCTTTCAAGGAACGCTCATGACATGGTATTATTGAGATATTACCTATTCCCACCGTTTGCCTTGCCGATCCTATTTTCGTGCAGGGAAGGAGTCGCTTAAGCGAACATCATAAGGTTCAACCATTTGAGCACATTGAAGACATACGGAACCCGTATGTATTTTTTTGTGCTCTTTTTGCGTTGTCCAAAACCCAGGAGGAGTTTGAATATGTTGAGCGTCAAGAATCTCTACATCAAGTCGTGGTTATTAGCTGAGGAAGAAATCGAAGCAGAGTTGTCTGGATCCGAACTTCAATGGAAGCGAATGGGCCGGCAGTTTTTCTTCGCGGTGACTCCCGAAACATACGAGAAAGTGCTGGATGCGATCAGGCCCTTGAACAATCGAAACGGATCGATGATTCACGAAAGCGACATTGATTACGTCAACAGTTCACCGGAGGAGATTGACCAGCAGATCGAAGCGTTGTATGAGGAAATCGGCATTGAGGCAGTGACAATCGAAAAGGATGGTGTACCGGCATGATTATCGTAGAAAGCAAATTCTCCATGCTCCAACCAAACGGTAAACCGCAATGCACTGGTGACATTACCCTGCGGGAGATGATCGACAGAAGGTTGTATGTAATGATGTCGCCGGATATGGGAGACTATCGTCATAAACAAGCTATCGTCATCAAAGAAGGGGAATCCCTTACCGTCACATTTATCGGGTTCGAGGACGGGGATGCGGCAGATGAGCAGAAATGGAATAGAACTATCACATTCCAGATCAATTTGCTCCGACTGCTACAGGAGAATTGCGATAAGTTGATGGTCATCCGACATGATCCGGATTCAGAATTCCTCTTGGGATTTCTGAAAAACCTGGATATCGCAGAGTTTTCGCTAAGCATTTTGATCGAAACGATCGCTTATCAGCTGAGTATGGCTGCCAGGCGGGGAGCGCTGAGGGTGTTCGATACGAGGTTCGGTACAAACTACCGCAGCATGGTATCCATCCAGCCGAGTGACGAATTCGAGGCGGATCGCGTGTACGATGAGTTGTGCCGTTACGCCGCAGAACGGATCGCGGAAGAAGGCGTCACCCTCACCTGGGCGCTTCGGCAGTATGAATGCGAGAAACTTATTGAATGCTCCGTCTTGGAAATTTTGGCCGGCGCGGTGAAGACGTTCTCTGATCTGGAGCGGGATGTGCTTGCTTTGATGCCAGCGAAAACCCATCCCGAATCCGGATTCGACTTTATCGAGATCAGCTTGCAGGCAGCTATGACGCTCTTTTCTGCAGGTGATGCGGTACACGTCGATTGGGATAATCTGCGCCGTGTAGAAAAAGGACACTGGGCGGAGCTGAACACCAACCATCTCCAGCATGGTAAATGGTATATGAGGGTCACAAAGGAAGCGGAATAGGGAATCTCCTAATGGTTGCCCCTGCATGGGCGAGAGAACTTGACTCGTCCCGATGCAGCGGGCGAGCATTGGAGGTCATTCGAATGAGCCAAGCCATTTTAGCAGAACGAATTGCCGAGGTCATGCGTCGGTCCGGCCGGGCGGTGACGATCAAGGAAATTTCGAACCACATTCCGGACAAACCGGAGACGACGATCCGCGGCAGATTGTACAACAACTTGGAACGTAGATTTAAGCGCGTCACGCGCGGCGTTTATATGCTGATCGACGGCGCTGCTCTCGTTGTTCAAGGTGATGGTCGGGACCTGTCCATTCTGGATTCATCCAGCGTAGACGGACTGGTAACTGATCACCCATGGAGGGATGATAAATCGAACTCGGGCAGCAATCGTCGCTTCGACAAGACGTACGATCAAACCTCGTTTCGTTATACGTTGGAGGACTTCAAGGAGAAAGCTCGCGTACTGAAGCCGGGCGGCTTTTTAGTGGAAGTGCTGCCGGCTGAAAACGAGAACAATTGGAAGTATCTCTACGAGATCAAGTGTATGGCGGAGCAAGTGGGGCTTCGGTTCTATGCCAAGGTGCCATGGCGTAAAGGGGAATTCGTCTACAATACCGGCAGAAAATCCAAGAATACCGAGGATATCATGTTTTTCACGAAGGGCAGGGCGCGATGCCTTCGTCCGGACGTCCAGCGCGGCGGTCTGATGAGCGGGACGGCCTTCATGCTCCCAACGGAATTTGACTTCGCCCCAAAAGCTCCGCACCTGCGGATCCATCAGTCCGAGAAGCCCGTCGAACTGTATGAGGCGATCTTGGAGGCTATAACGCTGCCCGGAGAAGTTGTCGTTGACTCGTTCGCTGGAAGTGGGAACCTCGGAAAAGCTGCGATTAACCGCGGCCGTATTGCCATTCTCTTTGAACTTCTGAAAGAGAACGTGACGAAAATCTTAGACAACCTGGCGCCGCAACATTCGCCGGCTCTTCTTTAACCGCTTTTCCCCTGCACGGGAGTTCGGAAAAATCGACTCCCGGTGCAGCGGGGAGTTTCAGGAGCGATTCGGATGAATGTAGCTGTAGCTAATGAGGAAACACACGTTAAAGAAAAAGTGCAGTTGGATATCGGCTATAAAACCATTTGGTGTCGACTCGAGAACGGTGGTTACTGGTTATTCCGTTCCCGTCCGGCGCCGATGGCAGACCTTCTTGTGCGGGAGTTTAATGAGCAGGTAGAGCCTGGTCGCCGCTATTACGCGTTTCCCATGGGATTTAACGCGAAAACGCTTGGCCCAAATTACTTCGCCCCAATCCTGTTGCAGGCAATGGAAGATCATCTGCAACACCCAGACGATGAGAAGAATCGCCGGATAAAGGAAGAAGTCGTTGGGCTTGCGATTACTCAACACGGCATGACACGAGAATTGGTCGATGTCATTGAACAGGAAATCGCCGCAGTTTACAACCAATCAAGAGGAGGCTGGTAGTATGGCAAAGGATATGGAGATTGTCCATGAAATCGATGTAAAGGTTCGCATACGCGTAAGCAACGATCGTCTGCAGGAAGCGGGTATATCGGCTAAGGAATTCGCGGAGAACATCACTCTCTTCGAACGCGGATTCGATATTCCATCTGTTGTTCTTTCCCAATCCGAGGAGGATCCGGTTGCATGCTTTTCAGCTGCTATCATAAGCTCTGAGGTCATTTCGGAACCAGAAACGTATCCTGCAGTAATCGGTGAGCCGCTTACTCCTGGCGTAGAACTGATTTTCGTTCATACTTTCTTTAAGCCCAGCGTAACAGCTCAAGCGTTTATTGCACTTCAACCGGGGCACGTTTGGACTGTCCAATGGCGAGAAATGAGCCAAACAGGCGTTCAAACAGTTGAAGTTTGGGGGGAAGGCTGTGAATGGGACGAATTACTCGTCTTATTCCGAAAAGGCGTTGCTCAAAAGCTGAAGATGGGGTTCCTGATAACGGCCAACGCAGAATCCGGTTTTGCTGAGAGAAAAGAATCTGACTTGGAATGGACATTGGCAATGTAATTGAAAGAAAATCGAATATCCATAAACAGAAGGAGGGAGCCCCTTGTAGCATTAGGGGGGGCTTCCCCCCCCTCGGCTATGGGGCATACCATGAAGAACCAATCGAAATTACTTCTTCAGAAGGTGTATTCGGTCAGCAGCAAGCATGAGAAACCGCGCCTTTGGCTTCAGCATCTTGTCTGTGAGACTGCTGGCTTCCAGCCAGGCGCCGACTTGTATGTACTTGTCAATGAAGACGATAGATCAATTTGCGTCCAGAATAAGCCGTTTGACAGCGTAGAGGACGTGTATGAGATCAGCGTCGCTTCTAGAATGAACCGTACAAGCGGTCAACCGCGGCCGCTCGTTGATACATGCGGCGACCGATACTCGAAGATCCTTTGCATCCAAGAAAAAATCGAGATTTCCGTTTATCATCATGGAGATTTCGGGAAGGTCGTCGTCCGCCCACTACGATATAAACTTTTCGAGATGGATTCCTTCGAAACTAACGATGAGCGCATTCGTCTTTTATCCATTTGCGCCGGCGCGGGAATCGGAACAGCTTGTTTTAAAGACACGGCGTACTATAGCCCGACAATGGAAATTGAGCTCGAGGAGGATAGTGCATCTGTTCTGAAGCATAACTTCGAACACAGTTATCTATTCATCGGGGACCTGCGGGATTGTCATACCGTCGCCAAAGCGGATGTAGCGTTTGTATCTATGCCGTGTACGGAATTTTCTAACATTGGGGATCTCGACCAAGGTTATTTTCAAAATCTTGTTTTGGGAACGTACAAGATTTTAAAGACCGCGGCTCCGCGGGTTGTGTTCTGCGAGAATGTCCCCGGATTTTACAGCTCTGTGACCTACCAGGATTTGCGGGAGCTTTTAAACAACGACTACCCGTATATCGTCGGGCCGCTTCAGCTTCAAAGCCATGATTTCGGAAGTATAGCGCTGCGCGATCGTTCGTATGCGGTTTACTTTCAGGACAAGGCAGATTTTGAATTGTTCCGTGTCCCGAAACCGCCGATCGTTCGCCACAAGAAGCTCAAGGAATTCATGGATCCACGTTCTACGGTTCATGAGTGGAAAAGCCTTGAAAACTGGCATGAGAGCTTTGCGAAGAAGGCAGAGAAGGATAATTCGTGGCAGGACCGAAATTTGGACAAAACTTTTGTCGACGAGAACGCGACAATGCTGCAATGTATCCCACGGAGGTATCGCGGCCATTCGGCGAGCAATTCCTATGTGCTAAGCGCAGACCGGAAACAGTGGAGGTTTTTGACCGTAAGCGAATTGCGGCGAATATTCTCCATCCCAGACTGGTTTGAGTTTCCTGCGCATGTGCCGGTTACGAGGATTTACGAAATGATTGGACAGTCCGTATGCGGCCGCGTTATTCGCGCGTTCGCGAACGAGATCGCTTCTCTGTTTTTCAAACGGTTTGCAATGTCCTCTTTAACGGGGCGGCAACTGATGAAGAAGGAAGAGGAGGTAGGTATCCCTATTTCAATGGACCAGACCGGTCAAATTGGATTTATTCTTTCATAGTCACCTGACGAACTGAAAGGGTAATAAGTATGAAGAAGCTCCGTGGGATTAGTCCCAGGAGCTTTTTTCTTTATAATGGATGTAAATTCTCATTCTGAAACCTTTATTTTTCTGAGAATATTAATTAATGGTGGCTCATATGCTATATGTTAATGTTCTTTTCTCTTTTTATTATATTGTTTAAACCTATTAATACTTGTTTAAGAGAGCGGAGAGCCCAATAGAATCAAGCCTTCAGGGATTCAAATGTCCGGTTGTAGGTGGTGAAAAGTCCGGGGATTTGTGGTTTGCTGTCCGGCGATTCGTGGTGAAATGTCCTGTGGATAGTGGTCGTATGCCCGCTTAGAAGTGGCTTAATGTCCTGTTAATAGTGGTTGTGTCCGGATAGAAGGGGTAATGTGTCCGGATAAACGGGGTAAATCGTTCCGCATAGGATAATGTCCGGAGAAAAAGGGCTGATTTATTCTATACATGTCCGGAAAATTGGGGTCAATTGCACCAAACTCTCGATAACACGGTTCAATGTCCGGTAAAAAGGTACTAAGTTCATGGATTAGTAAACCGGTAGTGTTCTATTGGTGCTACACACGGCGATCGAGGCACTTTTCTTCAGGACATGTTGGGATTTATTGCATGCCGATAGTAATATATGATAATTTCTCACCCTTTTTGAACGGACATTAAAGAAATCGAGGGACAACACGAAAAAAAACTTTCACCCTGTTTTTCCGGACATTATATTCAGCTTCATCCGGAGCACGAATAAACAATAGCGTAGTGAGTAGGTTATCAGACTATTGACTCAAATGGAAGTGGCCCCATTTTTCCGGACATATTGATTTCCCCTATTTCTGGCATGTATTGTGTCATTTCATTAGCGAAATAAATCAGATATAGTAGATATGTGGGGAGGGACAATCATGAGTGAAACGATCTTGGATGATACATACGTGTTAGAAGAAAATGGGCAGATCGCGTTTCCGGATGAGCCGGAGCATTCTGCCACGATAAAGGATTATTACTGGATCAACCAATCCAGAGAAATCATTAACTCTCAACAAGACTTGACCCTCATGGAGAGACGACTCATTTTCTCTTTGGTCTCTCTCATACAGCCAGATGATGATGAGTTTAAAACATACACCATTCAAATAAAAGACCTTGCGAATCTGCTTGGTGTCGCAGAGAAATCTTTCTATGAGCGGGTTGAAAAGACTGTCGACCAGCTTCAGTCCAAGCAGCTCATAGTTGAAAACGAAAAAGTCCTCAAGAAAATTACCTGGGTGCAGAGCGCGACATATGTAAAGGGCGAAGGCAGAGTAATCATTAAGTTGTCAGAGGATCTTGCCCCGTTTTTCCGGAACTTAAAACGAGCATACACCAAGTACCGTCTAAAAAATGTCTTGATGATGAAATCGGAATACTCCTGGCGTTTATATGAAATTCTGAAAGAACGGGAATTCCGTAAGGAAAGAATATTGAGGATCGCGGATATACGATATTTAATGAATATTCCTGAAGATAAATACAAAATGCTTAAACATCTGAGGGAACTCTTGGATGCAGCTCAGAAAGAGATCGATGAAAAAACGGATATCACCTTTACATATGACGTACATAAGAAAATTGGTCGGTCTGTAGATTCGTTCATATTTAAGATCAGCAATAACACCAAGAACAATCAAACCGAGGCTGACAGCGCGAGTTATGACGCAGAGCGCCTTCTTCATTTGCTTGCTGAGCACGGCGTTCATCGAAAAAAAGCGAGTCAGCTCATAAAGAAATTTCACCCGTTCTACATTGAGGAAAACGTACGGCAGGCATTATCCATCAATGGCAATGACTCGATTCGTAATGTGGCGGGTTTTATCGTCAAGGCCATCGAAGACAACTACGCCAACTCCAATTGGGATACTCCAAATGATGATGCACTCTTTAACATGGAGCTTCGTAACGTCGAGCAGCGTTTGGAAGATGCGACCGCTGCAGATATCGAAAGCCTGAAAAACGTTCTTAGAACTTATCATGATCTTATAAATCGAGAAGCTGCTAATGCTAATATTAAAGACGTAGATGATCTTAACAGGCTAGGTAAAGAACGTGATGAAATGATTCTGAAGCATTTTGATACGATTCAGCGAAAAAGAAAGATGTCCCATATGCCGCCTTTACACTATGACGATCTTCAAGATTCACTGTTAAAGAGAGCATATGAAAGTTGGGAAGTCGCACAAACCTATTATTAATTGGTTTTCGGGATTTTATGGTGGATAACACCCCAACCTTCTTGCGTCCTTACTAGCCATATGCTACGCTAATATTGCCTTTTCTTTTTCTTCTCATACGGGAGACTAGGCTCGTATAGAGGTAAAATCGGTGGTCTTATCAACCACCTGACCACGATCACTTCTGTAGTAAGTGATCGTGGTTTTTTTCTATTTTGAGAACATTAATTATAACACCCTATCGATCCACCATAAGTTGAGCCCAATCTATTGCCCTACAACTACCTGCATGGTAAAATTTTGTTACTAACGATTCATTTGATTTCCTTCGCCAATCTATTTTGGTGAAGATGGAGCACGCTATTTTAGCGAATAAATAAGGGCATGTGATACAGGAGACATTCGAACATACGGGATCCGTATGTTTTTTTGTCTTCTGTTTTTTTTATGCCCAAAACAAGGAGGATATTCGATGACACAGGTTCAGCGCACGTTAATGCTCGATGGAGGACTCCCCGATTATTTGGTGACTTCCTCTGGCCGCCGCTTTGCCCGGGTTTATACCGTGGACGACGGCAGCTATGCTGAGTACTTCCTCGAAACACCGGACGAACTGCATGCCTTTACAACAGGTGAAATGATCACAGTGGTGAGGCAAGATGCAATGTTCGTTGGTTATTACGAAGGCTTTATTTTCGGCAACGACTCATTTCGTGCAGAGGGGGAAAATTGGAATGGAACGGTACGCGTTTGTCGATAGCAAGAACAAGGTTAACGTTGCCGAACGGCTGAAGGAGTACAACTTTATCCTAGCCGACGTATGGGACTTCTTGGAGCGGGCAGGCTTTGCCTTTCACGGCGTCATCCGAGATTGGTCAGCAGTTTTTCACTTGGACACTTTTTTCGTGCTTCATACATTCCTCAAGGACAAGCCTCAAGAGGACTGTATCGAGAGAGACAGCAATCTCCAATGGGAGCAAATATTTGAGCGCGATTCCTCCGCGGGCGCGCTCTTTTCGTTCCTGGAGCTTGCTGGCTTCCGACTGATGATTCCGGTTCAAGCCATGATCGATGCGTTATTCGACGACGGGGAGAACTGGCATTACCAAAGTCCGAAGCATAAGTTCCAAATGTACTGCTTCCATGCCTCGTGCACGATGCTCGTCGAAGTCTATTTGCAAAATCAGATTCCGCCGTATGGCGCCCAGGAAGACGCGCTGCCGTACCCTGTCGATCGTTGTCAGCAGTCATTTGATTTTGACTTCGAAACAGTGGCTACGGGCAAACAGGGCCGGACACGCGTGATTGAAGGCGAATCTCTCGATATCTTGGAGAAGGTAGAAGAGGAATTGCTCGCTGACACACGCTCGCGTATTCGAAAGATTTACGACGAACACTCTCGTATCGGATTGCTAGTCTCCGGGGGAAAGGACTCGAGACTTGTTGCCCAACTCATGATCGAGCATGCGATCGCGAATCCGGACCCGACAAAAAAAGTCTCGATTGTCTCGAGCGATACCCTGGTCGAGAATCCTGGTGTCAGGGCGGGAATTTTGGCGCTGCAGGAGGCGCTTTCCAAAGCGCTGCCGTGGGTCGAATTCCATATCGTCGAGCCCAGTGAGGATCAAACCCTGATGGTCTGTATCATCGGGAAGGGGTACCAAGCGCCGTCCGTCTCGTTCAAGTATTGTGTCCGCCGTTTAAAGATCGAACCCGCCAGAGATTATCTTGAAGCGGTGTTTCTAGCGGAAGGCGCCGCCGACACGTGCCTCGTGATGGGTAGCCGAGATAACGAGAGCGGAAATCGTCAAAGGAGCCTTGGGAAGTATTTCGGAGAGGAATTTTACGGCCATCATCCAGTCGGAAATATCCGAACCGCGAGCCCTATTCGTGATTGGACGGGGCAGGAAGTCGTCACGTATCTGGCTTTCAATCGCGCGCCGTGGAGTAAGTACGGAGCTCGCAATACCGAGCTGCTTCAGTTTTACGGCAGCGCTGCCGGAAGTGAATGCCCGCTCGGCGCCGCAGTCGTGAACGATAACGAGGCGATGATGCAATGCGGAAAATCTGCGAGAACCGGTTGTTACGCGTGTACAATCTCGAACGACAGGAGCATGGGAAATTTGATCAGCTCCTATCCGGAGTACCAGAAGTATTATCGCTTCCGTGGAATCCTAAAGGGCATCGCCCAGGACATTCGCTACGGAGGCATTACCGGATACCAACGCATTGGCCGTTCGAAAATTGGCCGCGGCATCGGTGACCTGACAATCGACGCTCGCACGGTCATTCTCGAAGCGATGCACCGATTGGGTATCGAATGGCGCGAAAGCGAAATTCTGATCGCCTACCAGATGGTGCTTCATCGGGAAGAGCTCGAGGGTTTTCCCGTGACGGACCGCTTCAGGGAAGCCATCTATGCGCTTCTTGGCGTTTCCGGCGGATTCCGCGGCGTGCTTTGTCATCCCGTATTCGATCCGTTTGGAACGGGAATCGATCAGTTCACCTCTGAGGACGCGGCTGCCATTAAGCGAATTCGAATGAAAGAGGGAGTGGGAGCTTTATGACCATGATCGCAGAGGATATTGAAGAATACGATATTCCTATTGAAATTTGTGCTTGTTGCTATAAGAGAAGGGATAATCTCGATTCAAAATTGCACTTGTGTCCTACCTGTGAGGATGAGATTTTTCCCGAAACCTCGAAATGCACAAGTTGCGGAGATGAGGTTGTGGTAAATAATATGGTACACGATCAGACGATTTGTATTCCGTGTCATATTGAAGCCTTCGAGGTGGCATATGACGCTTACCTGGACCAAGAAATTGATAGGTACACACGACAAGAGTAAGGCGGCAACGTCATAGATCCATACCATATGTAACTCCGGCTGAGCGGAGGGATGACACTATTGTCTCCCGCTCAGCGCGGGGGGCATATGGAGGTAATTCGTAGTGGCTGTTGAACAACTTGAATTTTCGCTCTTTGACTATTTTCCTGCGGTGTTTGCGGGACATACCGCGCCCGCTCCAGTCGTAACGGAAATAGAGAAGGACGAAACCGTCGCAAGCCGTAAGCTGTACTCCTATGACGTAGGTGAAGAACTCTGGGGCGCTAGGAAGCACTTTGCATCCTTACTCAAGTTTTCACCCGAACGGTATGCAGCGCTCGAGAAAGACCCGACGCAGGCATTCGAAGCCATTTGCAAGGACGAACTGTTCGGTGCGCTTCCTGTCGACGAGCTCCGCGAGCGTGGGTTTGCGTCGGAAGTGGCGTTCGCCATCAAGCAAATTTGGGATCGCGTCGTTCAGCGTCCCGAGGATTCCGCTAAGGCTCGTGAACACTATGTTCTGGCGATCGCGGAATTGAAGGGTGTCTTTTCAGACACTCTGACGGTGACGGCGTTCGACACGGCGTTCTTTGCGCTCAAGGATTCCGTCAAAAAGGCAACGAATTCCGAGTCGTCTCGATTGGTTCAAAAGGATCCGTCCTTGCTAGACCACGCCTTTTGGCTTTCCCTTGGCGATCGATTCAGGAACTTTTTTCTCGGTAAAGCCAGGAGGGATGCCGGCTACATTTCCGTATTCAAGCGGGCGTTCCATTCGGACGAGGCCAAGGGTTGGAAGTGGACGGAGCCAAAGGCACGTAATACCACCAAGAGTAGTTCGAGAGAGCGCTGGGAACGCAGGGTGCCGACGGAAGTCATTCGACTCTCCAAGGAACCTTCTGGCGTCGAGAAGCCGGAGGACTTCCTTGAGCATTATGGATATCGCGGTGTTCAATTCGGACATTGGATGGAGGACGCTGCAGGCCGTTACCATGTGCTTTGCTGTGGGAACGCGAATGCCGACCTTGCCATGATACTGAACCTGCCGCGGCATGCGATCAGTTTCTATGGAAGGCTTGGGCTTGCTTTCGGCGCACGCGGTTCCGGTAAGGCAAGCGCTCATTTTGAGCCGAATACGAACGTCTTCAACCTGACGAAGATGAACGGTGGCGGTGCGCTTTGCCATGAATGGGCTCACGCGCTGGATTATAACCTGAACTCGTTCGCGCATGGGTTTGGCAATGGCAAGATAGCAGCGCTATCCGGCAGCGATGCCGGGCCGCAATTGCCGCACAACGTCGCGTACGCGTTCAAGCGCATAATGGAGAGGATCAAGAAGGGAAACGGCAAACTACGTTATGTGGTTCCAAGTGAACTTCCTTCAACAAAGGGTAATTTCCGTAGGAGTGTTATTTCCTCTGTTCTGAAGCGCTGCGATTATGACGTATCTGAAGCGCTCATGTCGATCAAAGACTCTTACAGAGTCAAGCAGAACCTATGGGCAGACGTCGGTATTACCTGCTGCTACATCATTAAGGATGCGGGCAGAGAGGTGCCAACAGAGTTTTTCATACCGACCGACTTTAGTGCATTTTTCCTCGATGCGAAAGACCGAGGCGAATACTGGCGTCGGGACCATGAACTTTTCGCGCGAGCGTTCGAGGCTTGGGTTGAGGACGAGCTTGCCGATTGTGGAATGACAAACAGCTACCTGGTCAGCGGAACCCGCTCCGAAGGTCCGTACCCGCAAGGATCCGAGAGGATTGCCATTAACGAAGCATTTCGTTGGTGGTGGAAGGAGTTGCTTGATTCCAACATCTTAGAGGACGAGCAAACATGGAGGCGAGACCGTTGATAGAGGGAGTGAGGGTCATGCCGATGCAAAGGCGAGCCAATATCAGAAGGGCTATTGAACGTAAGCGGAGAGAAATGCATTCTCTTAGCGATCGGTATGGGATTACGTCTGAAAAGGTCTTGCGGAAATCGGAAGAGCTCGACCATTTGCTGAATACATATGGGCAAGGGGAGAGCGTGAAGAAAAATTAACGTTCCAGAAAAAAGACGCATGCTGCGCTGTAGTGCAGTATGCGTCTTATTTTTTTATGATTTTCGGTCCGCCCATCTTGGCAGATGTACTGAGCATGATCTTTGCGAGCTTTTTCGCTTGTTCCGTGGACAGTTCTTTTACAGCAGTCATCGGGGTTCACTCCGTCCCATACTAGATTTATATACTAGCATCGACGGATTTCATCCGCCCTATACGTACAATGAGGTTCTATGAACCGCTTCCCCGCTCATATACTTGTCCAAAGTGGAATTTTGGAATAGTGACCGGGCGTTAACCGGTCATGAACCGTGAGGGGATGTTCGATCGATCATGGCAAGCCTATTAAATGATGTGCTTCGACCGCTGGGCAAAGATTCACCAATCGCAAAACCGAGTGTTCAAGAAAAACGAGACGAAATACTCACGGCACCGTCTACGCCGTCTCGCCCGACAAAGTCAGCATCAAAAGGAGCGGGCAGTTCCGCCGCGGTGAAGGGCCGAGTCCGAAGGGAGCGATCGGATAAGAAGAAGGATATCAAATTTCCGGTCACTCCAGAGCAGCGGGAAGAGCTACGGCGCCTAGCGAGTGAAATGCGCATCATGGACCGTAAGCCGGGTGTAAAGTACGAAACCATCTCCAATACGGCCGTATTGAAGAAGGCGATGGAGCAGTTCGCCATTTTTCCGGAGCGGTACCCGCCGCTTCTCTATAAAGATTCGGGGCAGTACATGCATGCGGAGCCGATTCTAAAAGAATATGAGCAAATCGAGGCACTCGCCAGACGGTGGAACCTATCATACCGGAAGACAGTTTATCGTCTCATTATGAACTATATCTTCATCAAGGAAGTGGATATGGATGCTTATCGGAAACAGCAGAAATAGCCATAGTGTCGCCGAGAAGCTGCGGGGAATAACAGGGAGCCTGACTTGGAGTGACCTGTTTACGCGATCAAAGCGTCTTATCCGAATCCAGGTACGTGCAGAAGAAATCGACTTTTCGCGTGCGGAAGTATTCATCGGTGACATTAACAAGAAGACGAAAGGTACTTTTTCAGAGCTGACTGTCGAACATCTCGTGCATATTCTCTATGCAGACTTTCTCATACATATCCGTGAGCAATTGAACGAGTCCAAAGTCACCGCGGACGCGATTACCTTGGAGGATACCGTTCAGAGCCTTCGGATGAAGCGGGCCGCATACTTCCCTCGATCCAGAAAAAAGGACCCTACCGGCGGACTCGCGACACCTAAACGCTGGGCGCTATTGGACGTACAATTTTTACGGGAGAACATTCAGAGGGGCGAGGTGTTCCTATACGACGCCCAAACCGTATTTCCTGAGTTTTCGATGGAGATTTCGGAGCTCATCTCTATTTTGTTCGTCGATTTCGTCGCGCAGCTGCGCAGAGGAAATCAGCAAAAACTAATCAATGCGTTAATCGATCGATTTTTTTCCCATGACTTCGAATGATTGGAGTGCGGTTGTTGGTACCACTGTCGTAACTTACTTTACCATTCCTACTTGGTGATGCTATAATTCTTGTATTACAGTATCTTTTCATATTCTCCGTTGTCACTTTTTTCAATGGAGATGGAGTCGCCTTACGGCATCAATGTATGTAAATGGAAACTAGATGGGCTTACACTATCCGTGTGCCCATTTTTTTGTTTCCGTCGCCATGAAAGACGCATTCGTATTTTGAATGCGTCTTTTTTTATTGGCAATTTGAACGAGGAGGCGCGCTGGTCTTAGTTCTTGATTATCTGACCTGC
The DNA here is from genome assembly GCF_042655525.1 of Cohnella soli. Taxonomy (NCBI): domain Bacteria; kingdom Bacillati; phylum Bacillota; class Bacilli; order Caryophanales; family Paenibacillaceae; genus Cohnella; species Cohnella soli. Next base: position 22,647 of record NZ_JBHSMI010000012.1, read on the forward strand.
AAGCACGGAGGTAATTCAAAATTTATTAATGGAGGAATGTACAATGGGGAAACAAGAGTATACCTTCCCGCCATTGTCGGGTGAGGAAGGCGAGTACATCGTCAACTTGGCAAAAGAAAAGAAGAAACTAGCTCATTCTGTGATCGAATCCGTTTATGAACTGGTTCCGAGTGAATACCACAAGAACATTCGCTTGCTCAGCCAGAAGGAAAAGATCGCAGATAAGCAGTATACGCTCACGCCAAAGCATATGGAATATGGTCTCCATTCTTACCGTGGAAAAACCTATATGGAGACTTTCCGGCCGTACGTGGACGTGGAAGGCAGAATCGAGCAGATGATCGCCGTTCACAAGGAACACAGTGCCAGTTACGAGCTCGACATCACTCCGGAGCAAATCGGTGACAAGTGGGTCATGACTTGCCACTTTAGCGGGCTCAACAAAAATGGACAGCCATTCAAGACGAAGGAGCGGTCAATTATTGGTTTTGGAGCTACGCATGGCGTTGACGCCACGAACCCGATTGAAAATGCATCCACAAGTGCAGTCGGTCGTGCATTGTCGCATGGCGGTTACGGCAATATCGGTTCTGGCCTTTCTTCTTACGAAGACATTTACATCGCAATTTCCCGGCAAAAAGCACTCGACAAGCTGAAAGAAGATTCCAGCGGATCCAACGGAGCCAAGCAGACGCCGACCGGCGCTGACGGAAATACTGGTCACGCACAAGATGGGAAACAATCGCAAGGAAGCGACCGATCTTCGCAAGGAAGCGGACATCGCCCACCATCTGGAAACGGAAATTCTTCTCAGCATCGATCCCAAGGCAATTCCGGTCGTCCGGTAAACAACGGAAACGGTCACGGCCAAGGGCAGGGCAACGCCGGGCAGGAGGAGAAAAATCGCCTGAGAGAGAAAAATAAATTGGTTAACCGATTAATGGTCGGCACCCAGAACTGGGCCAAGGGAGACCTTAAAGCGAAGGTTCAAAACTTGATTCAGGCGACCTGGGATGGGAAGTTCAATTCGCTTTCTCTCGAGCAGCTGCAGACCCTCGATCAGCGGCTAGGCGTAAATCAAGCATCGTAGTAAAGGAGTGGGGGCATGAAGCTACGCAGAACAAAGCACGATGGATGGTACGAGATTCAGGCTCGCTGCCCCATTTGTGGACATAAAGGCTGGTGCCGGATAAACCGTGAGCTGACGATCGTGCATTGCATGCGTGTAGCAAGCGATGATTATTTCGACTCGATTATCGGCCGTCAATTCCGGCATTATCTCGATCCAAATGCTGTCCCGAAGACGAAGGTTGAAATTGAGATGAGTAACGCAGTCGAGAAGAAGCCTGATTACCATCTCAACCGCGTCTATCGTGCCTTGCTTAAGGAGCTCCCGTTGTCCCCAGAGCATTTCACGCATCTGCTGGATGACCGTAATTTCGAAGAAAAGGTTGTTCGATTACGCGAGTATCGGACCATGCCGACCCAAGAGCGCTATAAAATCGCGAAAAGCGTCATCAACCGCTTGAGCGATAACAGCGACCTCTTGGGCGTGCCAGGCTTTTTCTGTCAGGAGGGTCGGTACGGTCCGTACTGGACGATGGCGGGTGGAGCGGGACTTATGATCCCGTTCCGTACCGTCACGAACGAGATTACGGGATGGCAGATTAGGGTGGATAACCCGGCGCTTGAGCTCGATATGGAGGGTGCAATCAAGGGAGAAATATTGGAAGAGCTTCCGCGTGATGAGAGCGGAAATCGTACTGCGAAATGTTCGCTGAAAATCCAGGATAAAATCTTAGAGGTTATCCTTACCGAAAAGGATAAGAAGGTGTGTTACTCCAAGTCTGGTCAGTTCGTTTTCAGTGTTGAATTAAAGCAAGGGCAGCGCTATTGGTGGTGGAGCAGCGGATCGAAAGACAACGGCTCGTCAATTGGCGGACCGATTCCTATCCATCTTGCTTTACCAAGCCCATGCTTGAAATTCTGGGAGACCGGGGATCTTGCGAACAATTTATTGGACTGCTCCGAAGTCTGGGTTACAGAAGGGCCGATCAAAGCTGATAAAGCCGCTGATGGACTTCTCAAACCTGTTTTCGGCATTCCTGGCGTTGGCGCATTCTCGCTCTTGCTGGAACCGCTGAAAAAGCTAGGCTGCAAGCACATCGTCTTTGCGTATGACGCGGATGTCATCAAGACGCCCGAGGTTGAGATGGCGCTCGAGCAATGCGTCGAATTTTTTGCAAAAGAAACCGACATGAAGCTCAGCCTCGCAATGTGGGACATTTCTTACGGTAAAGGGCTCGATGATTTGCTGGACAACGGCTACACGCCTCATGTATCTACGCTGCTTGAAGCATAAATGTGGTGTCGACCTTTGTTCGACTCGGAGAAAATTCAAAAACTTAAAAGGTGGTAATTAACCATGTTGAACAGAGTCATCCTTATCGGCCGCACGACCAAAGATTGCGAGCTTCGCTATACGCCGGCCGGCATCGCAGTTGGGCAATTTTCGCTTGCCGTTGACCGTCCTTTTTCCGGTGGAGAAGGAAGGGAAAAGGAAGCTGATTTCATTCCGATCGTTACTTGGAGACAGCTTGCGGAAACATGCGCAAATTATCTTCGCAAGGGACGGCTATGCGCGGTAGAAGGCCGTATACAAGTTCGTAATTACGAGAACAACGAAGGTCGCCGTGTGTACGTGACGGAGGTCATCGCTGACAACGTTCGTTTCCTCGAATCTGCGAATCGAGAAAATGCCGGTGGAAACGGCGGTGGGGGCAATAGCGGTTCTGGTTACGGCGGTAACGGCGGTGGTAATAGCGGTTCCGGTCACAGCGGAAACGGCGGCGGCTACGGTGGTAGTGGTAGCAGGAGTAACGACCCGTTTGCCGATGACGGCAGACCGATCGACATCAGCGATGAAGATTTGCCATTCTGACCGGCGTACTGTTGTGCAATCTGAAAGTAACCTAATAACCCGCGTTATATATGGGTTTTTCTGTGATAAGTAGTGTGTAATCTGGTGAATAATTCCGAGAGTTATTCCCTTACTTATCATTGGTGAAAAGAGTTGTGCAATATGCGCATTTAAGGGAAGGTAAGGGTGAATAAAAATGATAAAAGGTATTTTGGATTACGAAGTTAATAATGGTATTACCGAGGTTATTCTGGAGGATGAATCCAACGACCTCGTTGCATACCAAATTATTAACAGCAAGGAGAAAGGGACTTCCTTCGCATTTTTCTATGAGGGGTGCCATGTAGATTCGGCTAATCTCAGTGAACGTGAAAAAACTGAGATCTTAGCGTACCTACAAACAAATAACATTTCTCTGGCTGAGTAATCTCGGAAATAAATTCACAATGAGCTCTTTTGGAATGGTAGGAAGATATGCAACCATAAGGCAACCTTGATAGTTCCCAGCCGCGGGGGTGAGAAAACGACTCCCCGCGGTGATCGGGGGCGTTGAGGAGGCATTCGTACAATGAACAATCGGAATTTTCCAATATATTCGTTCGTGCTGAATAGCAAGGGCTTGATTCATCAGCTAAAAGCGGAGTTGGACTTGGGCAGGCTCGCTGAAGTTGCAAACGATGCTGTCCGGGAATTCCTGAACAAGTATGGCGAAAATGACCCATGGGACAAGGCACCGAATCATTTCGACGGCTTCGCCCAAATTTATCGGGACATTCCTGGAGTTCAGGGAACGACCGACATTTGGACGTATCATTTCGATGGAGAAACTTCTTTGGACGAAATGGAATCTGATCTTGCGGAGATGATGCTGCAGGAAGGCAGCCGGATCTGCGAATGGTTCCTCGCGGTAAATGATGGACATTTCATCAAGCCGGTAAATTATGATTTTCGGAACGGGTATATCAATGCACTCCTGCGGTATATCTGGGATGAATTCGATGATCCGGTATTACCGTCGGTACTGGCATGCAAATCGCACCACGTCTTCACGCTTACCAACGAAGGCGGCGGCTATGCCATCGTCCCGGGTCTTTGTGCGATTAACCGCGTCGGCTACATTGTCTTGGATCAGGCCTGCGATATCGGCGTCGGATTCAGATTGGAACCTTCAGTAGCTCTTCAGGAAAAGAGACGGTTGGTTTCGTGCTTAGAACGCATGAACTCGTGGTTATGAACTCAGGCGGCCGCTAAATGGTAGAGTAGGCTAAGCATAGCGAAAGCGGCGAGCATGGCTTTTCAAATGCCTTCATAGGCAGCTGCGACGAGGATCAAAGTTATCCGATCTGTACCCGGCATGGGGGATTAATTTCCAGTCCCCCCATGCGAAAGGGGACTGAAAGGAGCTCATTCAAATGATTGTCGGTCTTTACTTTTGCGATTGCGGTGAAAGCTATGTGGCGGATGTCGCGTCTCAAGAAGTGTTGTGCTTAAAATGCCATACATCGCTGAAACTCGTGACGGATCCGTCGCTAAAGATGCTCTCGAGGCTGGAAAATAGACAGCTTGAGCACCTATGGAAACTCTTTAGCAAAGTCTCGTTCGATCCTTCGAACGAGGAGATTACTGAGCGTTTCCTTTGCTGGTTGCCGACAACGAATCGATTCGCTATATGGCTGTGGTTCGCGAAGCAGTATCAAGGTACGTTCGCGGACCTGCCGGGCAAATTGATTTGGCAGGAGAAAGGCCGGCAATATGCGAATGACTGTGATTGCGGTCAGCATGTTCCTGTAGGTCAATCCTGTTACTTCAACGAGAAGCACAGCAAAGTTCGTTGCGATACATGCGGAAAGCGGGAAATGCTGGATCTTTGGTTGCTCGAGGGCTACCGAAACCCTTGGATTCGAGGAGCAAGCGACCCGGAATTCGATCGGACAAGCTTCTGCTTCATCGATACGGTTGTCGAGCTTCTCGAGAAATTCCGGCATGGTAATTGGAGTCTAGGAAATGCATTCGTTTATAAAAACCTCGTTTTCATCAACCAAGTGAACGGCGGGGACGAATGGATGGCCATCAAGGACTGGTGCCCTTTCGATTCTATTACGTTCCGCGCAGTACTCCGCCACGGCGACGAGAATGGCCGAAAGTACATCCGGAAATTGCTCAATTACCCGATCGATGACCGCAGCATGCCGAACTATTGGCTTGCGGATGCGTTGAGTTAATCGATCTCATTTCGTCTTACCCTTTTCGGAGGGGGCTGAATTTTACGCCCCCTTCGTGGGGGTGAGAGGAGCGATCAAATTGTCTACTAATGACCTGTCTTTTTGCAAGGATTGCGGTAAACCGGAATGGCGTAGTTTAGATGAGTTTGATTCCATCATTAGCGAGTGCATTTGCGAGAGCGCCAGAGTTAAATGCGATCTCTGCATGCATCGGTTCTTGCGCAAGGACATGTCCCTGAATGATATGTTCCTATCACTTTGCAAGATGTGCAATCAGGCCGAACCACATCTAATGGATAACCTTGCAGTTGCTAGATTTAACCCGTCCGATCGTCCAGCGGCCATGCTTTGTGTCCAGGAAATCGATGGGATGCTGCAGCTGACGATGCGGGCATACCATTTGGGTGTCAGCATCGTATTCCCGGCCATGACGAAGCAAAATCTCGTGGCTCGGTGGTTATTCGGACCGGTTGACCCATCCAAAGAAGAGCCAGAATCAAATTTCCTTTTTGACGCTGCTTTTCTCCGAATGATGGACGATTACATGGGTAAATCCGAAGTTGCTTCCATCCGGCGAACGCTAATGGAGCGGGCAAAGGCGGAGGCGCCGCAAGGTGATCCTATATCATGTTGATCTTTCGTAGAATGAAGGACGTCAAATCCGTCATTCCAAAACAAGCAGGTGGTCAGCACATGAGCCTCTTCAGACGGCTTTTTCCAGTCGGTACCCGCAGTCTACTGTTCGGGGTGCATCAATTTCTCTGGCATCCTTGGACGGTATATCGGGCCTGGCGGTATTTATACGGGAAACCGACTTGGAGAGAAATTGTGTGCATCTTCCTGCATGATCTCGGATATTTCGGAAAACCGAATATGGACGGGAAAGAAGGAGGACGGCATCCGGAGGTAGGCGCCAAGATCGCAGATCGTTTGTTCGGAGATGAGTACCGGCAGCTGGTTTTATACCATAGTCGGCACTATGCGAAAATGCAAGGGGAACTGCCGAGCAAGCTCTGTTGGGCAGATAAGCTGTCCATCATGTTCGATCCCAAATGGTTCTATTTATTGCGGGCCAGATTCACGGGGGAGATCAAAGAGTATCGCTTCTACGGCAAATCGTCTGTAGCAATGAGCAAGTCCGATTCGGAATGGTTTGATTGGATTACCCATCACTTCGTGGAATCGGCGAGGATGGAATCGACCCAAATCAAAAAGGTATAAGTTCGAGCCGGTGGCAATCGCCATCGGCTTTCCTTCTAGACTTGGCTATTGATAGAGAATGGATAATCGTGATAAAATAGGCTCATTACAAAGATCAACACTTTTCACGGCCGTCAAATTTTCGGCTTGTGAATGAGCGTCCGTCAACGGACAAAACTATAATCGGGCACGTAACTGCCACGGAGAATTGATGAAACATACCACAAGTATGTTTTTTTCTATTTTTCGTGGTTTTTTGCGTGCGAAAAACAGGGAGGAAATTCGAATGGCAACAGCAGTAAAAGGTAAAGAGGAAAAACAGACTGGTTTGATGACACTTGGCAAGGCAGCATTTAGCGTTGAGCGCGAATCTTTGTTGAATACGCTCTTACTTTGCGCCAAGATTGTGCCGAAAACGAGTGCGATCCCGCTCCTTCAGTGCATCAAACTCGATCTGAAAGGCGAAGTGCTCTTCATCACGGCGATGGATTTGCCGGAGCAAGCGGTTCTTCAGTTCCTCAATGTCACAAACGACGGCGGCCAAGACGGAAGCTACTTGCTGAACGCGAAAGAGTTCATCGATCTTGTGGGGAAGATGCCGGAAGGAACCCTGTCCTTCATGCAGAAGGATTCCACGGTTACGGTGAAATACGGTGACCGTGGACGGGCAAATCTTCAGGCGCTCAGCTCGGAGCAGTATCCGGCTTTGCCGGAGCCAGGTAATGCGAGCTACTTGACGTGCCCGATCGAAATGCTTCGTAAAGGCGCTCATTCTTTCCGCTTTGTCGGGTCAGATGAGTCGTCGCCAGCTTTAACCGCGGTCAATCTGTACGACGCGGAAGGGAAGTTGGGCTTTATGGCGACGAACCGCCATCGCGTTTATCGGTATATCTCCGATATCGCAATCGATAACGCAGAGTCCTTTCACAGCGGTATGATACCGGCCATCAAGTTCAAAGGAATCGTCGATTCGCTCAAATCGTCAAACGTGGACTTGGCGGTCACAAGGAATTACCTCGTGCTGCGGGACAAGAACGTGATTTACTTTGGGAAGCTCCTAGATGGCGTGTACCCGGATCTCAATCCCGTTTTCGGGAAAATCAAGAGCGGTCCAAGTTTCTCGGTGTTGCGAGCAATGTTAGATGACACCATTAAACGGATGCTTTCGCTCGTTGGTGTCGAAAACAATCGTGTCACGCTCGAAGTAGACGAGAGTGGCGCACTGACGATGCATTCGCGATCTGCGACAGGTGAGATTTGCGAATCGTTTCCGGACGCCAAACTGGATGGAGAGTTCCCGACGATCAAGTTCAATGCGATGTATTTGCGCGATGCACTTCTTGTCGGCGATCGTGAGGTAAAGACCATCTCCTTGCGCACAGCGGGTCCTTCATCCCCCGGTTACATCGAGTTCGACGGGGATACTTCCGTGGTCGTAGTCGTTAACCCAGTCAGGTAATTCGTATTTACAGAGAAGACCGGGCGCTTGCCCGGTCTTCATCCACTTCTAATAGGAGTTGGTTACCGTCGAAGGTATCGCGCAAGACGGGAAAAGCGCATACTTAATGAGTCTTAAGAGCCGTCAATCTGAACTCAAAAAATTAGATTCAATTGACGAGAAAATAAAAGAATATTAATCGCAATCATTATGATGTAAATTACAAATGCTGAATACATAAGCCCTAGCCCACAGTATGCAAATAGTGTCCATCCCCATTGTATAGGTTCACATTCCTTAGACAAAGTTGTCATGCACTTTTTTCCCAACGACCTATTCTCCTTTGTTCGCTATCAAAAATATTATCTTAATAATACAATAAATTACTCATGTTTTTAATATTATGAGCAATATAATATTCTGATTATTTGTTCTTCTTTTGACTACACTATTAGTGTGGTAGAAAGAGGGATGACACCTGTGATCAATAATCGTATCGGTAGCATCATCAGAAACTTCCGGTTGAGCCGTACAATGACACAAGAACAACTTGCAGATAAAATCGGAGCATCCTCTGGATATATAGGCAATATCGAAAGAGGCAATATTAACATAACGATAAAAACGCTAAACCGAATTGCAGAAGCCTGTGAAACGGATTTCGTCGACTTAATAAAGATTGGATCAACGGAGGATGAGGCAAACGCAAAAATACTTGCGCTGTTGCTTACAAAAGAGCCTTCGGAACGGCGAAGAGCATTGAATGTGCTGGTGGAGATGTTCAGGATCGATCCATAATAAAAGGCATTAGGCTTGGGGTACCAGGAGTCTAATGCCTTTTATATTGGTTATTTTCGTTTGGTGGAGCAGGCGATAATAGAAATTGAATTATACTGTACTGTTATAGTGCAGTATCGTTCTTTAGACTTCGTGCTCGGGCAGGAGCTTAATCGGAAATGTTACGATACTGAACTACAATTAATCCCAATACCAAAAAAAGGCTTCTCTCACCTCAGTCAGAAGGGAGGGGGCCTTTTTTTAGTTTTTGGCGATATTTTACGTCACGATCGTGCACTTTGGTGTTTCATCCACTTAGAGCACCTCACTTGCGGGCATTACTGAAGACACTATCCATTCAGTTCTAGTGGTTTTTCGATTTGTGCAAGTGCAAGCACGCTTGCTTTCGCGCCTGTTAACATTTCCCGAATGGTCCTGGCTCCTCTTGGCTTTAAGATCAATTCATTGCTATTCGTTAGGATGATCAACTTCGTGCCATCGGGAGTTGTGTATTCTATATAACCACTTGTATCATCTTCAATTAGCTTTCCGCCAATCTCATCTTCAGCGGTCTCGAACTTATCGACCATTTCGTCATAGTTCACTTCGCTATTGATAGGAATTACAATCTCATCCGGACAAACAGGGAATATTCGCTCAACGTCCTCAGGCAATTCACCTGGGTCAACGCGAAGATGCAATGTGCGGATAATCAAGACTTGTTTTGATTCATCGGGATCTTGGGACGATTCGATGATAAAGCGAAATAACGGAGTATCGAGAGTACCACCACCTCCATTTGTCGTCTTTGTCATTTGTTTGCGACGAAAGCCTAGATAATCTTTGCAGCGTTCGTAGATGGTGTCAATTTCTTCGGTAACTGGACCCTCCATTAATTGATTGATAAAGTTCCGGGCACCGGCGGAATGATATTCAGGCTCCCTATGTGCTTTCCTGCTAAATCCCGGAAGGCTACGGACAGAACGGTTTTCACACTTCCGAAACATCATATCCTCATATGCAAGATCTAAACCCGTTAAAGGCAATGTCAATGCATCTTGCTCATCTACTCCCAGTTCCCGAATAACGAATGTATTTGAACTCGAAATTTGTGCCCATGGTGTTTGCGATCTACGATGATCCGTACTGCTACGGATATAATCAGGCACCGCCTGTCGTAGATAATTCTGCAAAGAGGAATCAGTGATGTATTGATCTCGATAGACGGCATCTCTCACTTCACCTTTGAGCGCTTTCAGAAGGTGATGTGTCCAAATACCATGTTGTAGTAAGTCACTTGGATACGATTTCTGTCCGGGAGAGCAAGATACAAACATCGCCTGATATTCAGTGGTTCGGACAAACTCGGCGAATTCCTGATTTCTCATATCGGCAAGTAAGTCGCGCGAATGAATTTGCTCTTGCAAATAGGTTGCGCAGGCATCGATAAAGATAAGACTCTTATTACACTGGGACTCGTGTAGAGGATCAAATAAAACTTCCCTAAGGGCAACCGTTGTGTCATGAAGATTCGTTGGGTGAGTATCCCATGTGGTGACCCGATTAGACCCACCAGCAAAGAAACCATGCCCAGCGTAGTAGAAAATAAACCGACTTTCTTCATGGAGATTTTTAATGTGATATCGGAGCTCTTCCCGTAGTGCCGTCGCGGTCGCATCCTGATTAAGCCACATCGTGATGTGTTCTTCGGGGACACGCATGTCCTGTACAAGCCAATCATAGAATGCCCTTGCGTCGTTCTCCGCATAATGGACTTGCGAAATTGGGAACTGGTATTGTTCCACGGCAATAATAACCGCGTAAGTCTGATTAGGTGCAATGACGTCCATAAGGCCCTCCATTTTCCGGATCAATAATACTATTTTCCATTTTACCTAAAATGGGCTGGGAATTTAAGACATAGACCATAAGAAGATTTTTTATTCGGTATTTAGCACGTTCGCCCGCATCATACCGCGTCGTAGAAGCGATGTGAAAAACGATCAGAAAAAAACAAGGCTTCTCTCCTTCGTTTGAAGGGAGGAGCCTTGTTTTCGTTTTCGGGAAGGACGTGGATGATCGTCTCCTTTTTGGCTTTCCACGCTCATCGCGCATCCCGCGATTCATCGTTTGGGTATGTGCGTTTTTGCGCCTCTACCTGAGAAACCAACACTTTCGCACGGTTCCCGGCTACCTCCGAATAAGGCAATTTTGTTAAGTCTTCCACAAGTACATATTTCTCGCCGTTCCACATTTCCGCGAAATTCGTTCTATATTCGATTTCTCCGCCATCCAGGACAAATTGCCCGTTGAACAGAGCAGATCTAAAGAGGTAACCATAAACGTATCCATCTTCGATCTTTCCAGCTCTAAAGGTATCGTTCATAGAAGTGCTCCTTCCAATTTCACTCAGAGGCTCTTTAATAAATTTAGTATAAACGAGGTATTCTGTTTCTCCAAATCAATTTCAAAAATCGCTCCGGCTATCATTTGAACGGATTTTCAAGTATAATATAAGCATTACGACTTCCATTTTTTTCTTTGCTTATCCATTTAGGCGAAGAGCGGGTGTCCCCATTTACGGGGAAATTTTCATCAATGCTTGGACATACAAAGGGATCACGCCATAGGTGTGCCCTTTTTTTGTTTAAGCCAATAACTTGGATGTAAGAGCTGATCGCTGATGCGGCCGGCTCTTTTTTTATTTCCAAAAAGGAGGATATTAGAATGTCAGCTGCAGACAACATGAAAGGCATGTTCGACCGAACGATCAGAAACAAGGTGCGTATGGGGAATTTCGAGACGACTGATCAGGATATTCTTTCGATCCGTAGTCTCCTGCAGTATCCCGCTTCACCGTTTTCTGTCGCGGACTTTTGCGCCGGCAGCGGACGCGCGCTCGAGCTTCTGATGGAAGAATCGTCCGGCGTTGGGTTCGGAATTGAACCAAATGAGGAGAAGTATTTGGAGCTGCGATCGCGGATTCCGAATGCTTTGTATGGCGGGTATGAAGAGTGCCGTATCAGCCGGGATACGTTCCGTCTGATGTACCTCAATCCGCCTTACGATTCCGATAGCGAGACGGCCGAAGCCAAGGTGGAGCGAAAAGAAAAGCGATTCTTGCGTCATCTGATGATGTATGTCGCAGTAGACGGTATTCTCGTTTACAACATACCGCGCCGTAGAATGACCAAGGATATCGTATCCATGCTCGTGGCGAATCTCGATGATATCCGCGTTTACCAGTCACACGACGACACCTATAACCAGGTGTACACGATCGGCCGGAAGCGGAGAGAGAAATTCAGCAGAGCGAGTGAAGTGGAACGGATTTTGGCGTTGATGCAGGAGGGCGGCAGTCTTGAACGTCTTCCAATGCTGGATGTGCCGGTCTATAAGGTGCTATCCGGGAACATCGCGCCGAAGTATTTTCGTTCTAGCAACATGGACGTCGATCAAGTGCGCGAGGTGTCTTTGAAATCGACCTTGACGGAGCGGGGCCAGGAATGGACAACCCCGAAGAAGCCGGCCGCGAGGCTCCAACCGCTATTGCCCGATAAAGAAATGCATCGGGTGCTTCGGATGGCGAGCGGACGACTAAACGGAAAGGTTGGGCATGGCGACATGCTTCACGTGCTCAAAGGCATCGTGAAGAAGGAAATCAACCAGGTGATTCAAGAGATGCCGGGCGAAACGGTCGTCACGGACTCGGAGGTTTTCAAGATCACCTTCAAGACAGTTGACCGGTTCGGCACTATTCGCACAATCACTGGTTAAATTCTAAGCACGAACTGGAGGCAATTGGATGAAACATATGGAGTTCATAGACAAAGACTTGTATATCAAGGTGCATACCTCGCTTGTTGTGACCCGCTTCGATGAGAAGGCAAGTAAGCACGAGTTGATCTACGCGAATGTCATCGACATCGACTCGCGGGTTCAGGCCGTGTTCGCCCAGTTCCATCACGCGCGCAAGGCGAGCGACGTTTACTTCTCGATCCGGCACGCCCCGCGGATTGGTGAGAAGGGGTATGACAAGTCCTCATGGTCTATTCGACCGAATGGAAAGTACAAACACCAGACCCAGCGGGAGAACGAAACGTTCGTTACCGGTCTTATTGCCAGTGAATGTGTGCTTGAGCGGCAAAAGGACAGTTTCGCGATCTTCGCTTGGGATGGCAACATCCTACAAAAGCTCTTTTGGGCGATCGAGGCGTACTATGAGACGCCTCTGCTCGAAGAATGGACGCCGTACCTCTATGACCAGCTCGTAAATGACAAGTTTTTAGTTCCGCTTGTTGTTCACGATTTCACGGGCGAGTACCGTGATTTGGTTGCCTACGAGTTGCTCGCAGGCGAGGACGTTTTGGATGGGTACATTTCTTCTGGGATTCGCAGCGGCCGGATAGTATTGACCGAGGACATCAGGGAGGCGATTTGAAGTTGACGACTGCGGCAATCGAATCATTAAATATCACAACCGAGGACGAAATCCTACCGCTAACAACAGCTCCAGTAGGTTCTCCGACTTCCCTTGACGGTATCGAGAGCATTGGCGATTACCTTGCTCTTTTCGGCGCCGATCTCATTCGACGTCTGGACGAGGAATATGTTCCTTTGCATCACCCAGGTAGGGACGAGCCGCTCGACATTCTCGACCATCTGAAACGCCCGCTCTTTAGCGCGCAAGCTCATGTGGTTACCGCGCTATTCAAGGGATACCAGAAAAATCGGAACCAGCTGCTCGTGGGGATGATGGGAACGGGCAAAACGGCGATGTCCGTGGCTATGTTTTTTGCCCTCATTTCCCAGCAACTTTCTGATTGGCTGAACGGTGTCGGGCGTGTGATTTACATGGTTCCGAATCATCTGATCAAAAAGACGAAGCGGGAAGTCGGCATTCTCCTCGATAAACGTGTGTTTGAAGTAACCTTCCTAGAGGATTACGTAGACGTCATCAAGCTGCGGGACTCCAGGAAGATGGAGAGCAAGCCGAAGAAAATCGAAGTGTACATCATCGCGCGGGATACGGCCAAGTTGGGTTATATTTACGAACCGGCCGCCACTTGGGTTGACCGGACCTATAACAAACGCTATATTCGCCATGGTGAGGAGGTCACGACGAGTCGGACCGCATTCCAAGGGTGGAAATGCCCTTGCTGCGGCGGACAACTCATGAAACTCGAAGAGGGCAGTATTGTGCCGCTCGAGAAGAGTGACTTCTTTAACAAACACGGGAAGCCGGCACGCCGGAACGATAATTTAATTTGCTCAAATAAAGTTCGCCTCTACAAGAACAGCGATCCGGAGAAAGATGATTACCGGGTATGCGGCGCCCCCTTGTGGCAAGCCAAAAACAAGGACCGACGCAGTTTTTCCGGTGAGCAGCGTCCTCCGGGTGGCGTAGCGCCTCGCAAAGTATCGCCTGCGGATCTATTGAAGCGTTATTTCAAGAACAAGTTCGATTTGGCGATCGGGGACGAGTGCCATGAATTAACCGGTGGCAGTGCTCAGGCGCATGCGTTTCACGTTCTCATGCAATGCTCGAAGCATGCGCTCGCTATGACAGGAACGCTTATGAACGGGTACGCCTCCAATCTATTTGAGCTATTCTATCGAATGTTCCCGAATCGATTGAAAGAGAACGGGTTCAAGTGGGGCGATGTTGGGCGATGGGTGGATTTGTACGGTGTTCGTGAGAAGGTCACGAAAATCAGGAAGAGCGACAAGCTAAACAGCTCCAGTAATGGCAAACCGCGTGTCAGCATCAAGGAAATGCCGGCCGCAGCTCCGCAGCTCTTCACGGATATGCTGAGCGACGTCGCATGCTTCATCCAGATGTCCGATATGTTCGAGGTTTTGCCTGAACTGACTGAAGGGCCGATGTTTGTCCCGCTGGCGCATGATCGTAAAATGATTGCCTGCGAGACTTCGATTATGCGTAGACCCGGGACGAAGCGGCGTCCATCCAAGGGGATGCGTCTTGTTGCGCCTTCTTGGTATTTGGAGCGAAACCTTGCTAGCGTTGAAGATCGCTTACGCGATGCAGTCATGGCGGAACTTGAATGCGGCCAGTCTGTATTGATGGGCAGCTTGCTTAGCACGCTTCTAAGCTATCCGGACGTGCCTTTCAATTTTCAAGGCGTCTATCATCCGGATACCGGCGAAGAGATCGTCTCTCCTGATTATCGGCTCAGCGACCGGGTGATATATCCGAAAGAGGTAGAGCTGATCAAGTTCGTGAGAGAACGCGTCAAAGCCGGGCGCAAGGTCGGGGTATATGCGACATTTACGGGCAAACTGGGGACGCTTCAGCGTCTTCAAATGCTCCTGGAGGAGAGAGGTTTCAAGACAGCCGTTCTGGAGTCTGATATCGAAGGGCCGGAGCGGGAAGAATGGATTTCGCAGCGGGAGAAGGAAGGATGTCAGGTTTTGCTTACTAACCCAATTTTAGTAAGCACAGGCCTCGACCTCTTGGGTTTCCCATCCCTGTTTTTCTACCAGACGGGGTACCGCTTGTCGATCGTCCGTCAAGCAAGCCGGCGCCATTGGCGCATAGGGCAGAAGAATCTTTGCGAAACAGTGTACTGCGGTTACAAGGATACGATGCAAGAGCTTGCGATCAATTTGATGGCGGCGAAGATGAGTGCGGCGCTTGCGCTTGAAGGCCAGTTTAGCCAGGAAGGTCTTGCAGCGTTGACGGAGGGATCTGGGGGAAGTCTTGCGACCGAACTTGCGAAACGCTTCGTCGGTAACGACATTGCGGGCGTTGAGAGCGCTGAATCGATTTGGGGCAAGATGTCGATCGACGCTTCGAAACTTGCTGTCGTTGCGGCCGAGCCGCCGGCTGAACAAGAGGAAGATGACGTTCTGGATATATCGAACGACCACGATGCTTCTGCCCAACTTGAATCCAGTTCCCCAATCCAAACCTTTTATGCAGAATCTCTGCAGGCCGCGATATTGGCATGGGCGAAGGTGGCGATCCCTGTTGACCTTTACGCGCGCGTTGAACAGCAATTGTCATATGTTGAGCAAAACGTGTTGAAAGGCTATGCCGGGCTCACCGCGGTATCCGTTTCCTTGCTGGGGGATTACGATCTG
Organism: Cohnella soli; assembly: GCF_042655525.1. Classification (NCBI taxonomy): domain Bacteria; kingdom Bacillati; phylum Bacillota; class Bacilli; order Caryophanales; family Paenibacillaceae; genus Cohnella; species Cohnella soli. The sequence goes on from NZ_JBHSMI010000012.1 coordinate 38,308, forward strand.
GTTTGGGACAAAGCGAGTTCGCCATCTGATGATGAGTCGCTTCGCCGCTGGGTCTATAACCTTACCGTAAAACCGGCAGTGGAAAGAACGAAACCGTCGGCTACCGGAGGAAATTCGCTGGAGCTTCTCGTGGAAGGTAAGACGGTGAAGGTGAAGACCAAAAAAGTCTACAACGTCACCGAAGGTCAGTATGCTTTTAATTTCTAATTATGACCAAAGGAGCGGTCATTGGCACGAACAGCATTATAATCGGAAGGCGCGGGTGATCCCCGCGTCTTTTTCGTTTTCTCCGAAAAATTGAACATCACACAAGTTACACTTTTCTGAATGGTTTGGAAAGCACGAATTTAGGAGATGCTATTAAATAGAGTAGGAGAATGTGATTGTCCTGTATTATTCTTTGCCGGTCCTGAAACCTGAAGTGGCCACCATCTGCAGACAATGCGGATGCGGGAAGTAGGGGAGCCGCGTTGTTCATCTGAGAGGATGCATTCTCTGAACGAGCGCTCGTGCATGTCAACGATTCGCGTTGTTCATTTCTAGGCGATTCGCGCCAAAGTGACGGCGATCCGCGCCATATTCAAGTGGAATACCCAATCCCACACCGCCCCAACGTGCAGGTTTAACGTAGGGGCTTTTTGGCGTGGGGAATATGATAAAATAGGAGCAAATTGCCTAGGGGGACAAGAACTTGTCTATAAACTGGTTGGAGGCATTCAATAAGCTCATGAAGCTGCTCGATGAGGAACCAACGTATCATTCAGGCGGCGACTTTATTAAGGTCATCAAGGATTTTTCGGACGAACTGCCGCAGTCATATAACGATGCGATAGAGTTTCTTAAAAGAATGGGATTAAGCACGACACGCAGAGATTACTTCAAGTACTTTCTCGAGCAGCTGCCGGAGCATGTTCGCGTGCAGGCATACGCTGCATTTGCTGAGAATCTTAGACAAATCGTTGCGGATAAGAATGAAGACTCGGATGAGGAAGATCGAATCAAGACGACGAAATATGATGCGTTCTACGGGTATGTCCAGAATATGATCTCCGGTGGCATTCTCGTTCCAAAGCCTGTCGTTGAAGATGAGACATGGAATGCCGAGCGAATCAAGAAGTATCTCGAGAAAATGGATAGGGCATTCAACGCTGGAGAATATGAGCAAACCAATACGCTTGCCTATACGTTCCTCGAAGGATTGTTCAAAGCGTTCCTGAATGAGAAGGATCCGGGGTTTAAGGACAATCAGCTAATTGCGATGGGGAAAAGGGTAAGGGATATCATAGAGGAGGAAGTAAGCGCAGAATACCCTACGGGCCTGACCAAGTTGATAGCGACGGTCGCCAACAATATTTCGGAAATCCGTAACAGGTACAGCGATTCGCATTTTGATAGGACCGCAGAGAGAAGCATTGCGCAGTTTTCACGCGACCTAGTGAATAGTGTTGGCCGATATGTCTTATCGTTTTTGACTTGACCTGCGAACAAGGTCGACAAGATTTTTTTGCAAAAAATTTTGAGAATACGAAATCTCGTTATATGATATTGGCAAATAACAAAGGAGGTTGGTCACCATGGCCAAGCCAGCAACAGCCAAGCCGAAAATATACCCGACCTGCCGAATTTGTGACAAGTTGAACGCCGAAATGACGCATTGCGCCATTTTCGGAGCTCTCAAACCTGGTCAAGTAGACAATACTGCCGTGGGTAGCGCTTGTAACAAATCGGGTGATTTCGTCCGGATGCTTCATGCTAAACCGAATGAATATAATCTGGGTCGTACGCCGGCGGGCAAGCCGGTAGATGAAGATGCGGATAGCCAGCTCCTCGTTTTTGATGTAGACGACGAGACGATGGGCTTTAAAGAACGTCACGGCATGACGCTCGAACAATGGGCATTAAATACGTTTGGCGGTACACCGCCAGAAAAACCTGAATAAAAACGGCCAAGTCGCCACAAAAGAAGGAGCTGTAATAAGATGAAGCTAAAATGGAAATTGAGCGGCGCCGCAATCGTTGCTGCGGTTCTGCTCGCTAGTAACGGTCAACTTCAGGGTTTATTGAATTCGGGTTTAGTGCATGCAGCAGCATCAACAGGATCCGGCTCGGGGAATGCGCAGATCGAGTACGCGTTCACGCAAGCAGGGCAGCATCCGGAGAAAATGCTCGATGGCGTAATCGACGGTGCGAAGAAGACTCTCGACATCTCGATCTACAGCTTAACGGAAAAGTCCATCGTTTCTGCGATTGTGAACGCGAAAAAGCGCGGTGTTGTTGTTCGCGTTATTAGCGACAAGCAGGAGGTCGAAGGAAAAGCGCAGGCTGCAGCTATGAAAAAGCTCGTTAAAGCGGGTATTCCGATTAAGATCAACACATTTTCTGGGCTCATGCATGAAAAAGTCACAGTGGCCGACGGGGCCGTCGTCACGACTGGATCTTTTAACTATTCCGCAGCCGCCAGTACAAAAAACGACGAGGTGCTAGTAGTAATCCGAGACGCAAAGATCGCACAGGACTGGACGCAAGAGTTCGAAGTCATGTGGAATGACACACAGCGATATAGAGACTATTCCGTGTAACATGATGCTACAATTCCTGTATGTTAGTATATTAATATGCGAATGTTGAGGAGGAGAAAAATGAGAAGAATTACGAGAGATTACCGGGAATCCGTGTTGGAAAGAATGGCGGCCGTCAATGCCATACCGAAGCTCGAGTCGCTTCAACCGTACGCATTAACCCATACACATGATGAAAGCCCGCGGCAGTTCTATATCAAGGCGCCGTATTCGGAAGATACGATGAACGTGCTCATCGCGTTCATTCAATTCGCATCGTCCGAGCTCGATGAATGCTTTGGGATGGATCAAGCCGACATCATCGACGTGCTGAAGGAATTGTACGACTGCGAACCTTCCCAAGACCCGCTCCCGGACGCGGCTGAGATCGATTTGTACCTGAATTGGGAAATCTGGTGTGGAGTAGGGGACCGCGTTCAAGCCCTTGAATACCTCGGGCACGACCGGCTGAATGGAATACTTCAAGGGTTTATTGATACCTGGCTCAAAAAGAACCCGGCTTGAAAATGGCGAAGGTGTTCGAATCGCCACCCATCTTAAATGTTGATCCGGACACCTTCGATTCCATCCCGTGCCCGGTGTGCGATCGTCTGGGCGTAATTGACGCAAGTTGCATCTGGTGCGCGGGAGCGGGAAGTATAGAGCAACTCCGTTTTATCGTCGAGCCGGAAGTATCAACGGTCGTTAACGCGAACACGCATTCGAATATTCTTCCTGAATCTACCGAAAAATGCTATAATAGAGGTAAGGATACTGGTGGGCCGGTCACGGTGTAGCTCTCTTTAAGGGGGTGATCACCCTGACCGACATCGATGCGCTTATTGCTGTAGTTCGTCTACTAACCGCACTGTTGAGTCTATGGTTTGGTATCCGTAAACTCTATCGCTGGTTAAAACGCAAAAAGCAGCAAAAAACCCACCGCCAAGGTTGACCGCCGATAGCGTGGGTTTTTTGCTGAATTCCTTCTGATTCAGTTGCGCACCGTGGGTTGAACCACAGTATCCGGGACGGGGGTGGCTCCCCGTCTTATTTCTAGTTTAAGCATACCATTTCTGAAATATTCCCGCAAGGATAGAAGCGTGAAACGGGGAGGGAGCATGGTGCAAAGCGATGGACATCTTGAGCCGCTTCGGTATAAGAGTTGGGATGATATCCCTGCAGGACTATTCAGCAAAACCGCGCTCGGCCAGAAGGGGTTAAAACCCGGCCCATTCGTCCACGGGTCCATTTACCTGAAGAGTCGTCGCATTCTCGTCGAACTCTATCGTGAGGATGAGGCTGTTCCCAAACGTGCACCGAGTCCCAAACAACTCGCCGCGCTCGAGAAAGCCCGCGCCGTTCAGGAGGAAGCACGAACCTGCACAAGCTGCCGGACGGTCGGGTCCGAGTATCTTTATGGCCAGCTTTGTGAACATTGTCGGCATGAACTATGGTTGACGGAAGTCAGCGAGAAATCCAGGGAGAGATTTCGGCGTTGGGTTGAACATTCAAATGCGTATGCTGTCCTCGACGTTGAGACAACCGCCCTCGATGACGACGCTGAGATCGTAGAAATTGCTGTCGTTGCTCTCGACGGCGCCGTGCTTTATCAGTCTCTCGTTCGGCCGTTAAATCCAATTCCTCCGGAGGCGACCGCCATCCACGGCATTACCGATGAAATGGTTGCCGGCGCGCCGCGTTGGACCGATGTATGGCCAGACGTTCGGCGGCTATTTGTTGACCGAATTGCGCTCATCTATAACGATGACTTCGACACACGAATGGTTTATCAGGCGTGCATGCAGCATCACCTTCCGGCAGGAATAATCGCCAGTAAATGCGTGATGAAAACCTATGCACGCTTCGGGCGTTCATATAGTTGGAAACACCGAGATTATACTTGGATTAGTTTGGCGAACGCTTGCTCGGAACAGGGAGTTAAGGTCAAAGACGCGCATAGAGCGCTTGGTGACGCCTCAATGACTGTTCAACTGATTCAATGCGTGGGTAGAAAAGAATATGGGATAACATGCTTATAACTTTCGCCTTCCGGCGATAATAGATAATAGAACAGAGAGGAGTGGTCGAGTGAACGCAGAATCGGTAAAAATCGGTGATGTCCTTCAGCAAATCTATTGGTTCTCGGAATCCATACACAGCGCCAGGAAAATGGCGCGATTTATCGTCGAACGTGGCGGTCTTGGGGAATATGCCGAGCCTGAAACCTCCGGGCGTTATCAAGGGCAACCGAAAGTAATGACTCTGATCTCGTACGTCTTCCAATGCTACGCTGAATCTCGCATTGCCCATTTGCAGTTGACTGACGATCATGACTGCCTCTTAACGCCAGTGATTCACCCGCACGTTCTAGTCAACCATTGCAAATCTCGCAACCCGGTAAAATTTCTTGGCATTCGCGCTGCAAAAGCCGGTGAACGTTTCGGGTTTACGATATGGGACGGAGACGGCGCGCCTTCCAATGTACGGGATTGGACTGGGACGGTCATGCGCAAACAATCGATGTACAGCGGAGGCCCAATCGAATACATCCTGAAACGGGATATCGACGGCCAACTTATCAAATTGCAAAAGGACTTTCTGATCCCGCTTCAGCCTGCATAACACTGATCCAATACACCATGGGGAGGAATACTGATGTATGATTTCGCACTCCAGATGCGGGTTCTCCGCACCAAGCGGAAGGAGATGGGTGTCTGCATTTACTGCACGGGGCCGCTCGTCACCTCGACGATGTGCGAGAGGTGCGCCGATAAAAAGCGGCCGGGGACGAACGAGCTTATCATGCGAGAGAAGATGAGATACCCGCTCACTCGTAAACGCGCGGAGCGCAATAGATAAAAGGCCGGATGCCATAGGGCGCCGGCCTTTTATCTGCTCATATGCTCTCTATCAATATACTTGTTTACACCCCTGTGCATGTTTCAGATTGTCCGCTCCTTCAGCTCCTTATAGAGCTGGCTTACGCGTCCGGTGGTCACGCCGAGCATCTCGCCAAGCGCACGCTGTTTCGCGTTCGGATGCTGAACCATGAGCTGCTGCAGGCGCTCGAGCATCGCAGATTGTTTTTCCCGACGCTTCCGTGGAGCAGAACCGTCGCCTGACTGTATCGTCTCCGGCCGCTCCGGCGCCGGCGGCCGCAACTCATCTAAGCAGCTATTGCAAATCAAACGTCCTTTAAAATTCACCAAGGAAGATCCGGCATCACTGCAGAATAAGCAGGAGAACCCGCGGTACGTCTTCAGCATGATATATTTTTCATCCACGTATATTTCAAGTGGGTCGCCTACACCGATGCCCAATACCCGTCTGAGCTCGATGGGGAAGACGATCCTCCCGAGTTCGTCGACCTTCCGTACGATGCCAGTGTTTTGCATATCTCCCAATCTCCCTCGATGAGTGTTTGAAAAAAATGCTTTCTTCCATTTTATCACAATCCCAACGCCCATTGTCCTTACTCTTTTGAAGCATATTCTTACTCATAGCCTCCTGGGCGCCGTCCAAAACGCAAACATACTTCTTTTCAATATACTTGCTAGCACCCTTACCGCCCACCGGCCGCCCGACTATCGGCGCACGTGTTCGACGTATCCTGCTACTACGCCGCGCCACCCGCTGCTTTCTCCGACCGATCGTCTGCCGTCGCCCAGCGACGTCGCTGCCAGCCTGCCGCAATTCGCGTATCTATATTCTTCCCGCTCCGGTTGTCCTTTAGCCCCGCTCCAGCTTCCTGCGACTGCCCGCTTCCGTTAGCTCACTCGGCGGTCTGGCCGCGACCTGCGGCTTTGCACGCATGTCCTTCCACGTCCCGCGGCCCTTCGACTTTTGGATTTGGTTTTCCCCTTCCAAACCCGGTTTTGATTTTCGCGCAGCGCGCGTCGTCGGCCCCCCCGACGAGCGGAAGGCTGCTACTGGATCCGGATGAAGTGGCAGGGAGGAGGTCTTCGACTAGATACGAATACAGCAAAAAGATAAACACGTATTTAGTAGAAGAGCTGCATCGAGGTACTAGATTCGAATCTAGGTACAGACAGCAGTAGAAGGGCAGGTTGAAAGGGGAGAGGTACGCGAGAATGCGCCGAAAGTGCGGGGCGCGGGAGCGGGTAAGGGTGTTTACAAGTATATTGCTAGGAAGCATGTTAGGAGGTATAATATGGTTATGGGTGAGAATGTGTGTTCGTTATAATGGAGGTATAATGGATGGCAAATGAATCGGCGCCGGCGCAGTTCGTGCCACTGGAACTTGCGGTCGCTAGGCTTGGATTGACCGCAGCGGAGCGGGATGAGACGCTTTCTAACTACATGTACATGTATCGCGATGGCGACATTTTTGCCTACAAGCATTACTGGACGCGGCATTATGTCTATCTCAATGAAGTTGGCACCATCCAGGATGGCGTGCTCAATACCGGAGATTACAATTCGGTTTTGGAGTTGGACAAGCCGCCTGCGGAGCGAGTGACACCTTGCTTCATTTGTGGGTCGGCTGCCGCCGCGGAGTTTGCCGGCGCATCGATCTGCAGCTCGTGTGAATCGATCGTTCAGCAAACACCGACGACAGCGCCTGTCTCGAACATGAGCGAAGAAGCCCGGCGGAAAATGGCCTTTCTTATCGTGAAAGTTTACCTCGAGCTCGAGGAGGAGGAGACGGGCGAATAATGTTTTTTGGATGTAAAACAGAGTAGACACATAATGCGAAGGAGCGAAATAGATGGGAGCATTTATAGCACAGCAACCGAACGGTTTGTATTGTCGATTTTCAGAAGTTGTTGATTGTCCTACTCATTACAATATGACAAGAGATGATCTTCTTAATAATCATACTGGAACTGTGCCAAGTAAGGCAGTAGGAGAAGATATTCTCAATAATTACTTAAAACCATTTTCAGAAGTCATTGAACGGTTTGCACCAAACAATATGACACAGGAAGAGTTTGACAAGTTGGTTAAGGAAATGAGTTCTTGATGAACAGTACGAAGATACTGTGCAACTGCAAAATGAAACCAGAACTGAGTTCAAAAGCAACCGACATCGGCCGACGATGATTCCCTCTCCTGCAGGTGATTCGATGCAAAAGACGATTCTACTAGCCGCGAATTTGTATGAGCACAATCGGGAGACCCGTTTGATGTTTTATTGCCTTGTCCCTGGCGTGAAAGAAGGATATATGGCGCTGAACGTTGGAGCGGGACGGGCGGATTACGGCTTCTGGACGGGGCTACACCAAGTCCTTACATTGCTCCATCGCTCCTATAATGGTTTCAGCCTCAATCTTGCAGTCTACCAATCCGCTTTGTCGCTTCAGGGACACCAAAACGATAAGGATAATGTCGCCCGTCTGCTTAGTGAATTCGTTTCTTATTCGCACATCCCGAGCGATCCGTATATTAAGCGTCTCGATTTGGTTAATGACCTTGCGATCGTCGACCAGATTAAGCCCGGAGAGCTGAAGGGATATTCACTCACGGCGATCGATGCCGTGGAAGCCAGCCCGCCGGTTATCGCCAAGGAGAAGCCAAAGAAATTTGATTACTACAGCGACCTCACCATGCCGCGGGATGGTGTCGTGCTCGACTTTGAAGCGACGTCGCAGATCGTGGAATATGCGAGAGTCATAGAAATCAGTGCGCTGAAGTTTCGCGACGGAAAGATTATTGACCGCTATGAAACACTCTGCAATCCAAAGTTCAAGATTCCAAAGCAAGCACGGGAGCTCACCGGCATTACCGATTCGGACGTCGCCGATAAGCCCAGTTCGTTCCAGGCCATGAAGCAGCTGAACAAATTTCTTGCCGGCACGCCGGTTCTCGTTGGACAGAACATCCAATACGACTATCGGGTGCTAAAAGCGGTATGCGAGAAAGCGAGTATTCCGGTATGGAACGGTAAGCTGCTTTGCACAATGAAGCTAGCCCGGCAATCGAATCTATCGATTGACAAATACGACCTCTCCACGCTCTGCAGCGTCTTTGATATCGTGAACGAACGGCCGCATCGCGCGTGGGCGGACACAAGGGCAACTTTTGAGGTTATGCAGTCCATCTACCAATCTGCTCGTCTAACATCGTAACAAATTCAAAGGAGACATACAGATGCCACGTAACGAAAACCCTATTGAAAAAACCGAATCGCTCGGTCATCTCGTCAAAGTACAGCAGGTCATCGATTTCATGGTACTGTCTGACTTGATGAACGGCCAGCGCTACCATAGCGAGATGGAGCAGTTCATCACTCAAACGCTCGGCAACGGCGTTGGCGTCAATGACGCCTATTTCAGCAAGCGGCTTCAGACACTATACGAAAACGGCCATGTTACCCGTCATTGGGAAGGTGACAATCGTTACAATCGATTCTACAAAATTACCGATGCAGGTATTGAATACTTCAAGCTCATGCTTCGCGAGTTGCCGGCAAGGGTTGGCCGGGCCAAGCAGGTATACGATCGTTTCGACTCGTATTTGGAAAAGTTCGGCCACGTGAATTTGAAGTAAGGAGAGTGCAATCATGGAAGAACTGAATTATCCAGAAGTGATCGAAAAGATAAAGGCGCGCTTTCCGGAGGGAACGGTAAGGAAGCGCGAAGACAATAGGCGCGCCTATATCCCGAACCAGGTATACAATGACCGCGTGGAATCCGCAACGCAGAGCCGGTGGGATCAAGAATTTCGCGAGGTTGAGATCAACATCCCGCATCGGTTCGTCAAAGTCGTCGCCAGGGTGACCATCGGGTCCCATTACAGAGATGGCATCGGTTTTGCCGAAATCGGAGTAGACGCCAGCGGGAAACCAAAGCAGCTCGCTACCACGGTTGACCAAGCCAAAGCGGAAGCGATCCGTGAAGCACTCGATACGTGGGAAATTGGGTGGCAAGACCTTGCACCGTACTATCAAGATGAGAAGGATTGGGGAAGCAACCCTGCACTAGCGCACTTGCTAACAACTCGGGCGCCTGATAAGGGAACTCCCGCTCCACAATCGGCCGAGATGGTCGAGCGAAACTGCATCTTTAGAAATTGCGGTACCAAACTGAGCCGTGATGAATGGGAATTGCTCAGCAATGTCCCGAACCTTGACCGCTCGCGGATGACATACTGCTTCGCCCATATCCCAGAACAGTATAGAAAGAAGATTCCGCATGAAAAATTGCAAGAATTTCAAAGGAAAAAAACTGATAGATAGTGCTTTTACCCATTCTAATATATTGATATATTGGTATTATAAAAAACTGGAAAACTCATTTGAAAAGGAGAATGTATATGCAGCCATTTTTGGAACTGAAAGGCCATATGATCGCCTTGAACGCAGTACGGGCCATTGTCAAAGACGAGGAGCGCGTTGTTCTTCTATTGATCAATCAACCGGCAAGGGAGGTTTCGCTGGATGATGACAGATTAATGCAACAACTGGTGCTTCTCGCCGGGAATCATGGATTTACGAAATACGTTGAGGTTGTTGGCGGGTCGCTTAAAACGCCGCTTATTGAGGACAACGGCCGACCTTATTCAGCTCTGATCAATCTCAATCTCATAGCAGAAGTAAAGGAAGGCTGGGAAGGGCAAATTCATTTTACGGATGGTTCCATGATCGAGTCAGCGAACTCGTATGCCGGAATGCTCTCGGTTCTGAAACTCCCCATGATGGCTCGGGTGGATCCACAGTAAGAGGAGAATGAAACATGGCGCTGAAAACGTCTGGTTGAAGAGAGGCAGGGGAGACTAACGAAAGTTTGTGCGATTTGTCAGTTACCAGGAAATGATTTTGGTCGCTGTGAGGAGCATTATTGTTGTGATGGTTGTGGGAGTAGGGATAAGGGCAAGCGTATAGCAACTGAAATCGGGATCTACTGCAAAGAGTGTTATTGCGATTATTGGAGAAACCGGAAACCTATAGGATCGACATATTTACGTTTAGTCATTATATGTCCTTGGTGCGGCTTTACTGAAACGGACTGTGGAGAGTATAGAAACGAAAAAACGAATTGTAACGGCTGCGAACGAGATTATTATGTAAGAATCAAAGGGAGAAGATTTACAACAACGAAACGGGAACCCCGGTATGGGTGGTACTAATTCACGGTTCTTCCGGACTGAAAGGTTCGCTCTGATACTTATAACGAAGACAATTTGGCCAGTATCTGGAATGGAGGTTCGAAATGGAAATTTTAATAAGAAAACATGTTGTTAATTCTGATGCTGTTGCGTTGCGAGAATTGAAAACGTATCAGCTGGTCGCAGCATGGAAAAGAACTGATTCGAAAAATCAGCAACTCATTGAACAAGTTCGAAAAATCGAGGATACCATTGAGAGCGGAGAATACTCGAATGAGGGCGAAAAGTTAACTCAATATAGTCGTCTCATTTCAAAAAATATCGAAGATCAATTGATCTCGGACATTCTTGGTGAACACATAGAGTAGAATGACAACAGAATGAATAGGACGGTGTATAACGATGTTGCTGGTTATTGGTATTACAGGTGAAATGATATCCAATCCTTGTCATGTTAGAGTGATCGAAAATGGCAAACAAAGTTTTATTGAAGTTACTACATCGTCTGGCAAAGAAGTAAGAACACCTCCCCTATAACAAATGATTTCGCAAATAAGCTTCTTAAAGATCTTGCTGATAATATGAGCCATGCTGTAATAACTGGCCAAGCTACTGTAGTTGATTACCGCGAGGAAGACTTTAGTAAATATATTGTTCAAGAAGTAGGTTAATGTTTAAGTAACTTACTGAATTGAATACGCGGTTGTAATCTGTAAAATCTTGAACGGTGAAGTGGCACGATTCAAAATTAAAGGAGCTTACGATAAATGAAAGTGGAAATTCTTCAATACCGGTCTCCTCTAGGACATGCGTCTCATACATTTATTGAATATGCTGGTATCCGTGATGAATATAATTCGGCAATAAGTGAAAAACGAGAGATAGTTTATGAGATTGAAGATTTATATTCATTTTCAAATGGAGAGATTGATGGAAATACCACTCCTGTAGAAATATTGGATTACTTGACCTATATTTTCAACGTCGAACATCCTGACGATTACACGGCTCGTTCTGTTTCCATATCAGATGTCATTCGAATAGAGCAAAATGAATTTATCTATACCGAGGAAGGTTGGATTCCTCTGATGGGGAATAAGACCGCCTGATCAGACTCATATAAGAAAATATGTTTCTAGCTTTGCAAATGGATCAAATGAATAGAAAGGTGTGAATGAGATGTATGAGGTCATCTTAACCGAAAAGTCATTTTGCCCTATCTGTGAAAAGCCGGTTCACTTGTTGCAGGATAGAAATGAAGAAAACCCAAAATTCTATATTTGTCATCCATGTAATTTCATAGACCAAGTAGGGGTCGGAGCAGTTACACCGTTTCCAGATCCAAGAATTTTGAACAACGTGAAGCGAGTCTTTGTTTGGCCTAAAGAATATGAAGAAAACAAATGAACTTTAATAGGGAGGTATTTTAGAGATTGGAATTTACACCAGCACAAAAAGAGACTTATCAAATATATAGTGAATTTCTTGTAAAACATAACCCGTTGATGAAAGGAATGTAAAAATGGTGAGCAACAACGTTGCATGAATACCGTCTGAATATTTAGTTGTATAACAAGAAGAATGGAGTGAGACATGTGGAGAATGCCATGAGGGGATTTGTTATCATTGCATTGCTTTGTTTATTAGTTTTTTGGTCTATGCAACATGGCTATTTATGAATAGGTCCGTTCATAACATTAATTTGGGAGGTTTGTATGCTCTCTAATATTTTCAAAAGGCATTCAGTATATCCTATTGCTTCAAATACACTTTCCGATGTTCAGAAGAAGAGAGTTCTACGTGATCTTGCTGATCGAGCAGAGGGAATCGAATATCATTGCGACAGATATCTCATTAACGGAAATCAGTAATGAAACTCTTTATCTTCAATTGATCAGATTGCTAAACAAGAAAATCGAAAGAAACGAACCTCTCACGAATAATGATGTCAATATCCTCAATGGGATGTTTGACTCTTCATATGACATTGCAGCCGAAATAGTCCCAATCAGTGAATTATCTAGCGACGGAAGAGCACTACCAGGAGACGGTTTCTTCTTTGTTAACTATTTTGGTTATGTCAGATTGCATAATGTAAATAAGTGGCACTTTGAATAATTCCGTTCATTCGTAAGGAGGAAGTTTATGAGGATTACGGAGCAATATCGCACTTACCATTCTTGGAGTAGGCGTGCAATTCTAGCGATGTTTACGTTCTTGGCTATTATCGGAATGATAACGTCTATCGTGATCATTCCCATTAGTAGAGATATGACCATTTCTCAGCAAGTGAGAATTTGGTCGAAGACTTCGATTGGATTTGCAATCCTATGCTGTTCGATTATGATTCTCTATTTTATTGCTGACCATCTCAGGAGAAGAAAATTACCAAAGTAACATAGTGAATAGGAGAGTGCATTCTCTTGTATGGTTTCGGTTTCCCAGGTCAAGAGGATAACTGCAGAGCAATCATTCGCGTAAATTGTTTTAATGATAGCTGTGACAATGTTTTGCAGCATCTATTGATTTGGATGATAGTACTCCCCGAATAAATGGAGCATATCCTAAGTGCGGTTTTGAGTACTCAAAAAAAGTAAACGATATAGATGATCGCATAGTCCATAGAGAATCTAAACCGAGAAGTTGAATGCATCAAAATGAATGTTAGGAGTGCATAAGCTATGAGCCAAATTTGCGTTATTTGCGAATCTCAGCCTACAGGAAGCTCAGAGATTGCGGAATGCCCCTCCTGTCTAGCAGAGGTCGAAAAGGAACTTGATCGTGAAGAAGATCATGAACAACCTTCGCAATAAAAAGAGTTTGACCACCACGACGATGATTACGATCCGTGGGGAGGCTGAATACAACCTTGTAACCGGAGAGGGTGATTTTATGAGTCGAGACGTTAAGAATTTTCTTTATGGATTCTTGGCAGCAACCTTTTTAGCAATCGCAATATATGGCCTTATAAAGTAACTCGATGAATATCAGGGTTCATTGATTCGAATCATGTAAATCCAATTCTCCGGGGAGAAGGATGATAAAAGTTGCTCGATCAAGTCATTTCGGAACTCAAACGGATAGGCGTTTATGACAAGGGTGATGGTGGCGTTATCGCTGGAATTAAAGGCGATTCGATTCTCATTCGGGACGAAGCTTCTGCTATTGTTGGCAACGTTAAGGACGTTCTGCAAACCCTAAAGACGATTACAGACGACAGCGGTCACGTGGGGATTATCTCCACCATTGATCGATTCTTTGAAGTTTGGGATGCTCTTGGGGCGGTCATGGAAGATGCTGAAAGCACTGACGGGTTCGTACTTGAGCAGGACTTGGCTAAATAGGAGGCGCAGCCATGTACCAAATGGAAACTGATAAATTGGGCAACTTCATTATTGCCAGTTGTAAGCATTGTTTCAAAAGTGTTCGATTGGATTGTAAAGACGAGGCACAAGTAGCAAGCTGGAATGAGGATTTGAAGGAAGGTATTGGTTCCGGTGTCTATATTCAATGTGAAACAACTTGCCCCGCCTGCGAAGAGGATGTAAGGAGAGCCGAGGATTATTACGAGAAAAGAGACGACGCGGGGTATCAGCTTTTTCAATATGACGATGATGAGTTTTAATTTTCTGAACACCTGATTAAACCTGATATTCCGAGTTCCCTATTTTTCGATTTCGTTATCGTTTCTTGAAAGGATATCCTTACCTATTCGATTATTAATATGGAGGCGGTTGTTTTGAAAAAAATTAAAGGTACTCTTTTATTGGCAATAATTGCATGCATGGCCGTTGTCTTGTTTTGGGAATTCACGGACAATAAACCTAATGAGGTTCTTCCCGGTAAGTTCGAAATTCAGAACTTTTAGTAAGAGGGTGATAACTTGTCTAATTACCAAAGTGACAGAATCGATGCTCCTAAATGTAAAATTCAAGACTGCGAATTTCCCGGCACAAGAGATGGGTATTGCCAAAAACACTATTATCGATTGAATAAATATCAGGTGAATCGGTTTCCACGAAAAACCAACTTACAAGTTGTCCTTGATGATAATCCGGAAATTAACAAATGGTTTAATCTTATAGTCAAACGTGGATTGGCAGACAATATGTTTATTTCAACTGATGGGAATCAAGAATTGAAGTTAACTATAGGAGACCACACAGAAATCTTAGTATTATCTGAAGGACTCGATCAGATTGAAATTGGGCTGCGGTCGTTGAAGGAAAAATATCCTGAACACAGACTGAATATTAAGATGTTTTTGAAAGGGGTATGGAGTTGAATAAGAGTACGAAATGGATAATGCTTGGGAGCGCATCTTTACTAATTGCAATGACTGCTTGGGCCTTCTTTATCTATCAGAATGCTATGACTGGCTTGT
Organism: Cohnella soli; assembly: GCF_042655525.1. NCBI lineage: Bacteria > Bacillati > Bacillota > Bacilli > Caryophanales > Paenibacillaceae > Cohnella > Cohnella soli. The sequence goes on from NZ_JBHSMI010000012.1 coordinate 53,317, forward strand.
TTGGAAAATGAACACCATTTTTATAATAGGATGCTACTGAAAGTTGGGAAGTGGGAAGAGCAGCATGAGTATATATTCCAGCACACTCTCGAGAAAGTTTGAACAATTGCGTCGCGATAATACGCTCATCCACCTGGATATTGTCAAATCACGTGGACAATTCTTTAAGCTAGCGGCTCGTGTCATATCCGTTAATACTGAAAATAATACAATGCTCCTTTATGACGTTGATGGCAAGAAGGTAGAGAATATCCACTTCTCCGAGATCGACGATTATACTCATGACGCTGCGCCGCCGCAGCCGCCTGCAGATTTAATTGAAATTAATTTGGAGAAATCTTAGTAATATAGTACTATATTAATATATTATCTAATTAATATATATGTATTGCGAGGTGAGCGTTATGGAAGAGTTCATCGAACGAGCATTAGGAAGTGGAGGACACTTATCAAAGCTCGTTCAAGGGTACATACCACGGGCACCACAGGTCCTTATTGCGACAAAGGTTGGAATGGCACTCGAAGAAGGTAAACACCTCTTGGCGGAAGCTGGTACAGGAACGGGTAAATCCCTCGGTTATTTAATTCCGGCAGCACAATGGGCCGTGGCGAATAAAAAAACCGTTGTGGTATGCACGCATACGATCCCGCTCATGACTCAAATCGTAAATGTCGAGCTTCCACGGGTTCAGCAGATCCTTAAAATGGAGAACCTGAACCTGAAATATCAGCTCGTTAAGGGCAAAGCCCATTATGTCTGCTATAAGAAACTCGAAGGCTTATGGCAGGAAGTATTGCGCAGCAACAGCATGGAAACAAAACTCATTCAACGCATCTTCGCCAAAGTAACCAAGGAACGTATCGCCGATCGATCGGCATTTGGCTTCGACATCGATGACTCGCTCTGGAACCGAATTTCCGCTTCTTCCTGTCCAGCTATTAAGAAGCCTGAAAACTGTATGATCGAAGACCTGAAAGTAAAAATGCAGAAGGCACATATTATCGTTACGAACCACGCGTACTTCTTCAGTGACCTGATAATGCGGAAGAAAACCGGAAACGGCTCGTTGCCCGCATACGATGCGGTTATCTTCGACGAAGCCCACGAGCTCGAGGACGTATGTTGCAATATATTCGAGAAGGAAGTCAATCTCAACCGGTTTGAATCGCTATTCGATTACTTTTTCAAGCGCGAAGCGATCGGCGACCTCGACAAGAGTATTCAACTTGAACTCACCCAGCTCCGCCAATCCTTTTCACGAAAGTTGGAGGAAATATATGAGGGTGTCGGGAAGGGAATGAAGCGTGACGCCTTCAAGCTGATGACGGATAAGGTTGATGTATCAGACGTTTGCTCAATCCTGGCGCAATTCATTGAGCGCGTGAAATCGCTAAAGGTTCGCGGGGTTTCAGAAATTCTCGATCGGCTTTTCGAATCAAACGACGATCTTGACTTTATTGGCAACAACGAGAAGAAGTCATGGGCGTACTGGGCGACGGTACACGGCCGCGGAGACATTTCGCTCCACGCGGCGCCCTTGTTTCCCAAAACCGTGCTAGCGAATGGACTCTTCGATAAAGTCCCAGTCATCCTAGCCAGCGCAACGATGTCCACGGACGGAAAGTTTACTTTCTTCGCTGGCCGTTGTGGGGTGCAGGAATATGACAGCCTCATGGTCGGTAGTCCATTCGACTATGAGAAAAAGACCATGATCATCTGTCCCGATGATGCACCGGATCCGGACAGCCCGGAATTTATGCAATATACCGTCGAGAAGCTGCAGGAGACTTTGATGTACTCCGGTGGACGTATGCTTGTACTGTTTACGAGCTTCGATTCAATGAATCAAGTCGCAAGACGATTCGAACAGCATTGTATTGAGCGGGGCTACAGTTTACTGGTTCAGTATCCGGGTTGCGATCGCGAAAAGATCATCCAGCAGCTCAAAACCAATTCACGGACGATTGTTCTCGGGTGTACGAGCTTCTGGACCGGGGTCGATGTCGCAGGGGACGCACTCACAACGCTTGTCATCGTGAAATTTCCGTTCCCGCAGCCGAACGAACCGCTTATCCAGGCGCAAATCGCTTTGCTCGAAAAGGCCAATCGAAATAGCTTTCAGTTTTTCATGTTCCCAAAGATGATGATCAAATTGAAGCAAGGTTTTGGCCGTCTCAACCGCTCGGTTAAATGCCAAGGTGCCGTCATTATATTGGACCCGCGCATGAGAACGAAGCGATACGGGAAAGCCGTTTTGAGAAGTCTGCCGAAGTGCAGATATTCCGAGAAGCTCGAAGATATTATTCATATTCTTCCCGTTTGAAAGGAAGTGGCCGATATGATGGGAAAATCCCATTTGGTAATCAGTACCGGACTCACATTAAGCGTATTGGGTATGGCCGATGAGAAAATTACGATACCGGTCGCCGCGGTCACCGCTGTCAGCGCGCTGCTCCCAGACATCGATGAACCGAACTCGCTTCTTGTTTCCCGTGCGATTCCGACCCGCTTCCTCCGATTCATTCAAACGGCTCTTATCGGACTTGGCATCTTCCTTTACTTTTATGGTCATGCCTACGCGCCGTGGAATACAGTTCTCGCCGCTCTCGTCGGCATCGTTTCGTTCATGCCGACCCGGACACTTCGAAACGTTGTGATGGTACTGATCGGCGCCGGTTTGATCCTCTACGGCCATGCGTTTATCCCTTGGAGTTACATCGTCGGCAGTCTTATCATCCTGTGTGCGCTTCTCCCTCATCGCGGGCTTACGCACACGGTATACGGCGTCATCGGGTGGGGGATATTGCTTTATTTCTCGACAGCCAGTTACGACCATGCCATTTGGATTGCTGGAACGCTGTCGTACACGCTTCATCTTCTCGCCGATTCGCTTACCAACCACGGCATTCGACCGTTACCGCCCTTTGAGTGGCGCTTGAAACTGAACCTCATGAGTACAGGTACAAGATTCGGGGCCTTTGTCGAAAGTGGATTTATGCTTTTGACCTTCGCTGTCGTCTACCTCGTATTCTTTCGCCATAGCGCGATCTAGTTAAGAAGGGAGAATGCAATTATGGATTCCATCACTCTGCAGCAGCACCCATTTATCGGTATGCTCTTTGACGAATTAAAAGATAAGTACCAACTGACCCGTCGTGAAAACGAAGTGCTCCAGATTTTTACGCTCAACGGCTGGACGAACCGCGAGCTTGGGGATGCCCTCAATCTTAGTGAGAAGACCATGAAAAATCACATCGCCTCAATCCAGCGGAAATTCAACGTCAACTCGTCCCGCGAGATTCAAGCTGTTGTCTTTCGCAGCACGCTTTTGCCGGCATTCTTGAACGGATCCGACTCTCAAAATTCCCAAGAAGGAAAACGTCCTTATGCTGCTCTATCATCTTAATCAAGCCGCTACGGCTGCCGCAAAGGGGAACGGCGTGCCGTCTTTAACCCAGGTGGAGCTCGATCAAATTTTGAAAGAACTCGAGGAGAAAGCCACGCGAGCGGGGTTGCTCAGCACTACGCTCAAGTCATAGGTTATTCTTAAGATCGAGGAGCATCGTCTCACTCGATTTTTTGTTTTTCTAAGTCCCGAAAATATGGTATAATATGCTCATTACAATGATTTTTTTATTTTCTTCTCCGTCAATTTTTCGGATGAAGAACGGGAACATGTGGCTTTGCCGCATCATTATCATCGAGACGTAATTGGCCTGGAAACCGAAGTGTGCCTATTTAGGTGCGCTTTTTAGTTTCCGGGCTTTTTTTGCGTCCAAAACGAGGAGGAAGTTGGAACGATGAGGATCGACTTATCCGCTTTTAAGGAGAATCTTCCGGAGCAGAGGGAATACCTTCAGGGGCTTACTCCGGGACTGTTTCGCGCGATCGATGCCGCACACCATGTAGCAAAAAGTGATGCCGTCGATTGGAGCGGATTCACTCTGGAAGAGGCGAAACGGGCTTTGGAGATGGCGATGTATTACGAAAGTGACGAGAATATTGATGAAATCGACTTGGAGAATGGGGTACCGAATGAAGGGAACGCCATTCACGAGTTTCTTCACAACGTTCAAGTCATTTCGAAATTCAAGCACATCCAGCCTGAAAAAGCCGGTGAAGAAATCATCTTCTTTTAAGAGAGGAGCTGGGGAAATTGGAAAGGTCATACTATTGTGCTGAACAGGTCTACCAGATGCAAGCTACGTACGATGGATTCGTTCTCTGCAAGATTGCACATGAGGCCGGAGTCGATATGGTATCTAATCCTATCGATTACTTCTGTAATCATTTCGGCGAGCAAAGTGACGTCTTCTGGGAATGCATGAAACGTATCTTTGGTGAGATCGAGCATACGGGCGAGGGTCTTGATGAATACAGCTACGAACAGAACACCTACAAGGTCCCGCTTCCGGAATTGAACGAATTTTACATGTTCCTTTCTGAAGAAGAAAAGGGTAAATACGTCCAAAAGTTCAATAAGATGCTCACGATCAGCGACGATTTCTCCTGTGAGTTTGAAATGGAAGGTGTAATGGCAGGAAACTGCTTTTATATCACCTTACATGGGGGATACGGGTGTTATTCTCCTTTTTTGGAGAAGATGGTGGAAATTCGAAATGAAGTTCGGGAAGTGATCCGAGCGCGTAAAGCGTTGATCGTTAACCAGCTTCGAAACGTTGTCTTGCTCAAGTTGGTCTATGATCGACTGGGAGTGGTGGTTGAATCAGCGATGGAAGACCATGTGAATGTGGTCTTTTCTCGGATTATGGAGCGCTGCTCGAATCTGAGTGTTGCCCTGTCGCCGGGAGATTCGTTCTCGTTTGATTCCATGCTCTCTATGCTTAACCAATCACTCGACAACCAGGTAGCAATTCAAATTAAAAGAGGGGAAGTGGCGGCATGACTTTGGCTACTCAATTGGAAAAGGAAACCGGTACAAAAATGGTGATCACGCTCCGCGAACACGGTTTACCGTCCGTCGAGGAGTTTCACGATGGAGTCAGCATGGGGGAAGGCGTCTACACACACGAAGCTGTTGCGGAGGCCGTTATCCAATCCCTCGATTATGAAGCCATCCGGACACCCATTTTGCCAAGGAACACCATCTATTACTCAGAGGGACCGGGGAGACGTTACGTTTTCCTCGAGATTCCACCTCATCGCCGAACGGCGTTTTACCACAAGGCGAAGATAAAAGATGTTCCGTTCCCACGGCTACTCATCGGTTTTCAACTAACGGCACGAAAGGAACAATTGGCCATTACCCAAGTATATGTAGCGGCGTTGGAGGACCAGATCATTCCCAATGAGGAATCGAAGGTCTTTTTTTATCCATATACCAACGTTAACGATTACGTCGTCTGCTGGGGCGGCCAACAACTTCCTAATATCGAGCGAGTGGCTCAATTGGCTACGATTCCGGAACTATTCTTTAATTCCCCGAATTCCGACTGTTACTATTCGACGGCGAACCTGAGCAAGAAGCCGTACCGAGAATTGGTCGAGAGTATCAAGGGAAAATCGTTTCCGGATGATTATCTGAAGCCAACGGGTTTGGGACTCCAGGAATGGATCAGTAAGCTCTCATCCTCGATTTAATGTTATGTGCCATAGGAGCTTTTCGAATTTAACCTAACCCAATGGAGGTAATTCTCAAATGTCTAAAGGACCTGATTTGTTCTCTTATTTTGGCGGTGTCGATCTCTTTTCTTCATCCAACTCGTCGAACGATTCCAAACCACAACCAACGGAACCCCCGAAGAGCAATACGCCAGCGGCCGTGACAGCGGAAGGGAGCACCAACTCCGAGTCTTTGCCGTCTGAAGGCGCCGGCGCTGCAACGGGCGGGATAAATGTCGTTAACCTTGCGGCTAGACGTCTTGAGGAAAGACGCCGCAATAAACCGGAGGATGACTGCGACGATGCTTGCAGCGCAGAGGAAGAAACCGAGAGCGAAGACAAAGAGGACGAAGGCGCTACCGACGAAAATGCATCCGAATCGTTTGATGGTGACGATGAACCGGATGAACGTGCGGCCGATCGAGCTGAGCTAGGTGGAAGAAGTGCTAACACCGAGGTAAAAGGCGACCAAAAGGCGGCAGGGGCTAATCCAGGCGGCAAAAAGGAAGAGGCGAAGCCAAAGTTCGACTTAGGTACGTTTATCGCGTACGCGGGTCACACGCTCAGCATTGGCAAGTATTTCGGTGCCGAGCAATTGGAATCCCTCGATCTTGAAGCCGTCCGCAAACGTCTTGAAAAGGACTTTCCGGAGTTGTCTAAGCAGCGTACCAAAATGGAATGGGACGAGAAGAAAAATCTTGTCATTCCGATGGTCACCGGCGGCAAGAAGGGAGCCTTTTTCAGCCAAGGGCTGAAAGGCTTCTTTTTTCGCTCGCAGGATCTCGCCAAGCACAAGGAACCAATTAACATTTTGGCGGGGCAAGACGGCTATTACGAGGTTCGGGAAAACCCGATCGGCGTATTCGTCTCCAAGGTGCCTGTCGTAGAGGAATTGGAGCCTTGTCGAGAGGGGTTCAAGATGAATCTTCCGAAGATTCCGGCAGATCTCTTCACGCAGCTCGTGACGTTCTTCTACGACTATGCTTGCTTCGAAGTCGAAGTGATGGGCGTTTTCTACTGGGACACCGAAAACGATCGCTACGTGCTGGACGTGCCTTTTCAGTCAGTATCGAAAACGCGTATCAACGTCAGCTATTCCGATTTCCCGCCTCAATTCATCAAGGTAGCGGAGATTCATTCTCACAATACCATGCCCGCATGGTTTAGCGACATAGACGATGAGGACGAGAAGGGAACGATGCTTTACGGCATCGTAGGTCGCATCCAGAAAGGAATCAATCAAGTCAAATTCGACTTAGTTGTGCGCGCTGGCGTCGCCGGGAGATTTATTCACCTCGAGCCGGAAACGATCATTGAGGGTGAATACCCGAAAGGTGCCTGCGTGGACCCGATCCGGTACCCGATGAGCTGGCAAGATCGCGTTCGCATCGACTATTCAAAATAGACGTCCAATGGAGGTAATTCGCATGATTAAATTGCTGGATTTTCACCAAGAAGGTGTAAAGTATCAATCACCCGTGAATCGAATTTTCTACTATATCGTGATGATCGGTTGCGGCGGCAACGGTGGTTATGCGGTCCAGCGCATTACCAAGATGCTTCACGCATTCGGTAATGTTGGATCATTCCTGATGCTCGCCGATCCGGACACGGTAGAGGAGAAAAACCTTCTGCGCCAACCGTTTATCCAATCGGATATCGGAAAGAAGAAAGCAGATGTGCTGGCCAAGCGGTACGGTGCAACCTATGGGCTCAAAATCGGTTCTTATTCGGACGGCTACATTGAGTCCGTAGAACAGCTCGAAGGATTGTTCTCGCATACGGATTATAAGCATGCGAGCGGGCAATACATCCAGAAGGTTCTTATCGGTGCTGTCGACAACGACTTTTCTCGGAAGATCATGAACGACTACTTCAATAAGACAGACGATTTGATTTACATCGATGCCGGCATTGAAGGCGTCTTCCTTCCGGAAAACGGCACGAAGCCCGAAGAAAGCTGGACGAGCGAAGAGCGCCAGGAGCACTTGGAAAGCGGGTATTCCGGTCAGGTGGTTGTCGGCGTGAAGAAGAACGGAAATCTCGTTCTCAAACCGCTTGACGGCGTTTATTCTATCGATGCGAAGGATGCAATTCCGCCCTCGCACAGCTGCGGGCTTGAGCCTTATCAGCCACAACGGATGATCGCAAACGAGATGGCCGCTTTTCAAATTACGACCGTTGTGAATGAATTGTTTGCCACGAACTCGGTTTATGTTCATGTCCTGAACTTCAACGCCCGCGCGGGCAGTTGTCGTCCTATCTTTGCTGAAGATGCAGTGATTGGCGACCTTCCCGCTCCGGCGGCCGCAAGCGAACCAGAAGAGTCGGATGACGATTCCGATGACGATCTTCTGGACGAGGACGAGAATGAAGCCTTGGAAGATGACAATTGATTCGCAGCTAGCATAGGGGAGTCATCGTTTGAGGAGCGCGAAAGCGTTCCTCTTTCCATTTTATCGGGGAGGCATTTGGCATGAGGGAAATGGATCCGGAGAAGTTGTTCAATAAATTCAAGAAAGTGGTCGATGCTCGCGATAGCCAAAAAATCGATAAGGCGCTTTATGAGCACCTTCATCTTCATACGGGCTTCATCGCCCACTACGATATTCACGGATTCCGTGAAACGTACTCGGACCGGGGTTTCCTAGATTTCGTCGATCACTTTGAGAACTGCTTCTACTTGACGTATGGAAAGCATGGTGATTTCAACCAACGTCTCAAAGCGTACATCCTGGAACACGCAGCCGACATTCGGCTGGAGTTTCAGCGAGCGGCGGAGCTGAAGGAACTCTCTCTCCTGAATGCTCTTGCAAACAAACACGGACTATCGGTTCAACCGAAGGCTGGTTCTGCTGCAGCAGCTGTGCCTGTACGTGTTGACCTTGAATCGACCATTTCCAACAGCGGGCAATACGAATTTGCTTTTTAAGTCACTATCTTAACTCCGAAGCGGGCGTGCCACATAGCGTTGCCCGCTTCTCTTATGAGAATTGACGAATTTTGGTGAATGGTCTATTATAGACGTATTACTCATTATGCTTGTTTTTTCTCCGTCGATACAATTTCGACGAAGATGGAGTTTGCCGGTTAGACGGTATATTTTTATAGGGTTTATTTTGCCATGGAGACGCTAAACACCTTATTTGGTGTTTTTTTGTGTTTCCATGGCTTTTTTATGCCCAAATTCAGTGGAGGGGATTCGGACATGCTCTCTAATGTGATGGAAATGAAGCGGGGCGCAGGTGCATATGTACTTCCGGAATTGCCAAGCGAGATGCTACCGATCGACGAATACGATGAAGTCCATGTGAACGTCTCCGGAGGAGCCGATAGCGTTGCCACCGTTCTGGTTGCACTTCACGACTACCGCATTCCGAAGGAGAAAATCAAGCTCGTACACATGAGAGTCGATGGCGATCCCAATTCAGGCAAGCGGCCGCTTTTTGATTGGCCGCAAACCGATGAATTCCTGGAGTACTTAAGCAAAGCGCTCGATCTTCCCTTGATTGTAATATGGGACGAGTTAGGACTAGAAGGCAGGATCCGCGAACGAGGGATGTTTCCTTCGAGCCAATGTCGGTTTTGTACCTCCTACCTAAAGCGCGACGTCTACGCCAAATGGGTTCGCCAGTTCGATAACATCAAAATCCTACTTTTGACCGGCGAGCGTTCGGAGGAGTCAACAGAACGGTCAGAAAAGCCGATCTTCAGGCTTCATTCGGCGCATAAGACACGTCGGAAGAACCGGCTCGTTCATTGGCTGACGCCGATCAAGCATATGCTCAAAACCGAAGTCAGGCAGCTCTGCGCTGATTACGGCATTGAGCTCCATCCCTGTTATCAGTGGGTGAGCCGTTGTTCATGCAAATTCTGCATTTTCAATACGTCCAGCGAAATGAGTCGCACCTCTCAGCTTTTTCCTGAAGACTGGGCGTATCTGAAGGAGATGGAACAAGAACTCGGTCATACCATGAAAAGCAAGGATGGCATGTCCCATTCGCTTAGCGCCTTTATCAAGGAAGATCAAATCGCGTTCTTTTAAACCGGTTGCCTTATAAGTATTCAATATTAGGAGGTAATTCCATGTCTACGATCTTCAAAGTTTCATCACCACCTCATGCCCCTGAAAGGCTAATCGCAAAAATGCGCCGCATTGTAGAAGACGTTGTTGTATTCAAGAAATTTCACTTCGATTTCGAGCTGAATGATCGTACGACGCTCGATCACAAGCCCGGAGTTTATGCCTGGTACGTTTATGAATGTGGGACGCATCTTATGCCGCTTAACGACCTCAGAGCCGTCCAGGAGTTCCAACGTGATTGGATTAAAGGATTGGCTTCTATCGAGGGTAAGAAGGCAGATGATGACCGTCTCTATGTCCTAAACGGTCGGACCGGAGACATCCAGCGCGTAATGGAATTTAAGAAAGAACCAAACCTTATGGAGCGTCTGCTCCATACAGCGATATAAGCGTACGGACGTCTTGAGGATTACTGAAGCATTAGCTTCGGTAGTCCGACTAGGCTGCCCGTGCAAGCCTAATTAATTCAATTTTGGGAGGACTTTATCATGAATAATATTGCCAACGGAAACGAAATGAGCTTTCAAGTTTTGATCGAAGAGGACAAGGTTCAAGGCGATTTCATCGCGTATATTCCGGCAGTTCGTCTCGGCGTCCATGGAGATACGATCGATGAAGTGCGGGCCAATGCCAAAGAACTTCTTCAACTGGAGATCCAGTCGCGCCTGCAGCAAGGCAAAAGCTTGCCTTCCGACAATTTGGCTTGGGTGGAGCAGATTACGATTGAGATCCCGCTTCAACTGAATAAGTAAACGTCGCCTTTTGGCCGTAGCCCCCGGCCCACAATAGGGGTTTATTTTTTTACCCTTTTCGCGACCTGCAGTGTCAATCCCCATCAACTCCCATTTTCGGTTCGACACGCGTCATGATACCATAGAAAATGGTGATGCATATGTTCTTCCCACCCATGCTTTTGCAATACGCAAATAACAACGAGCCATTCGATGACGAAAAATACTATGCCCAGCTCAAGCTAGACGGTATTCGTCTGCTTGTCTCGAATATGGATTCGCTGAACCTATATACAAAGAACTTAAACGTAACAAGCAGATTTCCTGAACTGCATTCCCCGCCGATCAGTAGAGGAACCATCATCGATTGCGAGCTAATCGTTGTCGACCCCGCGACAGGTCATCCGGACTTCGAGGCCTGCTTAGCCCGCTTCAATTCAAAGAAAGCAATGCACGAAGTAAGCGCGTGTGCCTTCGACATTCTCTACTATCGTGGTGAGAATGTTATGGATAGGCCGCTCGAGCAACGCCTTGAGCTTCTCGAGAACGACCTGAAGGAGAACGAGAGGTTTTCCCGCGCCCGCTGCTTTAATGGGAGTGCTGTACAGCTCTTTCAAATCATCAAGTCAGCCGGTTTAGAAGGTCTTGTCCTCAAGCGCAAGGATAGCCGGTACTTGAGTCGGAAGAAGCCGTGCGAACCTGGTGTTAAGGGCATCCGGACATCCCAATGGTTAAAGGTACTAAATTACGACTTAGCGCACGACATCCGGATTATGGGCTATTCGAAAAAAGACAACCGGTGGCTGATCGGCAGGGAAGAGGGGAATTGGTTCAAACCCCTCGGAACAATGGAGCTTGGTATCACCGCGGCGCATCGTCGAATCGTTTGGCCGCGCATGCAGCGATCGATCGTTCGCGAGGACAAGAATTTCATTTACGTCGATCCCATATCCAGTTTAAGCTGCAGCGTGAAACATCGCGGTTTCTACAAATCCGGATTGATGCGTCTCCCCGTTTTGGAAAAGATTCATAATTGAGACCAAGCAACCGAGGGACAGCAGCCTTGGTTTTTTTATGCCCGTAAAATTTCCTTTGATTAATTCGTGTACTTCCACATATAATACCAATACGAACAAATGTTCTGTATTGGAGGGGCGACCATGAATTTTGACATCAACAAACTTCCCCGGCATCCCATTTTTTGCATTGATATTAAATCAGCGTACGCGAGTATTGAGTGTGTCATGCGGGGCCTCGACCCGCTTACAACTTATCTTGCCGTTGTCGGCGATTTGTCGCGGAAAGGCTCGGTGGTTCTCGCGGCCAGTCCACCAATGAAAAAGGATTATGGAATAAAAACCGGCTCACGTTTGTACGAAATACCTACAAACGATTCGCGGATCCATGTCGTGCAAGCCAGAATGGGGAAGTACTTAGATTATGCCATGCAAGTGCCGCGTATTCTAAAACGGTTCATGCCGATGGAGTGCATATCCATCTATTCGGTCGATGAACTTTTTGCCACATATGATCATTCCTTATTCGGGGATAAGTGGACGGCCGCGCGGACAATCCAATCCTCGATCAAACTCGAACTTGGCTTACCTAGTGCGATCGGAATCGGGGAAAACTACTTTCAGAGCAAAATTTGTCTGGACCTGATGGCGAAGAAGAATGTGGCCAACAACTACATCGACGAAGTGACTTATGAAACCTTCGCAGAAAAGCTGTGGCATTTCCCAGTGAAAGACTGCTGGGGCATTGGTAGCCGCATGGAGAAAAACCTTGCCCAATTGGGCATTTTCAACATCGGCGAACTTGCAAAAGCCAATATGCAAAGCATGAAATCTCGCTTCGGTGTCATCGGCCAACAGATGGTTTTACACGCATCAGGAATCGATTATACCAATCCTTATTACAGACCAGAGATGAGTCATAATGCGATCGTACAAAAAGGGTTTGGCAGCGGGATTACCCTTATGCGCGATTACATGAAGCGGGATGAGATCATTACTGCGATTTTAGATCAGACCGAGATTGTTGCTTCCCGAGCTCGAGAAGCAAGGGTGGCCGGGCGGACGATTAACCTTGCGATCGGATATTCGGACGATATGGGGGGCGGGGGGTTTAGCAAGGATAAGACAATTGCAACACCGACAAACCTTACTCATCGGATATTCCAGGTATGTAAGGAGATATTTCAAGAAAAGTTTTCCACATCGGCCCCTGTACGTCGCATTCACGTTGGACTTACCAACCTGTCTCCGGATGAAATAGCACAGCTCGATTTGTTTGAGGATGATACGAAAGAACGCCAGATCGCCGCAGCCATGGACAGGATCCGGAATCGTTTTGGTGCGGCATCGATCACTTGGGCGCGCAGTATAACCGCCGGCGGAACGGCCATCGATCGAGCCGGCAAGATCGGAGGGCACAAGATATGATTCACGACCGCGGCCGAATAAAGTGGGCGCCGTTCCTGATTCCCGAGCACAAGAAGCGGATTGCTCAAATGTATGAATCCGAAGAGGACGTTCAGCGGCCGGAGCTTGATGAACAATTCGTGGAGGAATTACAGGAGACAATTAATTACGCAATAAATGAAGATGCAGAAGTTCTAGTTACTTACCACCTAAATAATAGATTTCACACGATAAGCGGTGCCATCTATAAAGTTGACCCATTTTCTCAGGAAATCGTTCTTCTAAGAGACTCGGAGCGTACTAGGATCCGAATTGCACATATAACAAATCTACAGAAAAAGTGATGGTGTCAAAGTAGCCATCACTTTTTCTGTAGTTAGAAAGTATCAACTAGAGCTCATGTTCTCAAAATACAAGAACACACGTTCCTATTTTGTGTTATAATTCAATTAACGACACCGTTTGACTTCGGGTAAGTTAGGCGGAGGGGTAAATTGGAGTCCCAGGAGGGTGTAATTATTATGGAACATGAACAGCAGTTTTTGGTTTTATTTGAGGAAGATAAAATGGAAAAAAACTTTACGGCGTATATCCCGGCGTTCCGTCTTGGTGCCCGTGGAGATACGCTGGAAGAGGCGAGAGAGAATGCGAAGGACTTAGCTCAAATGGCTATTGCGCTAGCTAGGATATCCGGCAAATCGCTTCCACAAGGCGACGCGATCGTAGAATCTATCACCGTCGCAACAATCTAACATGGTTCCCGCCGAATAATAGGCGGGTTTTTATTTGCATGGAGTAGGGGGTAGTAACAGCTCTCGGGTTGGATGGCTGGCAACTGCGTCGCCGACATCACAACATCGGCGACTGTAACCATGCTTGATGGATTATACTAACCGGGGCGTTTTAGCTTGGAAGCTTTCCAATGCAGCGGCGAAGTCTGCTTTCCTGATCCCATTGAAAAGAAATTTTTGCATTAAATTATTTATGGATTCCGGATCGTTGTTGTACAGTCCTTCGATTTTACGGATGAGGTCGTCTTGAAACTGATTTTGCAGGATTGAGGGGACAGGTTCGCAAATGCCGAAATCTAGGCGTTTGACTTCTCCAGAATCCGTCCATAGAAGGCTCTCGGATAGTTTGAAATCCCAGTCCTTGAATCCGGCCTGAAGTTCTCCTAGCTCTGTCCGAAACATGTCATAAATCAGATCTGGCGGGAGCTGCTCATGCATGTCTCTATAGCCGCTCAGGTTAACGCCCTCGATCCATTCCATAAGGACAAACACGCCAGGTTGATACGCATAGAGAATCGGTGCGCTAGTTTTCTGTAAGGCGAGCAGCGCTTTGCACTCCGTCTCGCCATCCTTCGTACCTTTTCGCGTGTAAACCTTTAGAGCGTAATCCCGAATTCGATAGACATTCGAGCGGCTTCCGGGGACAGTAGGAGGCCATATCGGTAGATCATTGGTCTTCAGAAATGACTCTAGTAACTCCAGGATGTCGGAGGGTAGGGGGGTCACAACATACATAAATCTCGCTCCTTCGCTGATGGTAGATGCTGTGAATTTGGGGATTCATGTCTATTAAACCATATTTCATTCTTCTTGACATGTTCCGTAGAGGAATCAGCGTCCTTATTACCACCACTTCAAAAATAGACTTTCTCTTTCTTTCAATTACGCGTTACTTACCGGTCATCAGCCCGGCTTCCCGTTCACGCAAGGATCGCGGTACTCTCGCCAATAACTCTGATCAATAAGGGTGGATTTGTATCAATTATAAGGGGGAGTTGGTGTAGACGGACAAGAACTTACAATCATTGCCCCCCGTACAACGCGGTTTTTTTATTATATCGATGCAAGTTCTTGTCTTTTCCTCGGGACAAGAACTTACATATGGGGTATTTTGCGAAGTTAGTAAATCTTACGTTGTGCGTAATTGCTGTGTTTTTTCAAGTTCCTTAATACATACTTTAATAATTTCTTTTTCAAATGAATTTTTCTCATACTTTCTTATATATATTAATGCAATTGGAAGAAACATAACTAATACCGTCAATCCATAACCAAGTATGCTAAGAAACTCATTTTTAATGTCAATCAGACTTTTTAATTTAAATCCCATAAATGTAAAAGTAAAGCCCATAAATATTCCAAGGAAAGTTGCTATAAATTTTAGTAGATTGTCTTTTGACTCTTTCTTCGCTAGCAATAAGCTTAAGTCTGAATGGTTATAATTCCTAAGATAATATTCTTTGACTTCTTTTTCTTTTGTTATTATTTTTTGAGCACGTGTAAACTCTTTTTTGAGTTTTTCTTTATCTTTTTCTATTTGCTTTGATTCTTGAAAACTACGTCTATAATGATGTTTTAGACTTCTTGATGGATTTTTCATTTTCAATCCCCCAGTAGTGTAATTATCGGAAGAAATATGTAATTTTATTAAGATTGAGGGTTCAGCAACTACGCATAACACCATGTTCAAACTTCGGGCCATTTTTTAAAGAGCTTCTAAATCGGGAAGACGGCTTTAAGTTTCATTCCATTACCCTTGCTCGAATTGAGCTCGTAAAGGCCGTTTAGGGAGAGAATTCGGCTTTTCATATACTCCATTCCCGTCCGAGAACCACCAATTTCTCTTTCCCATTTCTCAGTGGTGTCGAAACCAATTCCGTTATCTTCGTAAGCTAATGTAAGTCGTGAGCCTGTTGCAAGAAGGTTTATTTTTAGGCGAGTGGCTTGTGAATGCTTTTTGGCGTTATTAAGTAATTCCTGGATGATCCGGAAGATGTGACGCTTCATTTCCATAGTACAACTCTCGATCAATGATGGTGAGGACGTGCGAAATTCAATTTCAAAAAGGGAATTACTTGACTCAAGGTTTATCTGTTTTTCGATTGTTTTGATCAGTCCGAGTTCTTGAAGTAGATAAGGATGAAGCTCGAAGCAGCTTTGCCGCAGATTCAAGTTGATAATGTCTATAAAGTTTACTATGGACTTCATTTGTTCCAGGTCGTCTGTAGTTAATTTTTGGTTACCAATTACAGAAGTACACCTGCGTTTTAGAAAAAATAAATCCTGCATGGTTGAATCATGTAAGTCTAAAGCGATGCGAACCCGTTCCTTTTCCTGCAGCTCGAACATCAGTTTTCGGAACCAAGCGAAGTCGCCTGAAGCCTCTTCAGTTGGAATATGGGCTGCTAGTTTTTCCAACCTTAAGGTTATCTTGCGAATTAGATGCAGGTTCTCGAGACTAATAGATAAATACGAAATCACCAAATTAAGCCATTGTAGCTCTTCGTGGCCGAGATAGGTGTTCGCCTTCTTCTGTGTCAAAATCAAGTAGCAGGCATATTCCTCATTTCGAGTGATCTCCAGGCGAATGTAGGTTGGATGTTCGGGTGACTCTGCTTCCGCCAATATCCCTGCTTCGTATTCATCGATATTTCCGACTGAGATAATTTCTTTATTACTTTTATGCAGGAAGATGATTGCCCCCCCGAGTACTTGTAGCGTTTCGGTGATGTCGATCAGTATGATCTCTCTAAGTTCACGGAAGCTTGAAATATGTCTGAGGTTTTTTGCGATTTTTTTTAAAGATTGTTGCAAGTGGTATTTTCTCGGAAACATGACTCTTTCTAGCTTCGTGGTCAAATATTCGAGTGAGTATAGGATGAAAGAGAACAGTACTACGATCAGGAGGAAAGTTGCGATCAGGCGGTTGGTTTCATTTTCTTCTGGGTACAGGAGGGCTATTGCCCCAACGATAATACCGCTGGGGATAAGGGCAACTAATGTCGTAAGGATGAAACGTCGGATGACGAGATCGATGTCATATAATTTTTTAGAAACGAGCAAGTAGGTGAACGATAATGGAAAGAATAATACGGCCCAACTGGAATAGACAGACGAGACACCTGTTCTCCCCATCAACAAACTTGGAAGGAAAGAGAAACAGATTAGCGGCAAAAACGAGAGGATAAAAGATGCCCCGATCGTACGGATGATCATCCGCAATTCCTTGTTCTCTTTCCGGATTTTCGAGTAAATGGTTATTAAATAAATGATGTTTGCTATTACGCCTACTATGAATAACGTGATGTTGTATAAGTAAAGAGATCTAAAAAGAGAATAAACCTTCGCACCGGCTACAAAAAGTAAGCCGTGAAAAATCAAAGTTAGAACAACTAATCCGTACATCAATTGAATTGTCGAATTCCTGCCAGGCTTTTTGCCTCTGTCTTCAAAGAACACAATGAAGAAGTGCATGAGTACAACTGGAAGTAAGACTACGCAAGTACCTATAACCGCTTTGCCCATGAGATCATCACGAACAGAAGCCCCCAAACTCATAAATGCGCCACCAATTGAAATAAAAACGAATGATAAATATTTGGCTGAACGAATATGCGCTAATCGTTTATATATGGATGCTGCCACAGCAAAACATAATAGCTCTACCGACAGTCCCAAGTAATCATAAGAAAACAAGTTTGAATTCTTTTGAACATCTATTTTGTGCTCTTCTCCAGCCCGCAGAACGACGAAAGATTCAGCTCCGGCTATAGAGCCCCATTTGATGATGGAAGAATAGTCGCTCGTTTTCTGGCCGTTGATTGATACGATCTCATCATCTATTTTTAGAGCACCGATTGGAATGCTCTTGCTTTCGGAGTCGACATGAGTAACAAACCAGTGATGTTCTTTGTTTTGCAGCTCGACTCCGAGATAGGGCTGATTTAATGAAATAAAAAAATACCAAAATTGTAAGGAAGCAATAGATCCTAGTAGGAGACCCAATAATATTCGCTTTTTCATTCGACATTATTCTCCATTATTCTATTTTTTGTGATATAAAATATTTAGTATGTAGTCTCTAAAATAAAACACGAAGGGAGTTGGCTGCTTGTGTCAAAGGTTGTTTGGTCACCCGAATTGCGCGAGGAAGTCAAAAAAGCTAAAAAAGGTGCAAGTCAATTAGGTTCTGTGAAATTGCTCCCCCACGAAAAGAAAGCTGTAGAAGACGTGTTACGAGACAAGGCTGATAATGTTATTAGCCCGCAAGGTGTTTGGTTCTAAGTGTAATAATATTACACCATTTATTTCCTTTCCCTCAAGACCAATTGCAATGGGTTTGAGATCATTAGCAATCCGTAGATTTAACATGACTAATAATTTCGTTTCACAAAGAATCCTTACTCTGTAAGGGTTCTTTTTAGCGTTCTCAGAAATTCAATGTCTTTCTCAACTTGTAAGAGCGATTGTTAGATCGATCGTTCAAAAGGGGGAATTAGATCAAAATTGAAAGGTAGGGGAAGTCATGCTAAAGAAGATCAATCGATCCATCGTAAATCATCAAGTAACTAGCCGGTCGGGAGCCCGTTGCCATCTAGCGACTGCTTGTTTTTTGTCGTTTCACGATATTTTTTCTGATCGAACGCTTTGAAAATATAACAAAATGCGAGAATTCCATAATTTATTTAGTATATTCGACAATTACAAGTTTTATTCGACAATAGTTCTCATGGAAAAAAACAGGAAAATAGATTTTAATGAGCTTGATAGTACAAATAATTAAGGAGGTAGCTATGAGAAACGCAAAGCGATCGCTCTTTATTTTGCTGTGCATTATTAGTTTGTTTGTGACACCGTTTTCAAGTGGTATATCGAATGCGACAAGTCCCACCGGGACAGGTTTGACAGGTGAGTATTTTAATAACCCTGATTTGACAGATTTAGCTTTGACGCGAGTCGATCCGACAATCGATTTCACATGGGGAGCAGGCTCTCCCGACCCGGCAATCGATCCGGCTTATTTCTCGGTCAGATGGACGGGGAAAATCCAACCGCAATATAGCGAGGCTTATGTCTTCAACATGGATCAGTCCGACGGAGCGAAAATATGGGTGAATGGTCAGCTTATCTTGGATAGCTGGGAAGACGAGATGCCAAAGACAAGTTCTCCAATCGTACTTATAGCCGGTACGCTATATGACATCAAGGTAGAATTCGTCGTGTATGGAACGGGGGCGACCGCGATACTGAAGTGGTCGAGCCCAAGTCAGACTCAACAAGTCGTTCCGCAGAGCCAACTGTACGTAAATGTTCCAGAACCTCCGATAGGCACAGGAACAGGAACCGGGCTGATGGGAGCGTACTTCAATAGTGAGTATCTGACGGATCTGGCGTTGACGCGAATCGATCCGACAATTAATTTTACATGGGGAACAGGATCACCCGACCCGACAATGGATCCGGATTATTTCTCGATCAGATGGACGGGGAAAATTCAACCGCAATATAGCGAAGCTTATGTATTCAGCATGGAGCAGTCCGATGGTGCGAGAATCTGGGTAAATGGTCAACTCATTCTGGATGGTTGGGAATACGAGATGCCAAAGACGAGTTCTCCAATCGAGCTAACGGCCGGCATGCTTTATGACATTAAAGTAGAGTTCGCAGTGTACGGAACCGGAGCGACCGCGATACTGAAGTGGTCGAGTCAGAGTCAGGCGCAGCAGGTCGTTCCTCAGAGCCAATTGTACGTTAATGTCCCAGAGGTGCCTGCAGGTACGGGAACTGGGCTGACGGGAGTCTATTATAACAGTCATGAATTGACGAATCTGGCGCTGACGCGAATCGATCCGACAATTAATTTTACATGGGGAACAGGGTCACCCGACCCGACAATGGATCCGGATTATTTCTCGGTCAGGTGGACGGGGAAAATTCAACCGCAATATAGCGAAGCCTATGTATTCAGCATGGAGCAATCAGATGGTGCCAGAATATGGGTAAATGGTCAACTCATCCTGGATGGCTGGGAATACGAGAAGCCAAAGACGAGTTCTCCAATCGAGCTAACGGCTGGCATGCTTTATGACATTAAAGTAGAGTTCGCTGTGTATGGAACCGGAGCGACCGCGATACTGAAGTGGTCGAGTCAGAGTCAGGCGCAGCAAGTCGTTCCGCAGAGCCAGCTTTATGTTGTTAATACAGTATTATCGAAGCCGACCGGAGTGAAGGTTAGCGGATTAACGAGTTCTACAGCTACTGTCAGTTGGAGCGCACAGCCTAACGATGTGGGCATCGAGAGTTATGAGGTCTACGTAAATGCGGCATTGGCGGCGGCAACACCGCCCTCTACAACTCCGTCCGTTACGCTAAATAATCTGAGTCCGAATCATTTATATCGTATTACCGTCAAAGCCAAAGGGATTAACGGTCAATATTCGGACTCAAGTAGTCGAATCATCACTTATTTACCTGGCTCGACCTTGAAATACAACTATACCAAAGGAAGACTGATGAGCATCACCCTTCAATCAACGAATGAATTGGTCAGATCATTTTTATATGACTTGAAAGGAAGATTAGTTGGCACAATTATGGGCTGAAGCGGATCTATTTTACTGTTCTAGGGCGGTTATTGACTAACCTAAGCCCGATTCCAGGTGGAAATCGGGAGAGGCTGGACTATTCAAAAATTCACATTCACGAGGTGAATTATGCAAAGAATATTTGCACTTATTCTATGCTTCTGTCTCTGTCTTACTCCGGAGTTGTCTCAAATGGCGAATGCTCAATCTAGTACTTCCGACAATTCCAATCTCAAGAAACCAAAAATCGATGGGTCGTCAGCACCCAGTCCTCAAAACGTCATTATCAAATTCAAGGATGTAGAGCGTGGGAAGAAACAGCTTAAAGATAAACGTAAGAAAGTCAAAAAGGCATTCAAACACGCTCGGACGGTCGTTGTAGAGCAACTGACATCCGAGGAGATTGCCAGCCTGCGCCAAGATCCGAATGTTGAGTATGCCGAGATTGACTCGCCTATTCAACTGGCCGCTGATCGCATCATTCCGGATATCGAGCAAATCCATGCGGCATCATCTTCGGTGCAGGGTGTTGATGGTACAGGGATCAAAGTGGCTGTGCTGGATACAGGCATCAATACCGAATCAGCTGAATTGTCTATTGCCGGAGGCGTCTCGTTCGTACCCGAGGAGCCGTCATTTGACGACCTGAACGGCCACGGTACCGCAGTCGCGGGGATTCTGGCGGCACAGAAGAATGAAACCGGGATCGTTGGCGTTGCACCGGGCATCGACTTATACGCCGTCAAAGTCATGAATCAAAGCGGTGTAGGCTACTATAGCCAGGTCATTGATGCACTGGACTGGGCGATTGAACAGCACATAGACATTGTCTCGATGAGCTTTGCCGGGCAAGCGAATTCGAAAGCGCTTTCCGAAGCGATCCACTTGGCCGCCGAGAGCGGCATTCTGATGGTCGCTGCGACCGGTAATGATGGAATCAACGCTGTGAGCTACCCGGCCAAGTATGACAAGGTCGTAGCCGTAGGGGCTGTGAATCGGCAAAATCAACTCGCGTATTTTTCCAATACGGGCAACGAGGTCGATTTGGTCGCACCCGGTGTAGATGTCGAGGTGCTCAAGTTGGACGATACGACGGAGGCGCGAAGCGGCACATCATTCGCAGTGCCATTCGTGACCGGAACGCTTGCGCTGCTCAAGAGTCAGCATCCAGAGATGGGGGCTGATGCAGTTCGTCAACAGATTATCAATTATGCTACTCCGCTCAGTACGCAACCAAGTCCGTCTTTCGGTCATGGTCTAGTGAATGCGGAAGAAGCACTGCGTGATCATACGACAGGTGGTCCGACCGACCCGACGTTCCTGTTTGCCCTGCTGCAGCAAAATGTGCCGTTTAGCGCATTGCAGCCGGAAGAGCGCCAACAATTGGCCGATTTCTATGGGGTGCAAGAAGCGCTGTTTGAGGCGTGCGAGCAAGCCAATCTGTCGCTTTCGGCATCACTGCAGGCTATACCACGCATGAAACAATTTGATCTGAGCCCCGCTGAATTCATACAGCTTTCCACGCAGCAACCAGATCTTAAGCAGTTAGACAAGGTGTTGCTCGCCTATCAGGCTTTGTTGCGTCATCACGTTATCCGCGAAGAAGCACGGGAAGCTGTCCGCAAATTGCTTTTGGACGGTTACAACGCCGTTTCCGTCTACAATGCATATGTCGTCGGTGGAGCGCTGAATATCCCAATGGAGCATCTAGCGATTCTGGAAACGGCGATGGACGATGATCGATTCAGCCAATTGGAAAGCATTGCCGATGTTTCGGAGGCGAAAGCGGCACAACGTCTAATTAGTATGTTTATTGTTAATCCTGTTGTCCTGCAGAACTATGTCAATCATTCGAGCCAAACATGGACGGAAGTCGAGGCGCAGTTGCAAGCATCTGCAGCTACACAAGAACAAAGAGGGGGCGCTGAACCGGACCCGGTGATCGGGATTGCAGACGGGGGAGCACCTACGGTTTCGTACGACAAGTACGTGCAAGCACCGTTCGACATCAAGTTGAACGGCAACGAATCGGTGGAAGCTGGAACAGGCAACCTGATTTACAGTATGAAAAACTATTCTCTATCCGGACGTAGTGGTTTGGATGTGCAGTTGAATTTGCGCTACGACGGGGCGGAAGCTGGTCTATACGAACCCGATTATTATTATAGCTATTCTAGATACGACGATTACGACTATATCGTTACTGGAGGTGCGCTAGCCGGGTACTCTAACTGGATCGGCACCGGCAGAGTACCAGCGCTGGATATAGCTGAATCCGTTCGAGGTACGTATGAAACGTTTGAGGAAGCAGTCGTAGCCGCGCTTAATTGGCAAGCTAATTCCTACACCCATAAAGCGTATTGGTCAGACGGGACGGATCTAACTATGTCCTACTATGCAAACATTACACCTTTCTACGATCCCAGTGGTTCATGGGAATCCGAGTCGAAATCCGACCTGGTGATCAACAACACGTACACTGAATTGCAGAGTAATCTCGGCTCTGGCTGGTCGCTCGATTTCCCATCCATCGAGTCTGACTCACGGGGTACAAAATATTTGCATTTGCCAGGTGGGCGTAAGTACAAGGTTACACTAACTTCCACGGTCGGAGATTCCAATCTCGATCAATATACGCTCAAAGATTTGCGGTTAGAAACGGACAGTTCCACATATACCAACACGCAAAGTATACCTTCCGCTTATGTGTTGCTCATGGAAGGCGGGGGCAAAGATTATTTTGGCTCCGACGGGCGTCTACTCGCGATGCAGGATCGGTTCGGCAACACGATCAAATTCGAGCACACTGTCATCAACGGCCGGCCGGTCATCTCCAAAATCACTGATACGCTGGATCGCAATTTTCTTTTTGCTTACACGACGGACGCAGTTGGCAAAAAACTGATCGTAACGTTGCCGGACAGCAATAAAATCCAGTACATTTCCAAATTAATACCGGGCTATACCAATGAATATATGTTGGACAGCGTCATAGATCAGCAAGGCAGAACGACATCCTTCCAATATGACATGGCCGGCTGCAACACCTCCTTCTCTTTCTTCAGCAAGTCGAATAGGAGTCAAGCCAATCCCGTCGCTTGCCTGAAAACGATTACTTATCCGACCAACGCAACGACGACGTTTACGTATCAGCAAGCAGTTGGTAATCTGGGCAACCAGGGCAGCTATTCTTACAACCGCGTCTTAACCAGAGAAGATAAGGCTGACGGACAATCCTATGGGAAGGTAACGTACGGATATACCGGCAACTTTACCGGCTATCCCGACTACAGTAGTATCGATGCAATGCCAACGGGCTATCAGTACGTCATGACGGCAATGGACACGAATAACACGGTGACCCTTATGAAGTTTAACAACAAACACTTGTTAGAGAGTTCGGAAGTGAAGCAAGGCAGCAATAACATCAGCCGTGTCGTTTACGTGTATAATGCCGACCGTCTACCGACCTCTATCTCAACGACCCAATACAATATCGGGACAACTGAATCGGCAACAAAAACGGAGAGTTATCAATACGATGCTTGGGGCGGCGTGCTGAGTTATACGAATCCGCTCGGGGACGTGACGACCTATACGTATGAGAACACCGATCTGCATCGTCAATTAACAGCGAGTTCTTACATGGACGCTACGACAATTCAACAGACGCAGTTTATTCCGGTATCGCCGACAGTGGAGCAGGTGAGAATTCGGCATTTCGAGAATGGCACCGATTATTCAATCGTGAAGACATACACATACGATAGTTACCATAACCTGATTTCTGAGCAAACGCCGATGCGTGACGGTAGTACGGTAACCATCAATTACGAGTATAGCAATAGCTCGACCAATAAATCCGGGTATCTTACGCGTGCCTTTCAAACAGTCAAGAATGTGTCTGGCACACCCGAACTGCTGGAACAGTCATATACGTATGACTTTACCACCGGCGCATTGCTCACGTATAAAGACGCGAATCAACATACGACATCCTATAGTTACGATAAACTCGGACGATTGCTTACCGTCACGATGCCGGCGAATCCGACAACTAGTCTGAAACAACTGATTTACGACGATGCGAACAATACTGTCGAGCAAGTGAACGAGGAGGGTTATCGACTCCGCAATCTGTATGATCGTCTGGGAAGACTGGTCAAGACACAATCGTATAAGAACAGCAATTGGGTGACGCTAACAGAAAATCATTACAATGCACTTGGGTGGTTGGACTGGACGAAAGATGCTGCAGGAAACCAAACAACGTATCAATACGATGCTCTAGGTCGGAATATCAAGATAATCAACCCAGGGAACCCAGGGAGTCAGACCTTTAAGCAAATCATCTACAAGGATGCCTGGCTGTATGAGAACGGTTCGAATCAGGTGCAGACCATCGATGAAGACAACCGTTCTACTTGGGAGTATTACAACAAAATCGGCTGGAAGACTGCAGACAAGGTGCTGGATTTCCAGCGATACACTTACGACAAGGCCGGCAATTTAAAAACATTCGTCGATGCCAAGGGGAAAACGACGCAGTATGTCTATGACGATTTGAATCGCCTTACCCAGGTCACCAATGCCATGCCCGAGACGACTTCTTACGCCTATGACAATCTCAATCGACTGATACGTACACAATTCCCAAATGGGGACGACCGGCAGCAGCAATACGACGAAGCTGGCCGTATCATTAAGAAGACGGATGAAGGTGGGGATGAAGAGAAGTTCTTTTATGATAAAGGCAGTAATATGACAAAGCATGTCTATCTGAAGGGACAGACGTACGACTTCAGCTACGATGCGAGGGACTGGCTAAAGAGCGTCGTTTCTACTTCTGGCGGAACGACGCAGACGAAGTCGTTCACGTACAACAAAGCCGGTCAGCGTTTAACTGCTACGAACGAGGCAGGGACGTTCAGCTACCAGTATCGTACCGACAACGGGGAACTTAAACGCATGACGTATCCAGACGGTCGATATACAGAAATCGAAACCGATTGGGCGCTGTCTCAAAGTCAACTTACCGACCCATATGGACAGCAAATTTTCTATAAGTACGACGAACGCAAACAACTGGACTATGTCAGTTTAAATTCTATCATCGGCACACGCGAAGTAGACTACAGCTATACGAACAACGGGAAGTTGTCCGCAATTGCGTTCCCTAACGGCATCAGTCAGACGTTCGAATACTATGCGAACGATGGGAACCAACTGTATAAAGTGAAGCATAAAAATGCATCAAATACAGTATTAAACGAATATACCAATACTTACGATCCGAACTTCAATATCAAACAACAGGTAAATAACGACTCCACAATCACGTTGACTTACGACCCGCTCAACCGTATCAAGACGTCGACCGATGGGAATGAGATCTATGACTATGATACGCAGGGCAATCGATTATCGCTGCAATCAGACAAGCCGCTTCTATCCTCAGGCGATAAACTGTATGTATATGATCTGTGGGATCAGCTAACGTCAGCGACCGTTGACGGGGTAACGACGACTTACATGTACGATCCTGATGGCTTGCTGTACGAGAGAAGCAGCAAAGGATCGAAGACGCGTTACTATTATTTCAAATCTCAACTGATTGCGAAAGGAAATGTCGCATCGAACGGCAGTGCGTCGTTGACAGCACGCTATATTTACGGCAACAGCTTGGCGATGCAAATGGACGATGAAGGGAACAAGCTTTATTACTTGACCAACGCCCACGGCGATGTTGTAGAACTGCGCAAAAGTGACGGAGGGTTTGAAAATCATTATTCGTATGACCTTTGGGGGAACGTAACCGGAGTAGCCAATTCCAACGAAACGGTAGATAATCAGTTCATGTACGCCGGGGAGTTCTGGGACGATGCTACAGGCTTGCAATATTTAAGAGCACGGTGGTACGACCCAAGTATAGGCAGGTTTATTAACAAAGATACGTATGAGGGGCAGGTTGATAATCCGCTGACGTTAAACCTTTACACGTATGTGCAAAATAATCCGTTAATTCACAGTGATCCGTCAGGACATTTAACCTTTAAAGCCGCGTGGTATATTGCGAGAGGGAGTCAAGATTTTTTTGTAAATTCATTAGTTGATGGAGTTAAAGCAGTCTTTAATTTTAATACTTATAAAAATATATGGAACGTATCTAGTGCATTAATTAATGGTGACTATGATTTTTGGGAATTTGCGAGTGTTTTGGGTGATGGGGTAGCAGAACCATTTAGATACATTAAAGAAAATGGCGATCATGTATTGAATGGTAAACCTACTAAATCTGAAGCATATGCATTTGGCCAAGCATATGGTAAAGCTTTTATGACGCTACAAGCAGCCTTTACAGCTGGAGTTACTCTAACTCCTAAGCTGGCAGCTGCCTTTAGTAAGGCAACATCGTTATTAAAGATGTTCAAGTCATTAACGGCAAATGTTGCAGATTTAAGAAAAAATCCACTGGATGAGTTCGATTATTATGGTGGGAATTATAATGCCGATGCACTGCGAAAAGCACGAGAATATATTCATAAGAATGGAACTATTGAAAGCCCAATTAAAGTAAGGATATTGGATGACGGCACAATGGAAATAGTAGATGGACACCATCGTTGGTGGGCTGCACAGCAAGCGGGATTAAAAACAGTACCGATAGAGGTGGTAAAATAAATGGGATTAGAAAGTTTCTATATAAGCGTAGTTCCAGCCAATGATTTAGACAAAAGACAAATAGAATTAAAACTCCAAAATCATGGTTATAAATTGAAGGTGACAAGCGAAAACGAATATTACATTAATGATTTTATTATTCTGAACATATTTTGCGAACATGACGTGATTAAGAAAATATCATTCGAGGGGTGCTTTTCTTGGTATAGGGAGTGTATTAAAGAAATTTACGATGTAAATAATTTTATTAATGTTAATTTAGAAAAATTGACGATTATCTGGCCAGAACCAATTGAAGAGTTTTTGGAAAATGAGCATGAGTTTTTTGAAAAAGTAAACTTCTATTATTCAAGTAAATACAATCAGTATGTTACTACCTTTAAATTAATAAATAAAAAGCTATTACCTAGAGAAAACTTTTATCATCATATCAAGAAAAAAAACTTACTAAGATCAATATCAAGTTTGTTTAAGAAATAGGAAGATTTATCAATACCACATGCGAGTGTAACAACTCCATGTGGTTTTTCTTTGGATGGACTCGGAAGGATAATCCAGTTTTGTTTCTTTAAATTACGCATTATTCTAGTAACGCGAAATACAATACAGAAGCATTTCAATTGCATGCCATCAAGTTTTTTTGATTGGAGCTCTTTTCCGCTATATAATTTCCCTGATTATGGTCATAATATAGCTAACGATGTATTTTGATATAGTGGGATTAATGGAGGAATATGAAATGTGGGTAACCCGCTCGAATCAACCAATTGATTATCGAGAAGAACTTCTCGATAGGCTGCATTCCATTCCGACTCATAGAGAGACTTCATATAAGAAATTCGTCAATTACATTGAGCAAACATTGCTCGACTATGACGATCCGGATGTAATCGAAATGCAGTGCTACATAGGGAACGATTACTATAACGCTGACATCATGATTAGTGGGGGCTTTTTTAGCTTTGTTGCATATAGACAACCGACCGAGAACATTGGTCGCCCGGCGTGGGAGATGACTTTCAAACACTCCTACTTACCTCATGAGAAAGTCCTCCAGTACAGCAGTAGGTTATCCGAATCCAAATTTGAGCATGGATTAGTAAACGCGATATCGGATCAATGGCGAACTGAAATTAATAATTCAGTAAGAGCGCTTCGTATTCGTGCAAGAAGAATGATTACGGTTGAAGAGGTATTGAGCAATCTACGAATTAACGAGTTGACTTTACACACGCATATTCAGAACTTGATACAGTCAGTAGACGCTTTTTTGGATACCAATATAGAGGATCAGATGCAGTCTTTGTACAATCAGATACAGCATGAGATTAATAAGTATGATTGGGACGACTTCTATCCTTCGACTCCCCACCATTACCCAACTCATAATACTGAAAAGCCGAAAGAGAGAGTACCAGTATCAGGATATATTTATATAGTCAAAAGCACCGATTTGAATTTGTATGGTTTTAGAAAATCAACAAGTGACATCGATCCCAATTTACACGCACAGCTTAATTTCTCCAATCAAAAATATCCCCTAGAGACTATTTCATATTTCAAAAGCAATGACACTAATAAAATGTTCAGGGTTGTAAAAAAGAAGTTTGATAGCAAGAAAGTAGATAATTATAATGCCGGAATCACTTTTGAGAAATGGGATTTCCTTTCTCAATCTAATTGGTACGATTTAAGTGTAGATGATATTTCCGAAATTACGAACGGCAACTTTTCCGAGGTCATGCAAGAAGAATTAACACAAAGCGAAATGAAGAAAAACGAATTCTTGTCTCCTGGGGGCTATTTAGTTTTGTTCCGAGATGAGTTTAACGCTTATCATTTGCGATCGACAGCAAAGGCTAATCCTCAAAATCTAATTTGGAGAGGCAGCCATGAATATACCAAACCAGTAATAGGATTTCTTACGAAGGATCTCGAAAAATTGAGGGGATATTTCCACAATACTTTTCGAGATAAAAGAGACTTTTCTGGAAATGGAAACAAAGAAAAGTATCTATTTAATGAAGAGGAAATCGAGCAAAGAATACGTCCGATGGCATTAAACGAGACGTTGCAAATTGTAGAAGTAATTAACCCGAGATCCGACCGTGGTAGTGTGGTTTTTGAAACTACACCAGTGTCAGAACTAGGTCCGAAAATCGTCAGTTAACACATCAAAAATGAAGGCGCCCTACAGCGCCTTCTTTGATTTAAAGACTAAATTTCTTCGAGAGGATTAGAGGCTACAACTTGACGCAGCCTTTGCTTATTGACCTTAGTATATATTTTCGTAGTATTCGGATCCTCGTGTCCAAGAAGCTCGGCAAGGCCAAGGATGTCGACGTTTTCTCCTTCGTTATACAAGATAGTAGCGCAAGTGTGACGAAGTTTATGTGGGGTGACTTTAAGGTTTTGACCAGCTTTAACCCCGGCTGCAGCCGCAATTTCCTCAATAATGAGCTCAATGCCACGACGAGAAAGACGCTCTCCGCGCTTTTCCGATATAAAGAGCGCTTTCTCCTTTGCATTATTACGCTTTGTTAAAATCTCAGCTCTAACAGGCTTATACGCGTCTAATGCTCTAATTATTTTAGGCGTAATCGGCAATGCACGCTCCTTGTTACCTTTACCGATAATGGTGAGAGTGCCGTCGAAATCATTAAAGCTATCAATGTCGATACTCACCAACTCCGACACACGCACACCAAGTAGTAGAAAGATAGTCGTGATCAGATAATCACGCACTCCAGTTTTTCTTGAAGCTGCTGCTAGTTCCATTTTCTTAGCATCCTCAAGAGTTAGGCTTTTAGGAATACGCTGACCGAGCTTAGGAGCTTCTATCGATTGGGCGACGTCATATTTCACATGATGATATTTAACGGCCCATTTAAAGAACTGTTTGATTGCAGAGATAATTCTCGCCCTGGTAGTCGGCATAAGCAGTTCACCAGCTTTCGGGTGTTTCTTTGAACCGGATGCTGTTTCCTTAGCTTTAGGAAATACAAGAGACCCTAGAAATATCGTTAGGTGCTCTGTAGTCACATTCTCAAGTTGTGTGATATTTTGATGTTTTTCTAGCCACTCGACAAGACGAACAACGGAGCTATTATATGATTCCGCAGTACCCTGAGCATAGTTTTTGCTTACGAGAAGATATTGAGTAAATGGTTGTATGAGTGTATCGATCGTCCTAACAGTCATGAAGGTCACCTCACATCTATTGTAGCATGGGGACACACTAATAAAAACGTACGTTCTCATAGATGGCATATATTTAATGCCATTAAATATACTGCAAAGTATCATGATACTGCGAAGTATTTTGAGAGGTAAATGTCTGCCATTACCCGTAATCGGAAATACTAGTAGAAAAGCGGGATGGATGGTGGTATATGTGCGTATTGCGAAAGATGATCAAGTAGCTGGATATCCAGCTATAAAAATTCGTAATTATCTACGACCGATTACCGATATTTACATTGGAGCTATGGGGAGTGTAGAAAACGTTGAAGATGAATTAGGTATATCCAATTCGGATGCTAGAGCATTGGTAAAGCAGCTTTTAGCTGAAGGATACATAGAGATAGCACATATGAATGGGTTGTTTAAGTTAACAGCAAAAGGAAAACGGTTCAGTTTAGCAACAGCTCGCAAGCCAATAAAGAAGAAAACTGCTGACAATCTACTATCGGATTTCATAAAGAGAGTGGAGCATGCAAACAGCCAAGGAACGTTCGCATATACTATCGAAAAAGTCATAGTATTCGGAAGTTATTTAGATGATGAAGTTAACCGAATAAATGATCTCGATATCGCCGTCGATTTAGTACATAAAGGTAATTCCGTTGAAGATAGACTAAGAATCGATCAAGAGCGAATTATTTCAGCAATAAAAAACAAAAGAATATTTAGCAGCAGCTTAGAACAATTAACATGGCCATACATAGAAGTTGTGCGACACCTTAAAAATGGATCAAGAAGCATAAGCCTTCACACTACTGATGACCGTATCTTTGCAATGCCACAAACTCGATCTCGGACGATTTATGTACGAACTTGAGCGATGATCTGACATAATGCCAGGCACACCTTTACTTTATTTGATTATACTGCAAGAAACATGTATTTTGTGAAGTAATAATTTTTACTTCTCTTATAACCTTTCTTCGATATAATTTAAGAAGTCCACTATTATCTGCTCTTTCTTCCTTGCTCGGCGAGATAATCTCAAATGAGAACATTCAAAGATAAAGAACTGAGGTGTCATCATGCCAATTCGTTATCCACTCCGTGATGAACCAGGAATGACCATGTTTGTGTTTCTGAAGAACGGTAAGTATTATGGCCATGTCATAAAGGATAGGACCGATAAGTCGCCTGCTAGGTTTGTTTACGAGACAGAGAAAAAGTACGATTCCATCGATGAGTTGAAAATTGATTTTCCGGAGGCCGAGTAAGATCCGCTTCTTCCCTTCTCGGGCCGGTGCAAGGCAACACCCCGATGGTGCATAAATTGACAACCAGCCTCGTATATTTTTTCTCAGTGGATTCACCTTCTCTTATTCGACAAAACGGCGAGGTTTTGCAACTCAACCTTGGAAATTCTGCAAAAATTAATTAAGATGGCGTTCTTCGTATCTTGCCGTCCTTTAGATATTCAATTAGTTTTAGCACATCGGAAGAGTCTCCTTGGCCAAGGCCGTACCAGGGAGCTTTTTCCTTCAACCAATACTTACTCATTTGAATACAGTCAATAGATTCAAGTTGTTCTATTGAGAAATACTTTGTTTGATTTGAAAACCAATTTTTAATTGAAACTATTACTTTCTTTCGAATCTCATCGGTGTAAGCTTCAAATCCCTTGGGTCCATTAGGCCCGCGAACAGTACTTTTTTGAATTTTTTCCAGGTAATTGTCAGACATATATTCAGCTTTACCTAATTCAAATCCGAGTTTTCCTTTAATCGAGAGTTTATAAAGCGTTTTGTACAATTTGATCTCATCAACCATGTGAAAATCGCCGCCGCGAACATTGTACCATCCATGACGTGCCATGTACTGAAGCGTAAAGGCGTTTTCTAAGATACGTGTTTCTTCTAAAGAACATAATCCTGCTCGAGCAACTTCGATAGTGGCTATTGGACGATGAATTGATGTCCAAGAGCTGCCTTTGTTAGTGTTATGATGATGAATTGTTTGGTTGAGTTGTTCAACAACAGTTTGTCCGATGTAATAACATCCATCTTCAAGGTGTAGTACATAGACACACCTTTCTGTTAATTCATATGGCAGCACCATAACAATGATCAACCTTTCTCGATAGCCAATTTATTTGCTGCTCGGCGGCGGGGCTGACGGAGATTAAGTTGCGTGGATATAGCGTGAATCCGTGAATAAAGCGGATTCCCCTGATCGCTTTACCGATTACGGCTTCCTTATCTACGCATTTCTTTTTCCTTGTCTGCAAAATCGACTTTTATAGCACCAATATCCGGTGATAGTCTTTTAAACACGTTATTATACATTAGCTCCGTCTCCGTCGGCGGCGTATTTTTTTCTTCAAATAATCAAAATCTCCTTTTAGCCATTTTTCAAAAAAAACGGCAGCTGCGTCCCAGTCTTGCGCTCGTGTACGAACGCTGCCGTCGCCATAAAGAATTTCTATACAACCTTTCGGATAATCCCGGTGTATTTCACACTTTCGCATTGAAAATGGCGTTTGGGCACATAAAGAACGTGCGCGATTATATGAGCTTTCCATGCTTCCTCACCGTACCTAATTTTTTTATTTCAGTTTGGGCTACTTACTTACGAAATCTCTACTATTCTTTGATTGCCCCTCGAATAATCAATTCTCTCTTTAACACTTAAGATTTCTTGGGATGAACCATCGTATTCCATCTTACCTCTAGGTCTTCATCAAACATTTTAAGCTCTTCACTCGAATTACAATATTATTATACCAAACGTAAGTTCTTATGGTAGATATTTGGATTGACCAAAAGAAATGATGATTTTTTGTCAGAATACCCTTTTTATTAATCGAAGCACTTTAGATAAATGGGGTAGAAATGGAAATATTGTCGCCCTTATTCCTACAAGAGAAATGTATCCAATCCAAGCGATAAAATTATAGTCATTTATCTTCAAGTATTCCCCAGCGGAATATGTAAGTCCGAAATATACCATCGTTCCAACCACAAATCTAATTATTGGTATCATTCGATCATCCATGAAATCTTAACCCCTCTCTCCCATCATGTTCTCTACCCACTCGACATCCAGGAGTGCTTTATTTGGATCGATCCGCATTCGAACCACTAAAACCACTTCACCGTCTTCATCGTTCCCTCCTCCCTCTTCGATCGGAGGATTTAATGTATTCAGGACTTCATTTGCTCGTTGCCCGAAATAGATTAAGATAGTCCGTTGCTGCTTAAAGGTGGCGCTCGGAAAAAAACTTTTTACGATCGATACTGCAGACGACATAATCGATGACACATCCCACACTGATCCCGAAAGAATTGTCGCCGCGGCGAGGTTTGTTTTTGGGTCAGCAGTGGCGAATAGGAAATCAGCTGTTGCGCCGGTATGAATGAAATGGAACCTGAAGTCCCATTGGAAATCATATTGAAGAGAATGACTCCTCTCATCCCCACCTTCCATCACATTCCGCGGCTTTGAGGCGTCTCGTACGGATTTCCACACTTCCTCTTTCTGTCCATCAAAGCAACGTAGAATTTCCATCTTGCACCCTCCGATTTTTTTTGGAAAACAAAAAAACCGAATAAACAAGGGCTTTCCCCCTATTTATCCGGTGCTTCCGAATGTGTTGTACCTATTGGCTGATTCGATTATACCATGAATATTATTTTTCGTGATAATTCTTCTTGCGACGTTCGACGGCCGCACCTGCAGGTCGGTGAATAGAGAAACTATAGTTTTAGACTGACCGCAAAACCGAGACTAAATATTGAATCAAAGGAGGCTCCCTTTTATTTGTCTTCATTGCGCCGATGAATGATTCGATCGGAGTTGCAGTTTACGGTATACGAATAGCTGCTGTTCTAAAAATCTTACCTCGTCATCAGTGATATCGTCACCAAATACTGAATAGTTCCTTGTTTGTGCTCGATGCAATTCGACATACTTCTCGAGAGTGTATGCTACGTTCTCTGTGTTAATATCATATATATTTTGACCAACAACAGCAAATAGTTCACAGAATTTCTTACTTAAGCTATTACAAATGAGCGCAGCCTCACTCGTGATTATCGGTGTGCCCGGGGTGTGATAGAGGGAGCCCGTGATACACTTCAAACGCTCTTCTGAAATCCCTGACTTTACAGACAGTTCAATCAAATCGTCAAATTTATTATTGCTGCAATTGTAGTAAATGTCGTAAAGAGGGCTAATCGCGCGAATCTCATAGGTCCCTTTTTGAAGACCAATTTCAACTTGATTAAAGCTCAATTCAGATCCATTTAATGCGCTCAGGTTTGGCTTCGGCTCTCTGGCGCGGTGAGGTACGAGTAGGTTATACAATGGAATATTTAGATTCTTTGACAATCTTTGAATAGCACTATCCGTTATGTCCATCTCACCACGTTCCAGTTTACCAACATAGCCGCCTGAGTAGCCAATGCGTGACCCGAAATCATCCAATGTAAGCCGTTTGTCTTGTCGCAATTTGCTAATAATATCACTGACATGAGGTATCATCTATCACGCCTCCTTTGTTCATATTGTAGCAATAAACAGGTAAATGTAAAGGACAGATTATTACTTAGCATTTTCTCCAAATGCAGAATGCACTCGGCGCCAGCATGAGCAAGGATCTCACTCCTGGTTGTTCTTCCGGAAGCACCGGGTCGACCCACACCCGTCCGCCGGTGCTAGTGACCATCGCGCCCAACAGCCTGAAGCACAAACGGAGTGCCGCACCCGACCGGCCGTAACCGATTCTAAATGCTGCACTCCGTCGTCAAATTAATTTTAGACTGCTAGTAACGCCAGCTGCTCCGGGGGAGGACTGATCTTAACCTAAGCACTAAGAAAATACTTTACATTCTACCGACATTTTATGCCTATGGCTCATCACGTTATAACAAATGCTTATTTTTTTCCACAATATTAAGATCTCTCTTTGTTCGCTAATGGGAGAAATTGCTCATAAAGCTTCTCTATGAAACGGTAATTTGCATCTTTTGTGCGTCCAGCATTATGTGGCGTATGAATCACATTAGGGCGTCCAAGCAATGGATCGCTTAACGGGAGAGGTTCAATATCGAATACATCTGCAGCCAGGCATAGCTCATCTTCCAACACTCGCTTACGGAGCGCATTCATATCGCAGATTTCAGCTCGAGTCGCCAGTACGACCAATGTACCCTTCGGAAGTGCATTGATATGTTCGGACGTAATGATTCCATTTGTCTCTGTAGTCAAAGGCAGCATTGGTACAAAAATCTCCGCTTCCTTTATCAGGCGATCGAGGTGCCATTCCTTCCGCGCGCCGGCACGATGAAAGCTCGGTTCAGTTGCAAACGGATCCCAAGCCGCGACATCGGCACCAAGCATATGTACGAAGCTCGCGTAACGACTCGCAATATTTCCCGCTCCAACGATTCGAACCCTTTTCCCTTCAACGGTGCCATTGGTGAAGCGGGTATCATCGCCAAATTGGAACCCTCTCCCCCCAGGAGCACCTATCCCGCCGGGCACATCATAATCCCATGGTTTTTGGGATTGGATAATATCATGATGAAGCTGTGGAATACGACGTAAACCGCAAATGGTAAGGCCAAGCGCAAATTCGCTAACCGACTGCGACCAGAAGCCCTCTGTCGGCTGCGTATACCATCGGATATTCAATCGATTCAAAGCTTCAATGATTTCCGGTTTTGGAAGAGCACGCTGGAAGGTGCATTCAATTACCGCTTCCTTCAGCGAAGTAAACTTTTCAAGACAAGATGTCGTAATTTCGGCATTTAACGAGAACAGACGATCGACCGTTTCAGGTTGATCTACGACGTCGCCTACAATGCTTTGCGCGAAAGCGTCGAGGCGAATCAATTCCACGGGACCATCTTGCTTCACGAGCTGCAGCAGTCTCTCGATGCCAAATGGCCATGTCCGATCAAACTCTGGATGAACGACAATTACACTTCTCAAGAATTATGCCTCCTCCCGGTCGACTACAGGTACTGTGACGAGCTCGCCGCCTTTAAGTGCCGATTCGTGCGCGCACAGTCCGGCCAAAGTCCAATTGGCTGACATAAAAACATCCGGGAACGGAGCGCGATTTTCCATGATACTCATGATGAATTCTTGTACCATATGAGGATGGGAGCCACCGTGGCTGCCGCGGGGTCTCAAGCCCAATACTTTATGTTCTTCTTCATCATTAAGGCAACCCGTTATAAATGGCCGGATGCCCTCGGGAAGTACGTAATCGTAGTCAGGGATGGAAACTCTTGATCCTTTATCACCGCTGAATACGATGCATTCCTCTTGAAGAAGCCTGCGCCATTCAAAACTCATTTTCTCGCCGTACACATCGAAGCTTTCTGTATATTCCCTCGAGGTCTGAAACAAGGAGCGTGTGACTTCTGCAGCGATATCCGAGTCCCTAAGTCGCAGAAGCGCCGATTCAACCGCAAACGGCGAGTTATATTTGCTAGTGAGCTCCTCAGTTATCCGTCCGGATCCAAGGCAGCTAATTGCTTCCGCTTCTGTCTCAGCAAGAGCAAGCAATGGAGCGATCGCATGAGAAGAATAATGCATCGGCGGCAAACCTTCCCAGTATCCGGGCCATCCGGCCATATTCTGATGATGAGAACCACGAAGAAATTGAATTCGACCTAATTCACCATTATCACGCAGCATCTTCAGAAAGAAAAATTCTTTCGTAAATACCGCTGTCTCCATCAACATAAAATTCTTACCGGACGCCTTCTTCGCTTCTACGACCCGCTTACAATCATCGTAGGACGTTGCCATCGGGACAGTGCAAGCCACATGCTTACCGGCTTTTAACGCACATATGGAGTGCTTAGCATGATCCGCGATTGGAGTGTTAATATGAATGGCGTCGACTGCATCGTCCATAAGTAATTTTTCAAAGCTGGAATACCGGACCGGAATGTTGAAGTGATCTCCGATTAGTTTCAATTTTTCCTCGTTACGTTGACATATCGCATATAACTCGGCATGAGGGTGATTTTGGTAGATCGGAATAAATTCGGCACCAAAGCCCATTCCAACGATAGCAACTTTTATTTTATTTTGCAAAAGCACTCCCACCCTCGTCTTGGATTAATCCAGCGAAATAGATACCTCAAACTTAACCATTCCTGGCTCGTCCTTATTGATCGAAATCGTTCCCCGATACTTTTGGACAAGTTGTTTTGTTGCAGGTAGACCAACGCCATGTGAGCCTTTTTTGGTTGTATATCCATGCTCGAATGCTTTTAATTCATCAATCGTTCCTGGGTTTGTAACAGTGATCCGGAGCAAATTGTCTTCAACCCAACCCTTAATAGTAACATGCTGTAATTCGGCCGCCTCATTCATAACCGCGTAAAATGCGTTATCAATAAGGTTGCCCATAATTTTCACGATATCAACGGAACGAATGCCAAGCTCAAAGTTCTTAATATTTTCAAAATCGTACTTGAAGTTAATTTTTCTTTGAATTGCAGTTGCAGATTTTGATTGAATTAAGGCACAAATGGCCGGCTGACCAATCGAAATGATCTCGTTAATATCTGTGACTTCCTCTACCATCTCATCTACATAACGCTTGAGGGCGTCATATTTCTTCAAAAATAACATTGAGTGAATCGTATTGATGTGATTAAGCAGATCATGTCTTTGGCCGAGGATAGATGCAAACATATTATCAATGGTTTGAATATATTCTGTTTGCGTAAAGCGTACAGCGCGATCGCGAGCTTTTGCGAGGAAGCGAATGATTATTGCAATTAGGAAAATCGAGATGGCCGATACAATGCCAATTTCTAATGCTAATTTTTTAAACTGACTATTTAAAGAATCCTGGATAATTGAATAATCGGAAACTAAGGTAAGTACATAGCGATTAATTGGTTTTCCAGTCTTATCCGTTAGCTCAGCTGTAGGATTTATCGAGACCGGCATGTATATTTTCAATACTTTTTGTTCGTTTACATACTTAACATCAGAAATCCGTTCGTTTGTGGATGCTGCCTTTTGAACGAGTGAAAAATCATCCTCGGAGGCATATTTATTTTGCCCATAAATAATTGGCCGAGGGGTACTATGAGACACTTCACCCTTATCATTTTGTGTTTTTAATTCGTCTGTACCAAATGTTACTGGGTTAAACGCCGTAATATCCAGAATCTCTTTAGATTGTTGTATCGTCTTATTTAGGATTGCGGTGATGCCTGCCTTATCCTCGAACTCTTTATGTAATCTATCCGAGACGATTGGGTCGATAATATAATTTGTTGTCCCATCATAATAATATCCGTACTTTTCAATCTTTTTTGCGGCTGGGTCCGCAGAAGAATATTCAAATGGCCCAGTCCAAAAGTTCGGAAGGCTTAATCCCCAATTTACCGTTACTTTTTGAGCATCAAATAATTGCTGAAAAGCCTGATACCATGGCTTCCAGGTTTTTGTCGAAACGCCTTCTTCTTTCGGGTCCGAGGATTTATAGAGAACAATATCATCCTTGGTCTGTTTTAAAAGCGTGATAGACTCAATACCGAGTAAAGAGGATAATTTACGCAATTCCTCTTGTGAAACCTTTTCAACATCGGAGTC
The DNA here is from genome assembly GCF_042655525.1 of Cohnella soli. Lineage (NCBI taxonomy): Bacteria > Bacillati > Bacillota > Bacilli > Caryophanales > Paenibacillaceae > Cohnella > Cohnella soli. Next base: position 92,045 of record NZ_JBHSMI010000012.1, read on the forward strand.
TAAAGCAAGCTGTGCAGCAATAGAATCACTACGCAATTTCTGCGAAATGGCATAATCCAGGTATGTAGAAGCGGAGCGGGAATTCTCAATAGAAAGCTGAATTTGATTTGCCAGTGTTTCTAATTGACTCTCCATCCTGTTTTCAAGTGTATCTTTTGTCAGCGAGTAATAAATCACGTTATTGATCGCGATAAAAATAATCGTCAAACAGATTGTGATTATGGTGAATGGTACACGGTTTAGTATAACCTTCATGACTGAGCCCCCATGTCAAAAAAGGGAAGATCTCACTTTCTCAAGAGATCCTCCCTTGATTGTCGTCCTAGTTTGCTTTGGATATTTTCGAATAAAGAATTTCGAACTCCTTACGTTTCCTTCGGGTCAAGTCAATTTCAATATCGCGGTAGTCTAATTGAATGATGTAAGTCCCAAAGAGTCGATCGCTTGGAAAGACTTTCTTTATGTAATTTACATTTATCAAGTTCGACTGATTAGGCGAATAAATAGACTCGCTGCACTGGCTAAATATTTCCGAAATTGAAGCCGTAGTCTCGATGCCTGTCTGCTTTTCGCCTTCTACATAAATGACGGTTTTGTGCTCCCCTTTTAATTTTTGGGCATATATCAATTTGTTTTCGTTAATAAATACATTTCGATAATTCGATTTGACTTGAATTATTTTACCCGGTACCGCCTTAGAAAAGTGCAAATCCTTCTCTAAAAAGACTTTTGCTTTACCTACTGCTTCTTGAAGTCGCATAAAAGTGATCGGCTTTGTTACAAAATCGATGCAATTCATTGCAACTCCCGCCAAGATTAAAGTTGGGTCATTTGTACCAGACACCATAATTAAATATGGGGATAAACCTTTTTCTAAAATTGTCCTGTATGCTGTTAGGCCATCCGTACCATTAAGTCCGATATCTAAGAATACGAGGTCTGGTTGGTATTGAAGAGCATCTTCTACAAGCCACTCTCCCGATCCTACTGAACTCACGACCTTAAGACCAAGTTGACCAGCATATGCTTCAAGTTTTAGTCGATCAAACTCGCTGTCCTCCGCGATGATAACCGTTAAATCCCGTTTCATTCGACACACCCCGCTTTCCTTTCGGCTGAATTCGACTATTTTCGACATTATTCTTAGCCAGATAGGCAGGAATTTAGACCAGTTATGAAGGGTAAATCTGCCGTCCTATTTTTGTACTATAATAGTCTTACATTACTACTCGATAAATGTAGGAGGAACCAATGATGAATTTTACCGTTTTGCTCGAACAAGATTTTGCTTCCAATAACTTTACCGCCTACGTTCCAGAGCTTCGGCTTAGTTCTGTTGGTGATACAGAGGAAGAAGCGATGGACTGTGTTAAAGAACTGATCGCTCTGGAGTTGGAGAAGGGCCGATATAAAATTTATTCCTCCAAAGTTGTATCGGTAACGGTTGATTCAATTCAGGTGCGCACTGCAGTATAATTCCCATCATTTCCCATCTCGTTTAATCACGAAAAAAAGGCCCTCCTTTTTTAGGGAGCAGGCCTAAAAACCAAAAAATCTTCGCAATAAATGAAAGATTTTCAGCAACTAGGCTGTCATGGCTCCTCGAGGGAACTTTAGACCCTATAGTTTTGCGCCCTTGTTTTTCAACAAGTTTGCCTTATTTCGATATTTCCTTCGACTTTAACAAAAATTTAGATAAAGTTTTCTCTATAGTATATAAGAAATAGGACAAATGACATACATGTCATCCGTCCTATTTTTCGTATCTTGCAAGCTGGATTTCAGGCATTTATATGCCATGGTTTCGAATCGACAAGGCATGCATTTTGAAAAGATGTCGGTATCAACGCAGTACATTGTCCCGCTCCCCCATAAGCCGCTGATCGAGCCGTTCCGTATCTACACTCCTCGCCGCGGCCGCAGATGCAATCCTGGGTGCGCGAAGCGCCCGACGTTTCGTTGCGATCCGGAACAAGTGCCACGCTGGCGCCTGTTCCCAAAAAACCGAATAAACAGGGGATCTTCCCCTGCTTCCGGAGATGTTGTGCCTACTGGCTGATTCGAGTAAATCATAGATTCTAGCTTGCGAGAAGTGCAAGCTGCTCCTCCGTCAAATTTTCGAACCCGAGCGCGCGGTTCTTTCCGGATTTTTTTGACACATACATCGCCTTATCCGCATTCTTAATCAGCATGTCCGTCGTTACCCCATCTGCAAGAGTCGCAAAGCCGATGCTTGCCGTCACGACCGTTTCGTCTTCGATGCGGGAGCGAATATGCTCAGCTAAGGTTGCAACGTTAACGTCCGGATCGTCGATAAGCATCACCATTTCCTCACCGCCGTAGCGCCCGGCAATGCCAACCTCTTCAGCTTCTTCTTTCAAGATGGATGCGACAGCTTTCAGCGCATTATCACCTTCCCCGTGACCGCGAGTGTCGTTCAACTTCTTAAAGTTGTCCAAGTCGAAGAAAATGACGGATATCGGCCTTTTGTCGTTCACTTGGAATGATACGGCCGTGTAGAAGTAAAAGCGATTGTACAGTCCCGTCAAAGCGTCACGAGTTGATTTGTTGTAGCTGGATTCCATAAGAGTTAGCACTTTATCGAACATAATGAGGAAAAGCACCATGAAGAACGCGATCCGGAAGAGGTTATCGACAGCGGCGATCCCAGCAACATTCGTCGCGAATACTGATACGACATGTGCGATCGTCGCGATTGCGTAGAATGCGATCCCAACTTGATATTTCGTACCGCCCTCTTCCATGACTGGGCGTACGATGAGAAATGCGAACCCTACGAGAAGAATCGAATACAAGGCACTTGCAACCGGCATAAAGGAAAGGATGACTGCGAAGCTTAGCAAGACATAAGCGGTAATCATTACACGTCTTGTTGTAGCGGCATATAGCTGAAAGGCTCCCATATTCGCCAGGATGAACGACATAGAGTTTAGGATATTATGCGCGATCGTAAGCCCGCGCCCTCCCGCCTCCATAAATCCCGCTCCGAGCAAAGCGATTTGACCGAGCAGCATTACCGCCATGCACACCGATAAGGATAGGTATGCCCGCTTCTGCCGGCTGAACAATAGCCGAACGGAAAGGATAAGCATCAGCATAATCACCAGGATGTTGAGCGATGCAAAATAGATTTCGCCGGCGGCGCTTGTAAATATAGTATTTGCCATATTGTCGTTCCTCCAGATTACAATGGGAATGAGTCTTTACCGTCCCACGCGATAAATTGAAATCCTTTGCCTACATATCCATCCTGCTTTTTTTGGAGAATTGAGCCGCCTTCGTCAAGTGCGATAATCGTTTTTGGCTCCGTATCGTGAAGGATGATATCAATTCGTTGCTCGGAGAAGAGCTCAGTTACGTTCCCGATTAACGGCCGTTCGAAGTGGCGGCGACCTTCGGCGAGATATTGAATCAGTCCCGCTTCTGCAGAAGAGTCTACCGGAATCCTGGTTCTTTGCTCTTCAGCAGGGATGAAGCATAGCTGCCGATCCCAGATGTTTGTATCCCCCTTCTTAGTTGGTCCGCGAAAGAGGACATAGTATCCTGAATCGACATCCGGTACCGGGTTGGTACATTGCTCGTAGATGCTTCTCAGCACGGTGAGTTCCGTCACAAGTCGCTCCGGATCGTCAACCGAACTTATCGGTAATCGAACGAATTTCGGATTCGTGGGGTGTGCGATCGCCGGCATACTCCGCCTACCCCATCCGATTATGAACTGATGCTTATCCCTTTTCGGCCAGTTCGCCTTATTGTCCGCTACGTACAGCATATCGAATAATGGCATGCCGTTGACCTTAATTATCTTGGCGATTTTGTAAAGCCGGCTAGCGATATTGCGCTTGCCCCCTGGACGGAATTCCGTTACTTTGAACTCCTGCAGCATCGTAAAGAATAGCGTAGTCAACTGCACTTTCCGGTCAGTAGGCTCACTCTTTCCTCGAGGCTTGATATCTGTGAGCTTTGCCGAAGCGGGACCGGCCGCCTTTTCGCTTTTGGGTCTCGAAGGATCCATGTCGAGATTTACCCTGATTTCGTCATCAATGACTTGAACGCCCTTATCCTGCAGGAGTGATCGATAACCTTGGCGGTTATACCGGCATTTGTAATCATGCCTGACGTTGTTCTTTGCATTGCTCGGATAATTGGCGAAAAACAGTCCGTCATTCACTTGCTTCACATACAGGAGCGGGTTCAGGATATGGCGCTCTCCATGGCATAAACACTCGACGGCTACACTCTTATGCCAGGATGCCATTAACCGATCTTGTTCAGCTTCATCCAGATATTCAAAATCAAAAATAGTCTCCTCAACGCGGAACCTCAACTTTTTCCCCTCCTTAATTTAAGGATTTCCCGCTTCAGTCTTAATTCTCGTATTCCGAGGTAAGCACGATTTCTCGCGCCGTGTTCAACCATTCTATTATCGTCAGGATATTTTTGTCGGTAATGATTTTGTATGGCCGGAAGTTTATCAGGTAGTCACGCAGTTCCTCTTCCTTCAAAACAGGGAACGCCGGGCTATCTATGTTAAGACTCACATGAAGGTTATCGAATACTACGACACCTTGTACCCAATCAAAAATGCCAATATTCCGAAGGGCTTTTGATAGGACAAATACATGGAGGCGCGCTTCACGTACCGGATTTTTCATGTTCTTATTTTGTTTATGTTTCGTCTGCTGCCAGTAAATATCATCCGAGCATCCGATAATATGACCCGAGCGGTTTTTTCTTACAATTAGGAAAATGCCATTTTTTCTGATCCGAACTTCACTTAGAATCACCGTGAAATCATTCCATGTGATGGGGATGTTGTACAAGACTTCTTCATTAGATAACTGTGCTATTCTACCTGTACCTTCGGGTTCCTCGACCGGCTTTCCCACTTCTTCCCACTGTACAAATTTAGCACCCTTTGTTTTTTTCATTAGGAAAAGTATGACCAGTGCAAGAAAGGGAATTATGCTTGCAACAATAAGAAGGACCATATCGACCTCGATCTTCAATGTCCCAAAGAGGACATGACGTAATTGATACAGACAACGCTCAGTACAAGCAAGACCCTAATGTTCAAACTAGTCAAACGTTGTTTATACTGTAAGCTGAAATAATCTCAATTGATCCGGATATGGTCCCCTTGAAATAACTCGATCTATGAACCGCTTTATAGCTTCCCCTATCAACAGCTCTGCTCTTTTTAGATCCACTTCTGTATTAAAATGAAATTTCGCATCAATCGTCTTGAACTCACCGATATTAAATTTAGCATTCGCAGAAGCCGCTTCAGCAAAAGCAATCGATTTTGAAGAACCATAAGTGAGAGTCTTTAAATCCTCTATGTCCATAACACTGATACGGTCATCATGCCACACTGGAAGCCACGACCAACGAGCGCGACGGTACAAGTGCAGTCCGTAGTTATTACTTTGGAGAAGCTGCTCCAAATCGGCTCTTATATCGTCGTCATCAATGTCTATTCGAACAGATATGGTATGAAGTTTTCTTGCTTGGGCCGCATACTCGATAGGATAGAATTCGCTCATTAATTGGATCTGATACATGCTATAATGCCTCCTAGAAACAACATATTATTCAATAAGTTACCTATTTTTAGATTGCTTATTGAAGTAATAGATTGTCGCTAATCCTACCACAGCTATTACAATACCAACTGGCAACCATCTCATTGCAAAATCATTAAGGTCGTTCATGTTATGAACACATCCTATTCATTTATTTTGAATGATAAGTTCATCCGGATTATGCCCAAGTTCGATGTAACCCATCAATCTCTTATCTTTCATTCCAATACACGCTCCGTATTCAATTTGATGTGTTCACTGATCCTTTCTAGGTTTCACATCAATCCAGTTAAATAAAAGGCATACAGCGATTACAAAGGGAAGCAGCCACCAATCGCTCATTTCTTTTTTTAGCACCAGACTCTTAAACAACCAGCCTGAGATAATGCTACCTGAAATTATGATCAGTTCATGCCATTTGATTTTTTTCATGTAAGCTCCTATTCAATAAGTGGCCTAAAGGTAGACAGGTTCGTCTTCTCTATGTATAATCCATCCGATCGGCGATACGACTGACCTTCTTTGAGTACCCTTGCCCGCATTTAGGACAATTCCCATCGATCCGAGGATCATCGTTATACGAAGGGTAAGTATGCACCAGAACGTTGTCACAGTTATCATTAAAACATTTCACTCGGACGGTGATTCTATAGTAGTCAATCTGGCCAGGGAATCCGTACATGCTATACACTCTCCTATTCAGTTTGTTACGCTACATTTGAAATTTGCAAGCAAAATGCCGCTAGGTTAACAGCGAGTCCGGTGCCGGCAAATGCTAGTGATTTGGGCCGATTATCTGCGTAGCTCTTAAAAACATATCCGAAGAAATATGCTACGGAAATTGCATTTAAAATTAGTAGGGCAACGTTCATGAAAATACACGCTCCTTATTCAAAGTGTTGTGTTTTCACCCGAGCACTTGAAGCATATCTCGGACATATTGCTTAGGCGGTGGTGTAGAGCTATGAAATACAGTTGGGTCAGATTGCCCCAGTGAATACAGCAAGTCAACCATTCTCATTTTGAGAAGTGCCAGTGCATCGGCAATTTTTGATGGCTCTTCGTGTTTTACCTCCTGAAGTACCGCACATAATAACACAAAGTGTCCCGAGTAATTATCCAGTTCTGTAAGGAGCAAATCCGCATCAACATCTAATAGTTCAAATATCTTCGATGGAAAGCGTAAGTTGCTTAAAGATGAAAGAGCAGAATCTAGATTCTCTCCTCCTATTAATCGTAGAAGCAACAACTCTACAAATTCCTGCGTTACGCGGGCTGGAATAGATGGTTTTTTATTTTTTTTGAACATATTTTCAATCCCCCACCATTATGTAATGAATTATTCAATGAAATCATTGTTCAATTATTTTTCCATGGATTATCTATTTATAAAGAAGACCTCTCTCCAGCAATGAATTCTTCTCGGATAGCATTTAATTCTTCAAACTTGGTTCCATCCCAACCAAGAGGCGTATACGTCCCCCGCATGTTCACACCAAACAACTGCTTTTGCCGGAGCGCACCCCATTTTGGTGCATTTTATCGTATATTGCATTACCCTTCTCCCTCGTTTTCCTTTTTTAGAATTCGTTCAATACTGCCACTCGTTCTTTTTTCATCGAATACAACCTCGAATTCGTGTTTTTTATAAAAGTGTTCGGAACGATCGAAGTGCTCGGCGTCAACGGGCGATAGCTTTCCAATAATACTGTGTGCGTCACGCAACTGGGCTTCCCTAATGAGATACTTCAACAAAATCGACCCGTTTCCAATGTCGTTATCTTCATTTTGAATATCCTCGATTTTGATATAGGTTTGACGAACGGAGGACATCAAATCTTTGTAGATCATTCCGTAAATTCTTGGCCGATTCGTGATTCCAGGATAAGAGTTTCCTGTTAAAAAGAACTCGATCATCGACTCTCGCACAATTCTAACGACGAACAAGTCCTCTCTCTTATTTTTCTCGATGCCTACGATTTCGGCGCCTTTGGAGTGCAGCATAAAAACTCTATAAGCAATGCCAATAAGGTCGCTATATCGTTGTGCTTTATCCCTTTCAGTTGCAAGTTCCAAATTGGCTTTTTCAATTTTGGAGTCGTAGTATTCCGTGATTTGGCTTATTTGCTTTCTGAACAGCCATTTCAACATTTTTGCTCATCTCCCATGATGGTTATATTTTTAGGATTCTTCCGGATCCGCAATCATTCGGTAATAAATCCATTCCTGCAAGGTCATATTCGCCTCTGCTGCGCGCCGGCTGATCTCCAATTTCTTTGAATCAGGAACATAAATGGTTATCGGGGAAAGGCAGGTATCAATTAAAGTTCCGTCATATTTAGGAACGATTTCCCCTTGCGTAATAAAAAGTTGCAGTTTATCAATCATATCTGGATGGGTGGTAGGCATGACGCCTACCAAAACCGATTTCTTCACTTCGACGACGATCTTATCGGCTTGCCTGATTCTAATGTTCGCCGGGCCGACTTGGAGGAACAATTCCTCAATGATGGAGTAAATGATTGATTCGATTGAAGCGGGCCTTGGAAACTCGAATCGAGCATATCCTTGGCTCGTTATGGCTTTTTTGTGCTGCAGATCATTCAACGGCACCCATCCGTCTAAAGCAGCCTGCTCGTATGAAATTTCTCCATTTCCCGTCTGCAGGACAATTTCCGTTTTCCGATAGTTTACCCGATTCATGCTGACAATCCGCGCATTATCCTTTCCAAACCTGTACGCCTGGTAGAGATAAGCGCCTGTTTTCCGATCGAAGATCGTTTCGTGCTTTCCGCTATCTGGATTGCTCGAGATGAATGAGCGCAAATCCTCTTCTTCAATGAAGAATGTCCTTTTCCCCCGGAGCTCGCCTTCATAAAAAGGTAGTTTCGCTTCTCGGAGTAGTTTGTGAATATGAGTAGGCGATCGACCGATTTTCTTTGCGGCTTCCGATACCGTCAAATCCCGTTTAACGTAAACCGGCTTGATATGATCGATATCCTCTCGTCTATAAACGAATCCTCCGTCAACCTTATATGTTTTTTTGTTCACCGGCTCGAGCTTTTTGGAAGGATCCGCGTGATTTCGAATTCTGTAAAGCGAAGTCGTTGTAATGCCGAGCTCGGCAGCCGCTTCACTTGCCTTGATATATGCGGTCATGGCGTCCTGCCTTTCATTTCGATTTCAATACTGTCCTGTGCTTTCAAAAATCGATTGAATATCCAGTTCGTAATCGGAATTACCGTTAAGTACGCAATTGCGGATGTATATTCTACACCTGTTCGGTTTTGAAGGTATACGGACATCCCATACATACTAACCATCGAATAACACGATCCAATATAACCCGCGGCATAGCGGAAATACTCAATAACTCTCAATCTGCGTCTAAACAAAACGCGTTGAAGCACGATGTAACTGAGAATGATTGGAAGCAACGAGATTGCCAATCGAAACGAATAGTGACTCAAGCTGCCGATATTTCTTTCAAAGTAAGTAGCGCCGACCAAAGATATGAGAAGCAGGTATGCTTCGGTGTACAAGACCATCCAGGAAAAGCGTCCCCTTACTCCCCCTAATAAATAGCTAATAGCTCTCCCCCCCTTGTTTGGTTCAGCTCGATTTTTGAAGAAGGTTCATTTCGCGTTCGACGAGCTTCGTAAGTTCAGGCTCATAGCCGGAAGTTATCCGATACTTGCGAATGAAGTCTTTCACGAATTTCGAGGCATTCTCTGGCCGGTATATACGCGTCAAATCTCGCAGGCTATCTTTTACCTCGTTTTGACTATGCTTTGCCATTGTCCTCATCCCTTCAACATCGGCTTTTAGTACGCGTCTCTCATATATTCTTGGTAGCATGGGTAACAAGCCCGTTCAGATTTCGGATGCACATTTTTCTCCGATAAATACATCGCTTCCAATTTAGCTGCCGTCTCGTTCTCGAACTCGAGGATTCCCATATCGCAGCCGCCTATTGTGCAGAATTCGGTTGTTATCGTCCACTTCCCAATCTCTTCATCAAAGAATACGGGCAGAGTAAATGTTTTCTCTCCGGACTCATAGCACGCCAGTTCGCGATCAATCTTCTGTAACCGTTCCAGGAATCGCAATGCCGCACTGTATGATTGATCGGACATGAATGATGGCTTCTTCGATAAATCAGAATTCGTCTTCTCCTGCATTGCTCAACCTCCGGATTATTGTATATTAGTTAATTAATATATTAGTATTGTACCATATCTTGTCATTGATAGACATCTCAATCCTACGTTTACACTTTTCGCCGTCTAGTCTTTCTCAACCACTCTTATTGAACTTTTCTAAATATATCTATTTGAATTTGAATAGTGGATAATATGAAACGAATAACCCATATTCTTCGCACGACATGATATTACACACTTCTCATTCTTGATTAGGCGTTTGAACAAGCTGTTTGATATAATAGTGGTATATTAATAAATTGATATGTGATAATTGTCAATGAATCATGTTACTCCATCTGATCCACTCTACGTGGCCCCTGCGCTTCCGTCTCCTTCATTGGTGGACACCTCGCCGGCAGATTTGGATAATACACAATTCTATGACTTTCTTTCTCTGATCGGCTCCCGATCGACAAAACTTTATAATAAAGGAGATTTGCCATGTATTCGGTAAGTACCTTCTTTCACACTTGGGAATGGATTGTCGGTATCCCTTTCGCGGCACTTATCGTCGCGGCCTCGTTTCTTGATATAAGGACCAGGGAGATTCCCGATATCCTCATATTGCCGGGGATCGCATACTTCACGCTTGTCCGCATATGGATTCATCCGGATTCCTACTCAAGTCATCTCATCGCGGGTTTGGTCGCTGGAGGACTCTTTTATCTCATCGCCGTACTCGTCCCAAAAAAAGGCGATAAGTATGAGGTAGGTGGCGGCGATATTAAATTCCTTGCATTGACCGGAATTGTGCTTGGGGTGAAGTTGACCATCCTCTCCCTCGCCCTTCTCTCCCTCATCGGCACGTTCGCTGCGATTGTCTTCTTGATCGTAAGACGTCGCGACGGTATTATTCCATTCGGTCCTTTTATCGCCGGCGCCGCATTAATAAGTTATTACTTTGGTTACGAATTCTTTCGATGGTCGCTAACTCATATCGTTGTTTAATAAAAGGATAATCAGATTTTGAGGTGAAAACATAAAAAGGGGACTGATGGAAAATGGAAAACAAGGAGATGCCTCTGCCTAACTTTATGGTGTTGAGGCAGAAGAACAACAAGGGCCCTGCCTACAAAGTAACTATCAGCAAAAGTACATTGAAAGTGCTGGACGAAGAAGTTATACGGTATTCCTGTTGGTTGGTCAGTCCAAGATTTCTACGATTTGTTGGATGAAGGAAAGAGATATTTTGGGCATACCGACAGTACAACAGCAGAAAATTGTGAAGGGCGTTCAACCCAAGATTCCAAATAACCTAAGAAAAATCCCACTCCGATAGGAGCGGGATTTTCTTTTGGTCAGTGAACACGGTGAGTGCCGGTTACGTCCCAAATGCTGTCTTTAATTTTTACTGGCACGGTTGTCGATTTTACGACACCGTTAGAGTAGGTGACCGTGAACTTAAAGTTGTAGGTTCCATCGGCCAGTTGATCAAAGTTCTTTTGCCACATCGAACCTCCCCAATTATAGCCAGAGATCAGGTTCAGGTTCACCGTTACACCCTTCTCGATCAGTAATACCGTTACGTTTGTGGCGACGTCGAGCGACGAACCCGTATTGGTTACGCTCGATGCGAGATTGAATTGCTCTCCCGCCCAGAAAGTGTCTGCCGATCGAGTTGAGGAAGGATTAGCGGTGTTGTACGCGATCCGGTTCGCCTCCCATTGTGCGGTATGGTTGACCGCGCCAGTAATTCCGAGCGGATTCACAATGAATGTGTGCGTCACGGTCACCGGAGCTGCCTTTCCGTCACTCAAGGTCATCGTAGCTGTGTAAGTCCCAACCGCATTTACGACTAGCGTAGGCCCGCCGCTTGTTGGATATGGGAAATTCCACGTAAGATTCGTATTCATCACGACGGCACCGCTTGGATTCTTCACGGTATAATTGACAGCCAATTGATCATGCTCATTATCGCCTACACCAACCGGGTCAAAATGAACAGTATCGCCTTCGAAAATCGGCATTGCCGTATTATTCGAATTGTACGTATAGATTTTGAAGTCACCGAATGGCGGCGTGTTGTGCGTGAGAGTTACCGTTTTCGAAACTCTTTGCACGTTACCATTTGGTGTGGTCGAAGTCCACTCGAACGTGTAGTTACCGTCCGGAATACTGGCTCCTGGCGTATAGCCACCAGACCAACTCTTACTTCCGAAGGCGACGGTCGATGTGGTCGTAGACGTCAATGGCACCGTTGCCTGATACGCAGTCCCCTTGAATACGGTAACGGTCGTTGTGTTTGGATACTTCGTTGTAGTTGCCCGAAGCGTCAACGGATAAGTTGCAACGATCGTAGACACGTTCGTATTGAACGTATTGTCGATCCAACCGTTTAGGTTAATCGGTGTCGAGACAGTCACCGGAAAGTCCAAGAAGGCATTCGTGCCCGGCACCGAACCAACGGCAGTGACGCGATACATATAGTTGCCATCCGCTAGAGTCGCAGGAATAGCCATCGTTTCATCTGCCCAGCTGATGTCGTTACCACTCTTCGTTCCCGTGTAATAGTTCACGTGTCTGCTCATGACTCCGCTTGCCATGGTCAAATCCAACGAGACAGAATATGGATATCGCGTCCACATGTTGAATGCTGTCAGGCTTTCGCTCGCTGGAATTGCCGCAAGGGAAAACGCACTATCCGTTGTTTTTAACTTTGCTTTCAGCTGCATTGGCGGAGATGCCGGAAGTACATAAGTTTTAATATACGGATCCGACCAAACACCCTCCATGTCCTTTACAACATATTCGACCTTGTACGTTCCAGGCGCTAAGCTGTCGGGAATCGAGGTAAACGTCTCGCCAGTTCCCATGTCAGTAAACTTCATTTTCGAATCGACGATACCCTTGTCGGTTGCGGCGCGTGTCACGTTGTGGTCGAGGTCGTATGACTGGTCCACCCAACGTGTATTGTACGTGTTGTTGTTTAAGTCATAATCGAAATCCAAGTCCAGCAGCGCGATCGGCTTGCGGTGAACCATCACTTCAAGAATTGCTTCATTTGAATAATAACCGTAGCTGGCAAATGCCGGGTCTGTTGACGGTTTATCCTTCACGCGTCGTACGAACGTATATTTCCCCGTTTTGTTAAACGTAACGGTGTTCTTGTATGCGTCCCATATTGCGTCGTCATAATTATTTCTTAGTGTTACACCGCTAAGCTTGTCCATCCCCATCGAGTTATCGAACGCGTCTGGATCCTGAAATATTTTAAGCTCGTCGGTTGGAATCAGATCATTCTCGAAGTCAAAAGTTGCCGTGTGGGTCAAGATCGGTTCGCCAATCAACTTGTAAATGCGCGGAACAGCCGGATTGTTTTCCGCGATATAGGCGATGACATCTGCGATCAGTTGATCCATCGGCTTGTCATTCTTGAAATATTTCGTGAAACCCGGAACTTGCACCTTTATGCCGTCCTGCCCAATCAGAATCACCTTGACGGCATTCCGGGAGATCGTGTACTGCAAGTCGGGTAATTGACTTACCTTATCGTCGGACACATAAACCAAATACTTTTCAGACTGCGATCGAAGGAACGACGTAGACGAACTATATGGCTGTCGCACATCCTTCGTTATCTTCCCTGCATAAAAGCCGGTATAACTATCGTAATATACGATGTCCGGCGGAAGTGGCACATCGTGTGTCCAGTATACGGTTCCTGCATAGTTGGCTGTCCAAGTCACAGTACACGAACCATTCTTCGGACCGGTGTTGCCACAACTCCCACTAGGTGATTGACCGGTACGGGATAAGGTTCCTGAGTAACTGCCATCATTATAACCTTGGGAATCACCGCATTCGCCCCATGAGCTATGGTCCTTCATATTTCCATTTCCATCGTAGGTCGTGACAACATTATTACTACAGGTATTGGTTGCTGTCTTGGAGTCTGTTACGGTTTTCGTTTTTCCTGCATTTAAGTCTACAGGGTATGGCGAATTGGAAACGCTTGTCCGGGCCAATGTGCCGCAATATCCGCTGTCGCAGTAATAATAGGTCGACGAGGGATATGAGGATCCCGTACCACTCGAATATGAAGCTTGCTTTTCGTATGTGTAGGTTTTCATATCCCATATCCCTACAGCCGGATCCATACTTGCCTGAGTCATGCTATTCGTGATCGTCACGGTGTTACCCAACACATAGTCGGCGGAAGTCTGCTTCAGGTTCGCATCCAACAGCATAAATACATCCACTTTAGGCTTATCATTCGGCGTATCCAGGTACAGATCCGCTGACGGCGCCAAGTTATCGACGGCGAAATAAACGCTGAAGCGATTTTCCTGATCATCCTCGGGCTTTATGAACTCCATCAACCGTTCTTGCGTCGTCCCTTCTTTCGCGTATACGTCGATGCGGTACTGGCCTATCTTGTTGAAATTTGGCAGCTCCGTCAAGTCACCATCCGTACTGTATACAAGCGTATCAAATGAATCGTTGTTTTTGCTGTCATACCACACTTTTAGTGACTTTTCCGCGATAAAATCTTTGTCGATCGACTGTACATCGTAAAAGAGTTTAAGTTGGTCGAGTCGACTGATTTGTGAGGAATAAGGATGTGCAATAATGGCCGGTGTCTCGTCTGGCAAAATCTCAAATTCAACCTCATAAGGCTCTGAATAGCGGTTCATGACAAAGTTACCATGAATGTCGGTGAGCGTATTGACGGCTCTGAGCGAAATTTTCTTGCCTTGTCCCGGCTTCTTGTACATGAACGTCTTTATTTCGTTGGTGTCCGTACGCAAGACCAGATCGGGATCGGTCGGATCAGCAAAGGACATTGTGTACGTATTCGGATACCGGTTTAGCACAAACGGATCATTGAACGTGTCTGAATCGTTCTGTACGTCCATGCGTCGGTTTTGCTTGTACAACTTGCTGAAAGCGGTATGGACTACAGGCACGGTATCGTGGATAGCGACTGTCTTTTCCAAAAAGGAGACGTTACCATCCGGCGCTTTCCATTCAGCGCGTACGACGTGTAGTCCGTCTGCGGCGTCGCCGAACACGTACTTCCCTGCCCAAAACTCGTCCGCATCTATACTTTTTCCATCGACTGTGACGCTGCGCGTGAAACTACCGTAATCCGGAACCGGGTCGCCGTTATTATGAATGATGTCTGATGGCGCGATATCCTCTGCTGGAAACGGTACAACGTCATACCACCTTTCGGGAACGTCCGCGTTTGGCATAAAAAACATCGGCTGCGGAGGCAGTTTGATCGGCGTACCATCATCACCCTTGTTCTTGACCTGTATGGCGGTATGCTCTTGCTTATATATCGATTTCTTCGTCGGGTCTTTCTTGTCATATATCGTCTGCGTAATATCGAACTTGATGACTTTCGAGGCCGTCACCGTTTCGCTTGGGAAATGAGACTTAATCCACGTAAACATCATGCCGTTCACGGCGGCGATGTCCAGGTCACCGATATCAACGTTAAGCAAAGGATCGGTGGAATATGAGAAAGACTTCGAAGTACCATCATCAGCGGCGATGTCGATCCGGTAGCCGTGCGCCACTTTACCCGAGTACGACATATCTAGGTAGCCGAGCATGTCCGGCTTATAGTCCGATGCCTTCTGAAATTGAACTCTCTCGATGACCGAGAAACGGGAAGCCATAGGTTCGATCGACTTTTTGAACTTGATCGTAACTAGCGGGTAAGCGTAAAGCGGTGTGGGCTGACCGTAGAACCACACAGTCACCTTCGCGTCGGTCGTGTGCGCCAGATCTGCCCCTGAAGCGACAAGCGATGCAAGATCCACATTGAGGTCAAATGATCCCGTCGCGGTGAAGTCCCCGCCTGACGATTGGCCAATGACGATTTTATCTTTGTTCACGTTCTTTTCAATATCGAACTCTTGCACGAGCATCTTTCCGGATGACTTCTCATTCAGCTCGAGCCGTACTTTCGAAACGTCTGCTCGCGTATAGAACAGCTGCTTATTTTGCTCACTTTTGAAATACGCTCCGTCTTTCAGGATACCGATGACGTCTACTTTGACTTTTTTCGTACGTTCGTCATAAGTCGGGATCGGCTGTGGATCTCTAACTTTGGTGTCCCCTGCAACGGGCGTAAAGTTCTTCTTGATTGATTCTAGCGGGAACGTTTGGCGCCATACTTTGTTGCTATTCCAAGAATAGTGCCATAAAACGCCGTATCCACCTGCGCGGGTCGATGGGAATTGGTCGATTTGAACATAGTTACGTGGATCTCTATAAGCATCACCAGATAACACTGTTCTAGGTTGATCATACTTAACGGGATACTTTATCCCAAAAGAAAGTGAGGACTGTAGATTTGATAATATATTATCGAACTTTGATGAAAGCACGTCGTCATATTTTGATGTAGCATCATTCAAGTATATTTTCCCTGGATCTGTTGCTTTATAGTTGCTCTTCAATGTTGCATTATCCCAGGGGCGATAGAGCCAGTGCTTTTGATAATTCTCTAAAGGTCCTTCTGCGTCGTTTGGAAAAAACTTATTGTGATACAGGCCTCCACTTTCAGTGAAACCGATATATTCCCATTCCCCATAACTCATCTTGCCTGTTTCTTCATCGTAGGCATAAAAATGACCGGCTCCCTTTGTCACAGAATCCGGATCATCTGCATCTGCCTGTGTTGCTGGCTTAAAACGGTTCCTTGGAGATTCACCGTTGCTACCCGATACATCCAAAGGTGTACCGTAAACAACAATATTTTTTAAGCCTGTGCTGTCGGTTGTCCCATTCCCGAGATCCCATGACTTCTTCGTGTAATAGTCATAACGCAACGGATGGCCGTGCGGATCACAAGGCGTGACGCCAACAGGAATCGGCCCGTTATAAGAACAAGAAGATGCGGCCGTAGCCCTTCCTGGAATCATATCCAGGAAGGGTGCGACCAGAAAAGAGATTGCTACAAGAATTGCTAGTAGTTTTTTCAAAATGACATCTCCTTAGCTCAAACTCACATAAATTATCTCTTTTGTTCTGGTAAGTTCGATTTTTCGACCATTAAAAGTGATGACGGTATAATCCGAAGTCAAGGTTTTTTCCATCGAGAATACTTTCGCTTTGAGATCCAGACCTTTCCCATCGCCCGCTAGAAACTCGAATGCAGCATCCACAAATTCTTTGGTTCCCACAAATGAATGATCGGCTTTATAACCAAACCCTGGTTTGTTTCCGACGCTATTTGCAATCCCAAATGTTGCTTCAGGGAGATAAGTAACATCGTTAAGCAAACCGATTCTAATAGTCCAATCCCAATTTTTGTAGGTGTCTTCATCCTTGAAGCAACCGACTCCAAAACCGGTTACATCCAGGTAGCCATCTTTGCAGTATGTCTTTCCAATCCGTACAATCTCTTTATAATTAGAAAACGTAGCTTTACTATTAAACAAATAAATATTCCCTTTGGCTTCAACATACATTTGTCCAGATAAATCCGGAGTAAAAGGCGTACGCGCTTCTTTGTTCCTCAAGCGATCTATAAGAGAAAGCGCCTCAGCTCGTGTAATGAATCGATGGGGCTTGAATTTATGATCCGGATAGCCGCGCATTAAACCCGCGAGCATAACTGACATCTTAAAATCTTCAACAGGACCTTTAGTGAAAGTATTTAAGTCAGTTACGTCAGCCTTGGTTATAGCATAATCTGTGTAGTTCGTATCAAAGTTATTTTCAAAACTCTTGTACCACAGTCCAAGAATGTATGATGCTTTTTCACGACTTAATGGCTTTTTGAATGTTTTGTAATCTTTCTCCAGTGGGAAAACATCATCATACTTCTGAATGAACGACATGTCATAAAGGAAATCGATAAACGGTTTCGCGTAATATCCGCTTTTCGCATTCGTAAAGTTAAATCCCGTACTCCAAACAGCATTTTGAATACTGCCAATTCGGCCGGGATACAGCTTTTGCGTTGCCTCCAACCATTCCCGATCCCATTCCGCCGCTTTCCCGTCATAGGTTTTGCTAAAGGCGCGGAGCATCATGATGACAAACTGGTCAGCGGTCACCACGTCATCCGGACGGAAAGTGCCATCCGGAAACCCAGAAATAATACCCAGTTGGTACATACGGTCGATGGAAGGCTTCGCCCAGTGGTTTGGTTTCACATCTTTGAATTGAGCGGTCGCTTCTTGGGCACTGTTGTCGGCGCTGGCAATTCCAGAGAAAAGCATTGTCACTAAAGAGAATATGGCTATGATTGAGTAAAATTTCGATTTCATTAATATATCCCTCCTAGAAGTTGTCTTTTGTAGTATCGGCCGTTGAACGGGAAATCGTTATTGGTGATTCATCATTTTGAAAAAGAATTGCAGGATGAGCGGGTCGAATTGATGGCTATCCCGCTTCATAACTTCAAGCGCTTGGTCGATGCTTTTTGCATTCGAGTAAGGACGTTCCGTGGTCAACGCGGAATAGGTGTCGGTAATTGCTGCAATCCTGCCAGGTAGCGGGATCTCCAGCTCCTGCAAGCCTTCGAGATAACCTGAGCCGTTGAAGCGTTCATGATGATAACGAACGATGTCTAGCATAATGCTAGGCATCGACAATCTACACAACAGCCGGTAACCATCGACAACATGATCCCGAAGGCACCCTTTTTCTTCGGGTGTAAGAATACCGCTCCCTTTAAGCACCTTGTCGTTCATCCCGATTTTTCCGATGTCATGCGTTAGCGAACCGGCGAAATACAGAACAGCGTTTTGCGGGTCGAACTGTTCTGCAAGTCGGTATGAGAGGTGCGCCATCTGTACGGAATGCTCAGCGGTCAGTGGGTCACGAATCAATAAACATGAGAACAGCGCATTGATGACGCGCAAAATATCTTCCGGTTCGTTTGTTCTATCCCAAAGGATTCGTAGTTCATCGGCAACGGTGCCATTGTTATGCAACTGTATCGTGCTCTTCACCCCCCTGTCGATTTCCCACCGTCATCGGTCACCTTTGTCTCCGCTCGCATGTATCCGGACGATAGTCGTATGTTAGTTAATATATATATTATAAAACGAAAATAACAAAACTCATAATTATTTTAGCCATTAGTTGATATTGAAATAGACTTCCTGAACAGCAGGAATCAACAATGGTTCATTCATAATCGAACCGATACCTTCATGAACAGAGTCCACAATCGCCACGAGTGATGGACCGACGATTGTTTCGTTTACCGTTCTCGTGACTTGGAGTGGACTAGAAGGATTCAAAGTTACCGAACACGTCACGCGAGATGCTGCGCTACTGTATGTGCATGAGGTTGGTTTTGTATTCAGATTCGTGATAGTACCTGCTTCGTAATCGACATACAAGAGCTCGTCTATATTTACGACGCTCCCCTCCTTTAAGGGGCTACCCGGGAGTGCAACATTTGAATTGTCGAGCCTCATATTCATTCGAAGATATTTATAGAACATATCTTGCACACGTGTCCCAGGTGTCGAAATGTCTAGTTTGAAATTTCCTTGAGAAAGCTGCACCTCGTCGATAGACAAAGAGCCGGCGTGCACAGCAACATTCAACTTGTTTTTAAGCCTGTTTTGCGTTTTGTACATCTGTATATAGTCAAGGCAACGCGCCATTACGAGTACGGAGAGAAGCATCGAGATGATATAAATGATCATCACGCCTACACCGCCGCGCTGATTACCTACGATTTTCAGCTTTTTCATTTATGCTCACTTCTCCCGTAATCATCAAGGTAGAAGTAACCGGGTTCTTCAGTGGAACTGATTCCAAAGAAAAACATAACTTTTGCCAAATCCGTAGCCGGATACTTGATTACCAACCGTATCGTTGGGTCGGCATCATATTTCCTGACCAGAGTTGTCGTCGTGCCTGCGAATGATGGGTAGGTCACACCGCCCTTTACAACCGTTGGGTATCCAAGCGAAGACAGCTTGTCTTGCAAATCCGTCTGAATCTGCGGAGTTAAATACCCGGCCGTCTGAACCATTTGAAGTGCCCGATCCTTCATATCATCCATTTTGGCTTGCTTCATGAGAAAGAGAAATATTGTTAGCATGATTACCGTAATGCCTAAAGTGGGAACCAGAACGATAAGTAGGGTTATCAGGTTGGTAACGCCTTTTTGATTTTTTAGTGGCCTAAGCAATTTATTCCATATCATTAGAAACACACTTCTTTCCGAGATATTGTGAGGGGGAAGGGTCACAAGGGTCAACCCTCCCCCCTCCATGTTCACGGACCAGGTTTGTATCCGTAAGAACGGACTTCCGTTTTTAACTTATCGTAGCCGGTCGTTACGGAATTGTTTAACCCAAATGGACTTAAGAAAATCCACGTGCAAAGACCGATAATGATGATGGCCGAAACGATTTTGATTGCAGGATCATCCATTTCACGGTGCCTTTTGTCCGACGCCTGGTGCGATAGCGCCATCGTAGTTGAAAGTAGTGACTTTCGTGTGAACATTGCCAGCTCCTCTACTTGCACCGTCTCCGACGCCGTTCGGGTTGTTGAATACCCAGAACATAAGAGCAGCACCAATAATTATCCCGATAATCGTACCAATAGCTTTATCTGACATGTGAGATTGCCTCCTTGATTTTTCTTATTTTGTGGCTTCAATGATTTTCGTACGAACGTTCGCTCCACCTTTATCCAGACCGTCGCCTATCCCATTTGGATTGTTGAAAATCCAAAAAGTAAGGGCAACACCTATGATGATCGCGACGATGGTGCCTATTGCCTTGTCAGACACATGACCTCCTCCTCAAAACACTTGTTTAATAACTTCTTGAAAACTTATATACCACGGTAGCAACGCAAGAGCGCTGGCTACACCAAAAGGTATCAAAATGACGAAGGTGACTCGGAGCGGGGATGCCTCAATCTTCTTTTTAATCTGAAAATCCCGCATGATGTCGATGTTCCTTACCTGCTGATCAAACAGGTTGATGATTTTTTCTTGTGGAGCATTCCAACTCGCCAGCAGCGTGTTCGTTAACGGCAGCACTTCATTGATCCCAATTTGCTCACCGAAATGGTTAATGGCCATCCTTGGATTGTCCATCCAGTCGATAAGCAGATCATCCACATACGGCTTTAACTCCTTGCATGTTCTTCCAGCTCGTTTAATCGCGTAATAGAGCGGAATTTTGTCCGTAATACATACGATCAATCGATGGGAGAACTTCACGATCTCTTCCGCCAACACTTCACGGCGATTCCGCGCGAAGAAGTGTATAATGAACCGCGGAAGGTAGTAACCGATTAGAACAAATACCACAAAGGGCAGGAACGGGAATGGTGGAGAATACCCGTTCAGAATACCTCGTAGCTTGGTCAGGAAGATGCAGAGAAACCCGAGGGCGACTGGTAATCCCAAGCGAAGCAAATGGTAATGAAATACTTGCATGCCATAAGGATGCCCCGCCGTTTTCAACATTCTTGCAACTTTGTAGTTCACCTTACGGGTATTTGCCTTTGATACCAAGGAAGCGTAATAATCTTGAAGATACTGTTTCCGTCTTGTTCTGGTCGATGGGACGCGCAGCCGGCGCTTGAGTTTGATAGATAATGCAAATGGCAAAATCATCATTCCCGCGCCAATGGTGAATACGATCGCGATGACCCAATATATAAACATTGCCTGCCCCCCTTTTTATAACCGCTTTCTGCCCATATGCAGTGCCCCGATAAATGAGATAAACAATACAATCACAGCCAGGGTAACAATATGGACGCCAGACGCTGTATGAAAATAGTAGTCGTAGTTTTTCGAGTCCATTCTGATATTGAAATAGATGACAATCGCTGAAAGAGCGATCATGATGAAGGTCCCCCACTTGTATTGGGTGAGCAACGTTATCCTTTTTTCTTCGTTATACTCGGAGTTTTGCATTTCACTTATCAATTTGAACAAGGATGAAGTGATATTCACGCCAGTATCTATGTGCGTAATCAAGATGTCGGCGAAGTACTGGGCCCAATCGTTACCGATGCGATTTGCAAATCCAATGAGTGCTTTCTCTGGCTTTTCCCCGGTCTGTAAGTCCATGATCAAACGATTCCATTCTCCTGCAATTTCCGGTTCAACGGTCCTCGCCGATTTATAAATGGCGCTCTCAAAGTTTTCAGCCTCAGTGAAGAAACCTACAAAATTTTGCACGGTGGGGATCATAACCTTCGCCATCGAAAGCGTCTTTTTCAGATATCGTGCCCAGACCCATAGAAGCGGAGCGGTTCCAAATACCAGGCCGATAAGTAGGTCATATGGTGGCGCTGGCATGACTTTATTGGCAAGTATGAAGACCATAAGAACGATGACCAGACAAATTGCTAGAAGGTTTTTGGCTGACATCTTGATCTCTGCAACGCTCATGTTTTCGTCGAGTTTATTAAGGAGCGGGCGGTCGAACAACGCTTTCTTGGGCTCGGCCGTAGCTAGGCGTCCATTGTTCCTTCTCTTGTCGTAGAAACGATTTCGTCTAAAGATCATAAACCCAACCATCAGACGGCCGACAATCGGTTCTACGATAAGGGACATGCCGATGATGAATACTGCGAGAAATGCGATCTCTACGATTTGCATCAGTACAGACCCAGATTTCTAAAGTCTTCGGGATCGGCACCGTAACTCATCATATGCTCCATCAGGTCATGACTGATGGTATGATCCGTACGTTCCCAATCCCGCGCTGCGATATTCCAGACGAATAAAGGATTCATCTGAATTTCACCGGTTTCGGTCGGTACGATCTCGGTGATCTCGGTCATCACGCGCCGATTTTTGTACTCGTGTTCTTTGACAAAACGCTGATAGATAACGATATTGAACGCGCGGCCGATTCGGTTTATAAGCATTCTGTCATCGTGTGTTCGACCGTCCTGCTTAACCATATCCATGATGTCAGTGATGATCATGCTGCGATATTTCGAGTGCAAGGATAACAACGTATCGTGTCCGCGAAGTGCAGCCTGCACAGCCTGAGATGCTTCAGATCCACGAATCTCACCAATTACAAACCGATCTGGACTTTCGCGAAGAAGTGGTTTGAATGCATCTTCCATCGTGATACCCAGTTCAGGGACAGACTGAAATGGAACAATATTGCGCCCTGGAAGACGTTCATGGAGCATCATTTCATGCTCGGTTTCCAAAGTGAGTACCCGTTCTTTTTCGGGAATTTCTCTAGCAAGCGCGTAGAGGGTAGTTGTTTTACCCGTTTGCGTACCACCTGCCACAATCATTGAGGCGTGATACCTTACTAGGAGTACCAGGAACTTTGCCATTAACATGTTCAAAGTTCCTTTATCAACAAGAGTTCCCTCCAAGGTTGGATCCTTCAATATGAAGTTCCGGATAGCGATTGTAGGAAATGCACTAAAAGGTGCCTGTGTCATGGTCAGACGTGCCTTATTGTACATGTAGGTGTGACATATAGGGTGTTGCTCGTTAATTCTTGCACGGCCATACAACGCAAGCCGTTCCTGAAGGCGAATGACTTGTTCAGGACTATCGAATGATCGAGGGAAGCGGGTTTTGACACCATCTTTCATGATGAAAATGTCCGTGTTATTCACCTGAACTTCCTCGATGTCCTTACCTTTGTATAAATCCTCGACATAGCCAGCTCCAACCGTCAAAGCGAAGACGGCTTCGGGAAGGTTCATTCGTTCCTGCAGCTCGCCGATAGACGCATACAGCATGTTGTCGTTAATGATCTGCTTGATATGCGCCTTGACTTTTTCCTGAGCAATTGGGTTCCCGAGACCAGCTTGGTGAATCGTTTCTTTTTGCTCATCCTGTTCGTCGGCAGTACCGTCCGTCATCTTCAAATGCTCCTGTACAATGCGGACGACTTCCTCAAGCGTACGATGCTGATAACCCCGGTTCGAAATTGCTTTTTTCTTTTCTTGCTTGTCTACTTGCAGTTGCTCAACAATGCTGAATCTCGTACGCTGCTTCCTTGCCGGTAATGTACCGTTCAATTCTAGCCCTCCTTCCTATCAAATAATTCCAAAGAGTTTCCGTTTCCCCTTAAGCGCCGCTTTGCTGTCCTTTTGAAGCGGGACAAGCTCCACGCCTATTCTTTCAGCGATCCACGACGTCAATTGCAGGATATTGTCACGAAACTCGTTCGTTTCGACTCCCTCATTCAGGTACAATGGTTGTCCATAATTGATGGCTTTTATGCCGGCTCCCTTATCGACATTCCGGACGCGCGCCACGATCTTGGTGCCCATGGCTTTCTCGATACTGAATCCCTCAAGTGCTCCTTTATTGTCGCGATTCAAAACCAAATGGAAATCCGTCTCTTTCATCCCGTAATGTTGCCACACGCTATTAAACCAATCGTTCCATGAGGACTGATAACTCGTTACAATCGGCTGAACAACCACAATCCGTTCGTCGGCGTTCTTCATGCATTTTAGAGTGGCCGCCTGGTCGGGGAACGTATGAACATCTGCGATAATCAAATCGAATGTTTTTCGAGCAACCGCCAAGAAATGTCCGATCTCGTCAATCGTGATTTTCTCTGCCCATTCCCGTCGCTGATTCCCTGTCAGAATGTGGAGGTTGGGTACGTCCTTCAACTTTTCGCAGGCCTTCAGCAAAGCGCTTTGCTCTAGTGTCCCCGAGTCACAATCCGACTGGATGAGTTGATACCCTCTATCTGATTGAATGTTCAATTGATCCCGGACTTCCGGGCTTTTGAGGTTAAAGTCTACGAGCAGGACGGTTTTATCCGGCATACGCATAGCCGCGCAAATCGCTGTCGAAATTGCAATGGTCGTCGCTCCATCTTTAGGGGATGCTGACATAACCGCAGCTAGACGTCCGCCCTCGTTCTCATCCGATGTTTTTGTTTTCGGATATACGCGGTTTCCGATCTCTTCTGCAATTTCGTCGATTGTCAGCCCGCTCGGTATGAGGGAAATTTCCAAATCAACACTCAAACGTTTGATGATTTCTCGATACCATGAATCTGTCGACTCCGAAAGTAGGATAACGATTTTTGTTTTGATTCCTACAGAGGTCTTGATGTAAGAGATCCATTCCCATGGATACCTCGTGTTGAAAATTTCCTCATGTGCGAAGATAAAGTCGAGCTCCCGTCCGGATTTATTTAATGCCCGAGTGAGCTCCTCTTCGTTAAATGCGAAAGTGGTTTCAACTTCTTTATTAATTACTTTTCCCGCTGCTTCTGCGAGATTTGGCTTTGAAAAGGCGAAAGTGATTTTCACTTGGAAATCTCCCCTTTGCTATCTGCAACTGGCGTCGATTTGTTCCCAGCTTGATTCGATGGTGATTGACTCGCCGGAACGCTTTGGTCGGGTGTTATCGAGATGTTGTTGTCCATCTTTACCGGACCTTTACTGGAATCTTTCTCGTCCATATGGTCGTTTTTTGATTTTGAGATTGTCCCAATCATTTTCATTTCCATCATGTTAGGCAAACCTAATCGAATATTACCGTCCTTGGCACCGGCGGCAAACGTTTCATACTGTTCGGGTGACATAATAAAGGTGATATACGATGGTTGACCTGAGGCATTTTGACGGTAGCGGTCTGAGTTGGTAACATCCTTCTGATCACTCGACAGCGGAAGAGATATCGGCCCAGACGAAGTTGCATCCGTTATTTCAATCCCTTCCTGATCTTTGATGTAAGCCACAGTGAGATTTTCTAACAATTTATTGGTATAAACTTTTTTGAACGTCAAATTTGGGTTCGCAGCAAGGAGGGCCGCTTGCTGCGCATCCGTGATTTCATTTCCAAAGTCGTCGAACACCTTTGGCACGGTGTACTCGACCCATGCCGTCACTTTGTCACCGCGACGAACCATGTTGTTTACAGCGCCTACAAAGTCGATTTTGAACCCGATGTAGTCCTCATCCCCTGTTGGAAACAACGCATCAGGCCCAATCTTCCAAGAAAGGAATTCTTCTGTCTCTCCGATCGGGATAATCGTTCGTTTTCCGACGATTTGACTTCTCTCCAGTAATGCATTACCCATGTGCTGTACGGTAGGTATTTGAACCTTATGAATCATGTCAGACGTAATCATCTGCCCGGCTTGAATCATTTTGACTGGTTTCCAAGTTTCCATCATCGTTACGTCAGTTCTCACACTGTTCATGTACTGCTTAAAACCCAATACGCATCCAACGACGATAATCAGACCGATAAGTCCGGGAATCCACTTTCTCCGCATACCTTAGTTCACTCCAACCTGATCAGAATTTTCGCGACTTTGATTCATCTTCTAGCGAGCTCATTTGATTAAATAATCGCCGGACTTTCGCACCCAACCCGTAATCCTTCTTCATGAGCGCGTACATTTCTTTGGCCACGACGGATCTTGCCAACGGCTTAAAAGGGGCAGCGAGAGTGTTTTTCAACTTTGCATCATCCCAAGCCAGTTTTCCTTCCCAAGCAAGCTTTAGCACAACGTTGCCAAGATCAGGGATTTGCGTGAGCGTAGGAAGAAGCAATGCATCCTTCCATTCGTTTTGCTTAATGTAATCCCCCCACCGGTTCCCTATGACTTTCATTTGTTTGCCTGGAAACTCAGATTTAAGGTCATCTATCTTATGGAGATAATGGTTCAGTTGAACCGGGTCGCCGTCTGCGACAATCCATATCTCGTCGGACATACTCAATATCTTTTTACAACGCGGATCATCATAATGTGATGAGATATCGCAAAGCGTAACGGGATATTTTTTTGCGGCAAGAAGGAGTTGCATGGTATGCCCCTCGTTCCAATTTGGAGTTGGATCGACGTTAGATGGAATCCAATTGACTCCGTGCGTATACCATGATTTTTCTTGCGTGATATATCCAGATCTTTGAATTTGCGCCGGCCAGGAAATCCAATCCTTTGGCGCATTCGTTTCGCCATGCATAAGCTCGTAATATGTAGAGCCGATATACTCGAGGACAGGTTCCATTACTGCAACTGGTACCTTATGCTCCCCGAGCATCCTACCAAAATTGGAACACACGAACGTTGCTCCAGCCCTCGGATAAAGGCTAACAAAGGATATTAATTTAGAATTGAAATGAACCGGCACATGAACGGTTACAATTTTTTCTTCGATTACAATTCGTTCTTTTATTCGTTGTAGCTTTAACCGTTGTTCTTCTGAAGACTTACGTTGCTTGGACTGCACTTCTTCCTCGTCCATGTGCTCGCTATGGTCTTCTTCAGATCGATCCTTCTCGTGAGTCATATCTGGGACGCGATTTTCTGTCGGCAGTGTCTCCGGCAGCCGTGGCTCGGATGCAGGCGGAGCTTCTGGTACAGCCCGCTTATCTTCTTGCTTATGTGATTCCTTGAATGGTTTATCTTGCCGAGATACTGTTTGGTTAGGCCGCGATTGGGCTGGTGCCCGATTCCTTTCTTTCAATCTTTTTTCCAAGAGACCGGTATCGAGTTCATCAAAGCTTATGCAGACATTTCCCTCAGTCTCGAGACTTTGTATGAATTGATCTTTTTCACGATAGTAGATGATCAAAAATACCGTGTCTGGCGATCCGGATTTTACGGTTCGATATATCTTCAGAAATGACTCTTCGGATTTTAGGGTGGCTTCAGGCAGAATCACAACATCTGCTTTCGCTCCCACTGCTTCCCATTGGGGAAAGAAAAAGTCCAAGGAATCAAGCGAACGGATAAAGCGGCCGTAGTCGGACAATTCATCCTGTATCCATTCAGCGAAATCTTTATCGTCATAGATAAGAAATAAGCGTTGTTCTAACTCCATATAATACTTACCACCTTTATTGCGGTATAGTAATCAATTAACTAACATACAACGAATCGTAAATTAGTATCCTACGCCCGCAAGTTCCTTCACGCCGCTGCCGCTTGTCTCCGATGGAAGATCAACTAGCAGCAAGAGATAAAATTGATCGTTCTCCAGAATCAAATCCGCCAATCCGCTTACACGTCGATCGTAAGCACCGGGACGATAACTTTCCACACGAAACGGAATCTCGATCCTACTATTAAGTGTGGAAATGGATACACGGTTCATCCATTTAAATGTCAGGAGTCTCATGTCGTATACAACAGAAGTCGTTTCACCGAATTTTTGGACCGATTTGACCCCGGACTTATAAGCCTCAACTACCTTGCCGATCGCTCGTACCACCATCTGCGATGGAATCGCATATTGCTCACGAACAGGATGGTAGCATTCATTCGAGAGTTTGATTTTGTTCGTGTGCGTTTTTGTCTGGAAGCCAATTTCGCTGATGTGATTGCATACCTGATTGAAGCGGGTCATCACTTCAGTTAAAGACTCGTGCTGAGAACCGTCGGTAAGGAGCTGGATTTTCATCGTATGCAGCACCCGATCCCCTCCTTTCTATCTCAAATCGTAGTACACTTTTTCTCCGTTGTTGAACGTGAAGAAGCCCTGTCGTCTTATGTCAAAGTCGCCATCAAGCAAGTCCTTGTCGGTAACGTACCAGATTGAGGACGCCGCACCTTCTTGTTCGGCGATCTTATTGGCCAATGATGCTTTTTCATCCGACGACACAAGCACAATCACAGTTGCCATTTTGTCCTCTGCGCTAATGAATTCCTTCATAAACCGCATTTGGAAACGAATCGTTTTTACCCACTTTTCATCTTGTCGATGGCAAAGGAGATAAAACGGCATTTCTCTACCTTTCGGATTGCGGAGAACAAACTTTGCAGTCGGCACTACATGATCTTCTTTTCTTTTCAAAGACGGATGAAATTCGAAATGAATGAGATCGAACGATTCTCGCAGTTGAATGTAGAGTTCGTTCGTAATAACGTATCGCATACGGTAGAGCATTGTTGCTGGCTTTGCCATCCGTGGATCCCTTTGTCCTGGAATAATACCGAACTTGTTCTTCAGGATGTCTGTGCCGCTGTCTCCCATTTCATACAGGCTCGGTCGGTTTTTTTCTGGCTGAGAATAGCTTGTCCATTGCGTTCGTCGTATTAATCCATAGTCGATGAGCCGATTCAATCGATTGCGAACCGATTTGTCACGTTCGACTTCCGGAAAAAATAAGCGCTCAATCTGCTTCAATACAAGCCAGCGGTGAACAAAGATGAACCTTACGAGATCGATGTCCCTCTCCGTTATCCAGTTACTTGAAATTTTGCGATCAATATAATGATATGCATGTCCGGGCAGCGCACTTTGCAGCGTCATAGTGGCGTAGGGATCATCCCATGTTGGCTGCTCCGGAACCGCAATATTCGTTTGCGGTTTGATCAAAGGGGAGATGTTCATTTTCGTCATTTCCCCTTCTGTTAAATTTCATGCGGGAAATCGACGATAACCGTGCCGATTCTGCGTTTTTCGGGATTTACATTCTTGATCCGTACCGAACATGTCTTCCCCAGAAGCACACCGTCGCGCGGCATTTTCTTTGGGTTCGGGAACCACGACAGCGCTTCAACGCCCGGCGCCAGTTTAATAAAGACGCCTAAGTCTTGAACTACGCTTGTAATGACGCCGGAGTAAAAGTTTTCGACACCGAACTTCTCACGAACGCGACCCCACGGATCTTCGAGGAGTTCTTTCCTCGAGACGCGAACCTGTTTCTTTTCGCGATCGATGTATTTGATTTTCACTGTGAGCTCGGCGCCGAGCGGAACCAGACCTTTGCCAGATGGTGTCCAGTCATATTCATAGTCTTGAATCGGCAATACGCAAATGACGCCCTTGATACGAACGTAAATCCGTTCTTCTTCAAAACCGGATACGTCACCGGTAACTACGTGGTCGAGATCCGCTGTCTCCCAAAATTCTTCCTGCAGTTCGTCTATCGCCTGGACGCGGGAAAGGAGAATGATCCCCTTTTCTTCGTCGAATACTTTAACTTTGCTTTCGTCCAGACCGATCTTAGCGACGTCTAAAACCATGAAGTCGATTTTGTGGTCAATGAATCCGACGAGAGAGCGGTATTTACGACGGTCGAATTGATCTTCGTAAATTAGTCCCTTGAGGCCATTGTTCAAGTTAACGATTGCGCATTGCATGTTATGGCCGAACGGGGCATGAATTTCAACGCCAGACACAACCCCTTGATGGATTTGTTTCCGTCGTGCCGAAACTTTGTATTCCTGCATCGGGTTTACAGCTAACGCTTCGTTCATCATTGTGGTTTCCTCCCTTTTTTTACATACAAATGATATTGGTTGTGACCTACCTTGCTAATACCGACCAGATGTAACCTGCCTTCAAGTTTATCGAAAACAAGGAGCGACTTCGTTTTAAAGTGCGCATTCACTATCGGTTCTTCGATTTCGGAAGTCCACTTTACGAGATAAATGCCGTTTTGTGTCGGTGTTATTTCCCGCAAATCAACCGGCACATTGAGCTCCTGCAATTCGCGGCCATCCCCTACTTTTTCTGGCACTAAGTCGATCATGAGTGATCGAACAGTTGTATTAAGCATCGACCACTCTCTCAAAAGTTTGGGATTTTCCTTGCGCATATGTTCGACCATCGTGAAGAGGGGCACCTCGTCATACATCATCAGACAGTTATGATAGAATTTATCGATAACTGCTGCGTTGCATGAGGGATGGGTGAGCATGAAATCAAGCTCTTGGATTATGTATGAAGGCCCATATCCCATTTTCTACTCCTTTCCATCGCTAAAGGTAATGTATTGAATAATTAACTAATTAATATATTAGTATATTACTATATGACTATCGGAATGAGAAGAACTATTTTATTCGTTTCAAGTGCCCACTACTTCTTTTGGTTATTGGCTTTTCCGTAAGCTTTGGTTCCAGATGAATTTGTAAGACTGGGTTTCCTAATCGGTCCATTGTATACGCGACGGAATATACGTGATCATCGTTAAGAATCAGAGAATCTTCATCATATCGTGTTCCTGCAACCACTTCATCAATCAAATGGCTAAGGATGTCTTTTCCGTGAATCGTATCCCCATCGACTTCTGCTTCCGGATGCCCATAAAGTTCGGAAAGACCTTTGGAGATATACTTCGCAGGCTCACCTTGTGGATTTAAGATCGTAAGGATTCGCGGTTGATCTACCTTGCAGTAAACAATATGGGCAAATCCATCGTCTCTCTGTTCGAGTTTCAACAGGTTCCCGTTGTAGTTCCAGGTCGAATTGATATTAAACTCCAAACTGAAAATTCGGTCAAGGATGTCGAGAAGCAATTGCTCCCCTTCTTCTCCAGCCCCTTCGAACATAATGTCAGTGTAGCCATAATGGTGTAGCCCGTTCGTTTTCACATACAGTACGTTCCCGTCCAAATCCGTTGTCGTTATCGGCAGCAAGGATGGATCAAAGAATTGTCGCATATTACCTCTCGCCTCCTCTCTTAACCTTTAACTTAATTATACTTCCATTTCTATATTCCACCTAATTATTTAATAGAATTATTATCGCACATAAATGCGAATAGATTTCAATGCCTTTGGCCAAAAAAAGAGATGGAAGAGTTGCTCCATCTCAGTGTTGCGGTTATTCAATTTCAAGTTCGATCCGCTCGATGATTGGTTCGTTCTCCTTGCAGCCTTTAAGCAGTCTAGCATGCTCCATCTTCGCCAGATCGATCGCATGTTCACGCGCCTCTTCGTGCGTATCCCCAATGACCCCAAGCCGAAGTTCCGGTATATACACCGAAATGTTATTGTCGCTAGCGTTCCCTTCAAACAAAAGGGTAATTGCTACCTTGCTTTTTTCCAGAAAGGTTTCATGCTGCACGCTTAATCTTCCCTTCGCCTGTTGTCTTTACTTTTAGTACATATTCACTAACTAAATTAGGATCCAGGTAGAATCCACGCGGTAAATTGTGGTGCATATGTACTATAATTAGTACAGTCGAATTTTACTATGAACGTTAAATAGCGGTCAACACTTTTCTTCCTAATTTGGCTCGATTCGCCATTGCTCGCTATTATCTATCATTATTCGACAGTATTCGACACTTTATTAAAATTTAATGAATTATGTTTCCCAAATACTTTCTGTATGTACTTGAAAATCATGCTATATTTTCTTTAGAGGTTGTATGCAGACTTGAGCAAACTGTGCGAAAGTACAGGACGCAAAACCACGGGTCTAATGCGCAAGCTATGACAGCCGGGTTGCCAATCCTCTGCCTATAACTTAACGAAAGGGACACACAAATTATGATCCAGAACGATATCGGTAAACACTTAGAGTTAATACGTTTGTCGAAAGATTATAGTTTAAGAACCGCTGGTAAGCTATGCAAATTAAGCCACGGTTATATTCGTGATGTTGAACTCGGTGATAACAGGAAGACAGGACCGGCCATCATTCCCCAACCTCAGACGCTTAGGAAGTTTGCTGAGGCATACCAAACAGATTTTAACGAGTTAATGCGAATTGCAGGCCATATAGAAGACGTAAAATCAAGTTCTACCGTTTTCAATACGATAAATATCGATCTTAATAACGTTCTGTTTGTCCAGGTAGACGAATCAAATCGCGTCCAATTTCATCAATCAGATCGCATCTACTATGAAAATATGACGCTACATGAGTTTATGCAGTTAGAAGAACTTTTGGAATCAAATCGTTTTATTCGTGTTCATTCGGGAACATATGTAAATCTGAATCATATTTCCGAATACAACGAAAACTCCGGCCACCTTCAAGTAGGACGAGGAGAAACCGGAAAAGTTGTTGAAATTACATGGGTTCGTGGGCAAATGCTCAAGAATGAAATTCTAAGATCCGTAGCTGCAAATAAAAGACTAAATATGGATTCCAAAGTTGAATTCGTTCAGCAACCGGCTATGCTTAAAGTTCGTAACCTTCAATTTTAATTCTCATTCTTTATATTTTGTCGAATAGTGTTGTTAACATTCTTTAGTTCATGTATACTATCATTTTGCTTCGGGAATGATTGGTATATGTAAATTGTTTAACCAATGTGTTACTATATTAGATAATTGGATGACTAACATAAAGGAGTGCTAATTTGGCATGACTGTTGATTTTAAGATCGAAGGAACATTACAACCCTATTTAGAGAAAATGATCAAAAACTTACCCAATGGACCTAAATTAGTTATGCAGGCGCTTTCAAAAAAGGATTGGAACAAAGAAGATTTATCTTTGAAATCTGGCGTAAGACGTGGAGAATTAAATTTCGCTGTTTGTTATCTTGAAGCATTAGGTTTAGCTGAATACAATTCGTCAGGCCGGCAAAAACTATATAAACTTACACCGCTTGGCGTTTCAGCATTCGAGATGTATAACGCATTATTTATGGACATAAAAGAAGAAGATGAATAATCAAATTTTTATCATGTTAATAAAACAGCCGATACCTCATTAGAGTATCGGCTGTCTTTCATTCATGGCTTGATTGACCTCGTGCTTCCTCAGCTTTTTTGGCAAGCCTCTCCTCCAAATCGGTCAATTTAGCATTCCGGGCAGCGTGTGGGTCCGTTGACTTCGTGTCTGGTTCATTGTCGGAATCCCATGCAGTATTTCTTATGGTATTTTGTGCGCCATCTTCTCCTTCTTTTGATTTCGACTCTGCAGCACGTTGTTTTATCCGATCAAGTTTTTCTGTCTTGCTATCATTCTTTTTGTCTGCCTTTTCTTCGATTGGTACTGATTTTTGCTCTTGTTCATTTGGTGTTACTGATTCTCTCTGACCACTTATCTCAATCTTGGAATATTCCTCTTCTACCTCATCATTCTCAACATCTTTGTCAGTCTCCGTTTGGCTCGATGCAGACTCTAACGGTTCAAACAGCTTACGAGGAAGCGGATAAACCAGTCCGATAACCGGTTCCAGCCTAATGTTATTGCGGACACCCCTGAAGAGACACTCCCCTGGTTCGCCAGTTTTCGGATTATAACCCTTCAGTCTTGTGATTTCACTTGGAAGGACCTTGTACCGTTTCTCCTCTTTCAATTGGGTCTTGAATCCAGTTGTCGACATTTCATCGGTGCCACTACTTTGGCCAATTTGGTATTCCTCACCGATCATATCAGCGTAATATTCCGCATCCTCATTGTCCAAGCCGGCTAGGATGAACTTTTGAACTGCATTTTGTTTAACCATGCCTCCAAGTCGTTCACTCACATCAGTAAGCTGCACGTTGCCCTGATGAATTACGTTTACATAAACTTCAAATTCGCGTGCCATCTCTAGGAATGTGGAGAATTCCTCATCCGCGAACATTTCGAGTTCGTCGACAGTTAATTGATGCGGTCGCACTTTACCCTTTAAGCTTCTACGGAATGTGCTTGCCCTAAGTAAGTTCAAATACAGCCGGCCAACTGTATAAGTCAACGTCTGCAGTTTTCCATATGCCCCGTTTACCAAGACGATTTCACCATTACTCAATGAATCGTCGATATTGAACGTTGAAGGCCCGCAGAAAATTCGTTGTATATATTTACTCGATGTCAGCTCGCTCAAGTAATCATACAGACCCGAATACGTCTTCATTGCGAATTCAGCAGTTCTATCATTACCCATGTTTCTTGTATATTCAAGCAGTAATGATACCTCAGATTCTCGACCGATGAATTCCTGCATAATCTCTGCCCTGTAATCATCATTTATGGGTTGAATAAGACGATTTAGATCGTTGTATGTACAGTTATTACCTTTGCACAGTTTTAATGCCTTGATACTAACGCGTAAGAGTTGAGTGGATCGGCTTTTAAAGTATTGCTCTGCTTCAGGCCCAAGATAGCCATGAAATGCTGATACATTCGCTTCAATCATGGGTTCAATATCTTCGCCTTCCGGCACATAAAACGGGTTCAAGCAATCTGTAAATTCATATTCTGGGTCCAGTCTTCGATACGGCCGTCCTGTTCGATCAATAAAATGTGATAATCGATTGATGAATGAGCCTTTTGGTTCAAGTATTGTTGATCCCATAAAATCATTCAGTATATCCTGGACGACTAGCGTGGTTGCTAAGAGTGTTTTACCGGCGCCAGTACCACCGATCGTTTGGGAATGTTGGGCACGGTCCTCTCTTCCGAGCTCCATCAATTCACTCTGCTTATATTTTGTAGGAACGGTATGAAACAGTTCCAGTTTGCATTCTTCTGAATAATACCGCAAATGACTCAAACAGCCCTTTTCGCTTAAGTCTACCTCCTCGATGGCTGCTGCAAGGTCCGCATTTGAAACACCTTTTCGCGATTCCACGCTTCCCTTTTGACCATTTATTGATTTCGCGATCAGATCCGCTTCTTCGGCTGCCCTCGTCAGCTTGCTGAAAATAGTCGCGCGAATTTTGATATGAAGCGTATAGTACAATGTAATGATTATCGTACCAAAAAATAAAATACATGAAATGGCAAGACCTTTCCACCCCGGCACATACTTCATGAAAATTTGACCTGCAGCCATTATACTGGTTGCATTCAAAAACGTTTGTATTATTGGCTTTGCGTAAGTGCTCTTGAAAAAAAGCGGACATGAATAAATTAGATGACCCATGAAGCATGCTAGGAGAAGCGGAATTGCCCTGTAGAACACCGGATGCCCCACTCCGTAAAACAAATCCTGGTACTTCCCGACTAACCATAAGAAAGAAAGAATAATCAGCATCAGGACACCAATAGCCTGCATATTCCATATAGCATTTTTGTTCGCAGGGTCCATGGCAAATCGTCTGATCTGTATAAATACATTCTTGAACATGAAAGCAAACATATGCCCAAGTACCGAAAATATCCCTCCAATGACCATGCCAATATACTTCATGGCGCCACTCCAATTCATGTATATTAATATATTAAACAAGTATCATGATACAATAAGTCTACTCTTTTGTCATTGACACACCTTAAAGAACAACGGATTCTCCTATCCGTTGTTCTCTTCATATTCCTTCTTAAGCTCTTCATCAAAATGTGAGTCGACGTACTCCTTAATAAAGGTCGTTTTGGCTTCAATATCTTCTGACTTGAATATAAAGCCTTTCTTCTTCGGGTTTAGGGCCCATTCCTTTGCGGCTCTGTCTGCCAATCTTCTCTCAATCTTCTTTTGTGTTGTTAACTGGTCGAAAAGCATTGTTCTTATTTCTATATTCCTTTGCCTCTTCTCCTCTGCTGGATCCGGAAGAAGTAATCGTTGATTTTCGTAATTTTCCTTCGCAGACTTTAGTTCTTCTTGGGCACGCAGCATTTGCTCTTTTACTAAGTTCAGCTCTTCCAATTCCGAACGGATGATTTCTTTTATGCGATGTTCAGATGCGATCAAACCAGTTCCTGGATCAGTTTGGCCGCCATCGGTAGGGTCATAGTTTAAATGTTTGCTAAATCGCTCATCTGACTGAATCATGGTTGAAATAGCATCCATTGTCATATTTTTTCCAAAACGTTTTTTCGCCTCGTGGATGAACAACAAGATTTGTATATCAATCTCACTATAAATCCGTTCTCCTCTTTGATTTCGCGGAAGCGTGTGAACTTGAAGTTGATGCAAGTCGTTGCTCCAATTTCGTATTGTTGGTATAGGCTCATTAGCTCCCATACTCAAAAGTCGCTCTCTTGCTGCTCCTATCGTATGATACCCCTCAAATTTCTTGAAAACATCATCTGACATGGGGACCACCTCCCTCTCATCGTAATCTTAGATTTATTTCAATCGCATTATCGCACCTTATAGCAGTCTCCCAGATACCAATATGCTGTTGGCACCAATTTATTATATCACATCGCAACAAACTGTTAACATCCAATCAATAGATTAACCACAGGCTATCAGCTATTGAAAGCCTATCGAAAGCCTATCAATATTTAATTGCAAATATATTATTAGCATGCTAATGATCTCCTAATAGTAGACTATCATATTAAAACTGCCTATCTCCCAGTAGAGTGTTATTAGGTTGTGATATATCATTATGCATGTAATTTTTACCTATCAATAGCCTATCACATGTTAATAGCCTAAATTGTCTCGGCATAGTTTTGAAATTTTATGCTGCGGGGATAGGGGGTGTAGGGGGCCGAAATGGATGCCGGCACTTGTCTGCAAATTCGTCAGACTATAATTTGAATGTTATTATAATATGATTTATATGTTATTATTGTGCTATTAATATAGAATCAATATTAGATATTAATTTGAACTATATTTGATTATTACAAGATTAATATCTAATTATAATTTTATTTGAATGCAATTAAAAAAACGCCTCCTGCGAAAGGAGGCGCTGCACCTTAATATGAAGATCATTCGGAATCTGAAGAAATTTGGTTCGAAGGGGGAGGAGGGGTCTTGCCATGAACCTGACCGTCAAGAAGTTTTCGGATTCGTTCTGCATATTCCGCCGAATCACGATCACGTTCGGTTTGATGACGTTTTTCAACGTTAAGTACCGCTCTTTCTAAATCTAATGCGGCCCTGCTCGTCAACTTCTCGATCTCAGATGCGTGCTTTTCATCTTTTTGTTTTAGTTGGTACTCAAAGCGTTCTTTGACTTCGTTTAACTCGATGATCCCGCGATCAGCACTTTTCTGTAGTTCTTTAAGATCCGCGCGCAACTGTTCGGCTTCCTCGATCGCACTTCGACCTGCATCAGCTGCACCTTTTTGCTCGGATAGGAGGGAGGAGAGGTCTCTAATTTGGGTTTTATAACCTTCAGAAAGCTCTTCATCCTTCTTCCGAAGAGACTCTAATTGTTCTATCAAAGACTTTTGCGAATCAGTGTTCTTTATTAACTCCTGATTGGAAATATCCTTTTGCTTATTCACCGTCTTTAATTCCTGAATCTCGTCCAGAGCATTTCTCAATTCCAAGGATACTTTGGCCAACAACTCATCGTGCTGTTGCGTCATTTCCATTCTTCTTGCAGCTTCCGTTTGGATCATGGAAAGGTAAAGTTCAACGAACCTTCGACTATGATAATTCAACTCATCCAGTTGTTCCTTGTAACCTGATGATCCGTCTCTTTGTAGTTGTAATTCAAAGAGAGAGAGGAGTTGCGCATAGAACTCGCCTTTTTCCTCAAAACCAGAAGCATCGTAGGCAGCCTGCGCTCTTCGTTTGGTATCTTCAGAAACCTTATACTGGACAACCTCATTTTTCTTTTCTTCTGACATCGATATTCTCCTTTCACAACCATCGTATATTCCTCGATTATATCCTAAATTTGTTCTTTAGTATACTTAGTAATACCGGTATACCGTTGTAAAATCAAGGTTTTGTGGTATGTACATGAAAACTCCCCGCTAGCAATTTGCCGGCGGGGGTTTCACTCTTAGTTACTATACGACTCAAGCACATTATCGCTAAACTTTTTGGCTGCACTACGCTTAGTCCCGGATGCAGTCTCAGGAATCGATGATGGATTCGGTGGTGAAGTGGAAGGGGCGGTATGTAAGCCGGTCGTTGACTCATCTATACTTTTTTCTTCCGCAATTGTTCGTTCCATAGTTAGAGTGGCGGGTTCGGCTGCCCTTTGCAAAGGTTCGTCTGGTGCCACCACGTTCGATGCAGGAGACGGGGGAGGGCTTGAGAAACCACCCCCGGACTGGCTTTGGAAATCTGCAATTTGAGCAAAATGGGACTGAGAAGTAGTCATTTGTAGCAGAGATTTTAGAGTCTCAACGGTACGGTGTTGCGGAATAAATTGTTGAAGATTCCGTAAACCATTTACCGCAATCTCTTGCTGGATAAGGTATCTAAGGGAGTCACTATAGGCACTCTGTAAATTCAGCCACTTACAGACAATATCCTCTTCATCTTCTCGTAATTTCAGTACAATTGGTTTCCCTGGAACGGCTTCAGTTTTTTTCAAAGGTGTCACCCCCGATCAATCAAAATTGGTGGTAATTAACGCTGCTGTGCAGACGCAATCTCTTTTTTTGATTTTTGGGGAGTCGACGGGATTCCAACGGCCCGCGCCTTCAAAGCCTTATAAATATCACTTCTAACGAAGTAATCAAGTCCCTCAGCGTTAAGAGTTACCGCATACTGAGCAGGCACATAGAACAGTTGGATCCGAGACTTATCAGCCAATTCTTTCAGCTTTGGATACAGTTGCTCTTTCATGAGAATGCTGCCACCGCCGTAGACGGTGAGAATATCAATTTCGTTTGCACCGATTTTAAGGATTTGGTCCGTGATGTGCTTGATGATTTGATTCGCTTGATTTTCGCAATGCGGTCGAAAAGCCTGTTTTGCTTCACTCAAGAATTTATGTGGACGGTCAGAAAATTCACTTCTCAAAATATCGCTGTACTGCTGACGAGAAACAGAGTTGAACGCGTGCGGGGCGAGACTCAATAGATCGTTTATAGAATCGCTAATGGCATGACCGACGCCATGGTTTACCCCGTCACAGAAGTCGTTATCCACCGCGTCGCCTTTTGTGAATGGGCTATCGGCTGTACCGTCTCCCAGGTCAAGATGTAATATATTTTTCCCATCCAGATAGCTTCCATCTGTCTCTTCCGGAAGGTTGTATTCCTTGGCGAATTCCGAAAAGAGATCCCGTTTTGTATTCTCATCTTCTGGCATATAACTCCCGGTTCTCCAATTTCCTTCCGAGTCCATTTGGAGCGCAAATACAGGAGGGGTTCCTTCTTGCAGAAGGTGGACGTACTCGAAAGAGATCTTAACATCAATTTTTTTTGTGAGGCCAAGGTGGAAAGAGACCGTATGTGTCCCATCCATGAATTTCTTTTTCATTATTTCGATGTTTGCCGGCGTATGCTGTTTGACCGGAAGAGCGGCCGACATATCAATGGTTAAATCGATATCTTGTACATCCGGATCCAACTCAATAGCCTTTTCAACCGCACGGGCCGCCATAATCGCGAGTGTGTTCACGTAAGGGACATCTTGGTCGGCTTTAGACCGGTTGCCTTTGACGTATAGGCTTGTTACATTTTCGCCAAACGTTTTAAGTGCATAGCGGCCCACAACGTAGAGGTTTGTACGAACTGCGCCGGAAATGATCGATACTGCAATGTTATCGTAGATATTTTTCAGATTCTTCTTCACGTCTAGATCGTCATCGGCCCAAGGATTCTGGCCAGCTACTGCAAATACGTTCGGTTGACGAATGAGCTTCCCTTCAATAATCGCATCTAATTCCGAGTTTCCGAAGTCCAGGCCTGCATCCGTGAAATGAAGTTTCATGGTTTTTCCTCCCGAGGATAATATATCATTCTAGTACGATTGTATTCCCTTTTAATATTCCAGTCAAATAAGATAAGAATTATTTTAATATCGGATTATAATCCGATTAATATCCAATTCAAGTAAATGCATGACTTCCCCCATTTTCGCCCCTTTACTTCACCCCCCCCCTCCAAACTACGGTCATAATTCCATTATTCCAAAATTACACTCTAGTCATTGCTGAATGGTTTGCTGCTGTATTATGATTACTTTGATGGCTGGAATGTTCTGGCACGCCTTATTGCGATCCAAATTCGTGGCAGGAAGGGAGGACACATTTTTTTTAGTCTCCTGGATTCTTTATTAGGCTCACAAACGTTTCGCCATGTGTATCATCATTGTTTTTGTATTTGTTTCTTTATTCGTTTCCGATATGCTTCCTCAAGGGTTTCTTTATTCAGCAAAACATTGTTAGTCGAAATTGACCGTATTTGTTGCGTATCCCGCGTCGGACAAGGAATTCTAAGTCGAGTGAAATCGCGACTAATGCCGAAATTCGGCCGCAACTGAAAGTTGGCAAGCCGTTTTTGCCGTTTGAAAGGAGTGAACGCCGATGAAGGGGGATTTGGAGCAGGGGAAAGGCTCTGATCCGGGTACAGGGGAAGGACGAAAGCGCAAGGTTCGGACTCCTGGGGAAGCGTCTTTTGGTGCTGTTGTTGATCGTTTGAGTTCGAGGGATTGGAGATTCCTGATAGATCTATACCTTTGCAGATGTATGCCAATCTCTGCTGCTATTGAGCATTACTTTTGGAAGGATCCTTCAGAAGTGTTTCCTGACTATGATGATTCTTCTGAATCTAAGAAGCGGGTATTGGATGAGAGCAATTTGAAGTCTGCCAAACTTCGGGCTCAACGAAGACTCTTTGATCTCTATGCAAAAGGTGTACTCGAAAAGTCAAATACAATTCCTGATGAATTGGACAAGGCTCCAAAACTTAGAGTGCAGGTGAAAGGGGAGACTTGGTACTATCTCACCTCAAGAGGTCTTAGACTCGTTGAGATGAAGATCGGGGTTTTGGAGGAATCCAAACTTTCGAAGCTGGAGCTCGACATGGAGAGGGCGAAGAAAGAACACTTCTGGGAGCTCGCCAAAGTCTACCTTGAGCTGAAATACAAACATTTGGAGCAGATCGGAGCCATGCAGTTTACCGATTGGGACTGGCACCCGGCACTTTCAATTCAGGGGAATAAGGATTTGAACATTGAGGTACGACCAGATGCGGTTTTCAGGCTAGACGAACAGGTGTTCTATGTTGAACTTGACCGATCCACGGAACCGGTCCAGAGGTCGCCTTTTATCAGCGCGAAGGATCAGCAAGTGTCGATTGAAAATAAGCTCCATAGGTACAAGGCCGTCATGCATCACAAGGATGCACCTGTCATCCAGAAGAATGGGATTATCGCATTCATCGTGCCGGAGGCCATTTACGAGGCACGACTGAATAATATCCGTGCGGCAGCCAAGAGTGTATTCAAAGGGTTTGAAACTCAGGTCTTTGTAGGACGATCTATTGGCGATGTGCTCACCCAAAGGTTCGCTGCGAGCGGGTGGGGGAGGAAGGATGGTTAAGGTTATGAAATACAAGGATATGACGCCTCAGCAGAAGCGGGACTATGGCTTCGTTAAACTTTCACCGAGTGAAATATCGATCTTAACTTGCCGGAGCGGGAAACCCCCGAACAATCGAATTGTTGTTTCGGAGAGAAAACGGCCGGAATTACGCCTCATCGTCAATAATTGATGGCACTAAATGCCAATTGTCGTATGTTAATTAGTATAGTGGTATGTTAATATATAGAACATCTAACATACCATTATCCCGCCTAGGAGGAGGTGAGGGATTGAGTAAAAACAAAAAGGTTATTCTGGCGAGTGTTGGTGTCATATTCGCGTTAATCGTTGCAGTTCTCTTAATACGTGAACCGGCACCCACAGTCACCAAAGAAGCCCCGAAGGTTGAGTCACCCGCTCCAACATCAAAGCCCGCTCCAGCAACTCAACAACCGAAGAGTGAGCAGGAGAAGGAACAGTTGGATGATTCTCATCAGAAGGTCGTAGATATCATCGACGACGCATCCAAGACCGTTGCTGATAAGGCTCCATCTGTTTGGGCGAAGATGAAGGACTATTGGAATTGGATGATGGAGTTCGATACGAAGCATGCAATCATTCTCTTTGTCGTTATTGCAATTGTTGTATCTGTGCTCATTAACGGAGCAGAATCGAGCAAGAAAAGAAAACAAAAATAGGCAGGTGATCTAGGTTTGGCGTTTTTCAAAAAACAGAATAAGGACGCCGAAGGGCCGCCGGTGGAGAAGGTCAAGTCCAAAAAGGACAAGTCTATCAAACCGAGGGCACCGAAGATGATGGCGGGGAGGAAAGTGGGACGCTTTTTCTTCTGGGTATTTATGAGTCTGTTGTTCCTCAAGGGTGCACTTGCATTCGCCCAAGGGAACAGGACGATTAACCAGACGATTGTGAAGGGGAACACTACCCCTATTGTCTCCGATTCAGTCAAAGGATTCGCGTTAGACTTCGCCACGGAGTACTTTACTTGGGACGCAAACTTTGTAGCGGACCGGACCACGCGACTCTCTAACTTTATTAAGGGCATTGATCCTGATATGGGGTTAAAGAATTTCGACGTTAAGGGTTCGAGTAAAGTCACCTCTGCAGAAGTTTATGGCACGAATCAAATCGATGCACAGCATATCGACGTAACCGTAGTCATTCGCCGAGATGTTCAGCAATTGCCCGATCAACTACTCGATGCGCAGGACAAGGCTACCACGCCCCCGTTGCTAAAGAAGAAGGCCTACATGATCGTATCGGTTACATTGGCGAAAGAGGGCCCGGTTATCCAGTCGTATCCACGGTTCGTTTCCGAGCAGCAAAGAGGGGACACTATCGACTCAGCTGACGAAAGCAAGCTCGTAGGCAATGCTGATCTTCAAAGTAAAGCGAAAGAACTTGCAGATAGCTATATCCGTTCCTGGTACGAAGGGAACGCTGGTCAGCTCCGTTATTTCTATGCGGATACCGAGCAGGCACCGAGAGCGATCCAGAAATCAGATTTC
This sequence comes from Cohnella soli, assembly GCF_042655525.1. Classification (NCBI taxonomy): domain Bacteria; kingdom Bacillati; phylum Bacillota; class Bacilli; order Caryophanales; family Paenibacillaceae; genus Cohnella; species Cohnella soli. Next base: position 135,094 of record NZ_JBHSMI010000012.1, read on the forward strand.
GTCTACCAAAAGCTTGAGCAAGCTGCCCTATACCAAATGCCATCTGGAGTAGGAGAGTCATCGAGTTATCGGATTGTTGCGACTGTCACGGTGAACAGTGATTTAGGAGAACCATTCACGAATACATGGAACCTTGACGTTGTTGAACAAGATGCTCGCTTCTACGTGACATCGAACGGTATCCAATCTGGCAACAACACCGCTCAATCGCCGTCATCGAGTCCCGCTCCATCGGCAACGTCCGATAACAACACGGCTCCAATCACAAATCAATAGTGGTATATCAATAATCTAATATGATTCAAAAATCGAGAGGAGATTCACAATGAAAAACCAAAAGCACCAAATGACGCTCCGAGTTGTTCTTCTTACCCTGACGATCTTTACGTTCCTTGCACCCGTTGTCTTCGCAGCCACGCCGGGCGAAAAGATCGGTAATTCTGTTAGCTCTAACGTTAACGGTCTGATTCCGGCAGTGCTCGGATGCATCGGTATATACTTTCTCGTTACACGTGACTGGATCAAGATGGCCAGCGCTTTCGCCATAACGATACTCGTCGCAATCTTTATGAACTGGACATGGGTATCCGGTATCGCAACCAAGCTGTATAATGCTTTCCTTGCGTAAGGTCGGCCTATGAGTGAGAAGAATGAATCCCCACGGGTAACGGTCTCAAACTACACACGGATTTGGAACCTTGACTTTGTTATGTATGCCTGGGAAGGGAAGAAACTCCCGCTTCCGGCTAACCTGAAGGTAATTGGCATCTTCTTTGTCTGCGAATTTATCTTCTGGATGCTCGGGAAGACGTTCTTGTTCTTCCTCCCACCCATTTACACCTACATTGCCTTGCCAATCGGAGCCACTTGGCTAATCGCCAAACAAAAGCTTGACGGCAAGGCGCCGCACCGATGGCTCCTTGGGATGATCTTCTACTGGATGCGTCCCAAGCGCACCCATCGTTACCGCAAATTCCAGCATATGAAGCATTACAAGTACGGCAGTAAGGTAGCCTACCGCATCGAGGAGAGGGCGCGTACATAGCGCGTCCCTCTTTTTACAAGGAGGTATTGAATTTTGGCACTCAACGTTAAGAGAAAAGTCAGCAAAGTGAACATTCAGTTTCCGGTCGCTTATTACGAGGGGAACTTGATCTTTAACCACGATAAATCTGTTTGGGCCATCTATGAAATCGATTCGTTCGTCTACGACCATCTGAGCGACCAACAAAAAATCGACAAGTTGATCACGCATACATCGTTTCTTGCGCTGCTCACCGACCAGTTTCACATATTGTGGCTTCCACGGACGCATGACATTTACGAGCACCACGAACGCTTGAAGGAGCGTCTCTCTGGCCCACTGAAGAACTGGGGCAAGAAATATACGAATACCTTGGGAGAACACTTGATAGAAAGGTACGGCGATGTTTCCGGATCTAACAATTCAGATTATCGTGCCTTCATCGCCGTTTACCTGCCGAAAAACGAAGCAAAAGACCTTGTTGAACAGATCGGAACGGCGACTATCGAACTGAAAAAGTTCTTTCTCCATCCCAAGCGGACGATCGAGAACTTCGCCGGCTTGAACGAACCGGAAGTTTTTGAACACGAATATCAGGCCTATAAAGTCAAGGAGCGGCAAATCTACGATCGCCTCACTCGTAAGGTCAGGGTGGAGCGGGCAACCCATGCGAAGATCGAATGGCTGCTCAAGCGGAATTTTTGGTGGGGTATCGCCGAGCCGACGCTGCGTTCGGTTGACATCGACGGTTGGAGTCCGAAGAAAACGAAAGGGAAGCGGGGCGGACTCAGTACGTTTCTCTACGATCCTCGTCAACTGCTCACGCTTACCGAAGGAGATATCGACACAAGCAACGCACGCCGTGTAACCATCACGCAGCCGCACGATGGAGAGGACAAGGTTGTCCATCACGCGTACCTCGCGCTCTCTGATCTCCCGGACAACATGGACATGCCTGGCAGTGAGTGGTTATACAGCGCATCGGCCTTGCCTTTCCCCGTTCAGATGAGCATTAAGGTTGAAGTGCTGGAAGCGCGGGATGCCATTAAGAAGCTCAGTCGTAAGAAGATGGACATTGACAATCAGGTCAAAAATATTCACGAAGCGGGCGCGCAAACCCCACTCGATCTCCAAGAGAAGCAAGAGAAGGCTTTGTATCTCGAGGATGAGTATAAGAAACGGAAAAATCCGACGTTCGTCACACACGTTTCCTTCGGCCTTTATCATACGGACCTGAACATGCTCAAAAGCAACGTGAGAATATTTCAAGACCATTTCCGTGACTTCGGCAATATTCAGATTGAAAATCCGTCAGGCGACCAATGGCTGCTCTTCAATGACTTCATTCCTGGTTCTCCGCGATATGTCTCCGACTACATTCAGCGGATCCCACCTGAAACGCTTGCATCCGGCATGATCGGGGCAACACAGGACCTGGGGGACGGAACAGGATTCTATATCGGCACCACTGGTTCTCTCCAAAATCCGGTCTATGTGGATTTACGGCACGCCAGTCAGATAAACCGTTCACCGTCATTTAGCATCACCGGTACGCTTGGCGGCGGTAAATCTGTTCTCATGAACCTGCTTGGGTATCAAAACGCGATTTCGAGCGGTAAGACGCTCATATTCGACCCGAAAGGTGAACGTTCTCATTGGCCAGACATGCTACCGGAGCTCGGCGGCCAAATCCAAGTTGCTACACTATCCTCAGCAGCGGAAGACGTAGGGAAACTCGATCCGTTCGTCATGCTTTCCAACATTGAAGAGGCGAAGGAAGCTGCGATGGACATTTTGTCCTACTTAGCCTCGGTAAAGACGGATACGATCGGCTACAGCTATATTTCACAATCGGTCATGCGCGTCGCATCAGAGCCCAACCCCTTCCTCACGAAATGTATTTTCGTCCTGCAGGAGATGGGGGAGAGCAGGCAAGACGCGGCGGTCATCGCTGAAGTTCTCAACAGTTTCCGCGAACTCTCTTTTGCCAAGCTTCTTTTCGGGAATGGTGAGCAAAAATCCATCAATATGGACTATGCACTCAACATTCTTCAGATCCAAAACCTGAAAATGCCGCCAGTCGACAAACTTCCGGCAGCCTATTCTCTTGCCGAGAAGATGTCGATCGCGGCGATGTACTCGATCGGACGCTTTATGGACTCCTTTATCTACTTCGACCGCGCGATCTTTACCCTGGCAGAAATGGACGAAGCATGGGCTATTCTCGGTACGCAGATCGGTAAGGACATGGCAAACCGCACGATCCGGACCGGTCGCTCGCTTAACGGCGGTCTTGGCGTTGCTACACAGAACGCGACCGACATGGCCGGCGAACTTGCAGGCAACATTGGGATGAAATTCGCCTTTCGTGACCAGGACACGGATAAGATCAAGAACACGCTCGCTTATTTCGGTCTCGAGAAAACGCAGGAGAACATCGACCTGATCAAAAACCTGCAAAATGGCCAATGTCTTATGCAGGATATTTACGGACGCATTGGCGTGCTCTCCGTTGACGTCGTGTTCCAACATCTCTTTGATTGCTTCGATACGCGGCCTCCGGAGGCCTCGGAGGAAGAGGAAGCCGTTCAAGAAGAGAATGAATTCTCGGTACTCGAGCGCTTCGCGGCATACCAAGCCGAAGTAGCCGCGGGAGGGGAGGACTTAGATGACAACAATCCGGATTCCGAGGATGAAGATTAAAAAGCCGTCGAAACGAACGCTTTTGATCTTTAGTTTTGTACTGACGGTTGTGATCGCCTTCATCATCTCGGCCTCATACGTCTACGCAGAGTCAGTTGACCAAATGATCCCAAGCGACAAAACGACGAATACGTTATATAACAAGTACGATGCATCACATTATTCCTTCCAGACCATTACACCCGATCGGCGTTTTTGGCAGATCGGCGCGAAGGCTAACGATAGCGCGGCTCGTATGTATGACCAAGCGCTATCAGGTGTTTTTCTCGGCGGGGTCTATATTACCCGCTTCTTCAACTTCCTTACAAGGGAAGCTTTCACCTTCTCGTTTATGAATGATCTGATAGACGCCGCAGCTGGTATGATACAAAGCCTTACTGGCATTACGAACGGGACACTCGGAAGCGGGCTATGGAGCAGCGTTTTCGGTATGTTTGCCTCGATTACGGTACTCTATATCCTCTGGCAAATTATTCGCTTTCGGTTTCTCGATTCGTTGCAAACCATAATCTCGTTCATCATTGCACTTGTTGTCGCCTTTGCCTTCTTCACTCAGGCGGGTACCTTCCTTAAATTTTTGAACAATACCGGATACGAACTTGGAGCGGCCATGTACGCAGGCTTAGCAAAGCCCGGAGGTCTTAGCACTTCAACCGAAACCGGTGTGACACAAATCAGCGATCAGGTGTGGATGGAGCTCGTTATTAAGCCATATGGCATGCTCCAGTTCAATGATGGAACGGCTTATGAAAAACACCCCTCTCAGGTTGATCAGGTTCTTAAGACTAAGCCTTTTTCTGATGCACGGGAAACTGCGCTTAAAAACATTCAGTCAACTTTCCCGGCTGTTGCCGATGTCAGACCACACGAACAGATGATCATCTTGCTTTTTGCAGCACTATTCGGCATTGTCATTATCGGCTTTTTAAGTTTCTGGGCCTGTGTCACCATCTACATGCGTTTAAAACTACTGATTCATGCGATCGTAATGTCAGTCACTTTGCTTGCCTCGCTAATCCCTGGAAGGGAAGCAAGCATTGCTGTGACGCGTGGACAATTTCTCAAGTTGATAGGACTCGTTATTTCCACCGTGTTTACGATGTTCTTTCTGGACTTGTCCTTGGTCGCAGGTCATGTGGTTTACAACGTCGTTGCTATTAAAGCAAAGGCAGGCTGGTTTACGGGAATGGCGCTTGAAGCCGTTATTATCTTCGTTATCTTCAAGTACAGAGAAGAGATCGGATCCGTGTTCTCTAAGGCTGCCGGGCATATTCCGATGCCGCAGAAAGCCAAATCTACGGTTATCGATGCAATTCAGCGGAACGTTACCCGCTCCTTGTACAACAAAGGTATGTCTACCATCAGCGACATGTTCAACAAGAAGGAGACAGAGGGCGTACCGGGCTCTTTCAATCCGAGCGCGCTCTCCAAGGCTGGCGAAAGTATGAACGATGCGACGACGGCCAGCATGCAACTGCGCTATCAGCGCGAGAAGGATGCGTCAGAGCAGCTTGCAGCAGAGACCGGCGGGCCTGTTCAGTACACGCCGTTTGTCGCTCAGGTCAACGAGAATATGCGTAACGGCACCAAAAATCCATTCCGCGGCATGGACAAGGAGTGGAAGGATGAAAAGAATCGCTTGTCCGCTATCCATAAAGATGGGGGAGACCTTCGCCAAGCAATTCTCTCGCATGGCGTTACGGACGATATGAACGATCAGCAAGTCGCCGCGACCATGTATGCCAACGAAAACTCCATTCGGAACGCGTCTATGTTCATGGTCAACCGTCCGAAAGCGGCTGTCCGCCAGCTTCAGCGCGCCGGCACGCTCAACAAGAATCGAATGCTTGAGACGAGCGTCAACGACTTCGTTATGGTCGAGCTCTTCCAACGTTATAAGGCGGAACATAAAGCAGCCATCGACAACGCTGCAGTTACAGGGGAGCCTGTTAATCATTCCGAATTCGTAAAAAGCATGGACAAGCGCTTCAAATCCGAGGGATTGCATAACACGAACCAAATCAATGATCGCATGACGACACGCGGCGGCAGAATCACGCATGCAGGTTCGTTTAGCTCTATGCCGGAATTCAAACAGAAGAAAGAGGAGCTGCTTCGAGCAAACGAAGCATTCCGTAAAGCGACCGGCACTATCGAGGGTGTACCAATTCCTGAAAAATCCGTTGGAAATCCTGTGCCAATGAACGCATTTGGGATGCTTAATAACGTTTCCGGGGTTAAGGTACTGCCGCCAAAAACACCTCCAGCCCCAACTGTTCAAGAACCGCTTACGGATTCTTTCGTTCCAAAGAACTTTGTTCCCATGTCGCATCAGGCTATCTTGAAGTCTGCGAAGTCTGCGACATTAGCAAGCGGTGGTGGAACACAGGTCATCTCTCAGGATATTGATTTACTAGTGAAACCAAAAATCAATTCTAGCGTCGATTTAAGCAATGTGAAGATTCCGGACGATATGACAAAGGCGATTAAGGCATCTAACGACAAAATCAAGTACAACAATGCTCGAGCAGACTTGGCAGAGAGAGTTGTCATCAAAACTTCATCCGATATTGACCTCCAACATACTAGCCGTATTAATATGACGGTTGACAACAAGATGGATGGAAATACAAAGGTCGATATGAGCCAAGTCAAGCTACCAAAGGATCTCAAGAAGAGTATGGAGGCAGCCAAAAAGAAGCTTCAAAAAGACGCAAAAATGAACATAGGTGACCGACTGGAAATGGATATTGAAAGAAATATAGAAGTATTCACGACACTCAAACAGCGGGTATCACAGCAAGTTTCGAATGATCTCTCGAATCTTGACCATGAGCTTAAGATCATGCAGAAAGCAAACGGTAATAGATTGGCAGAAGCGCCGACGAATGCTAGTACCAGTTCTCTCGTAAAGAAAAACGCACGGACTGCGCAAGAAACACGGAAGAAAAATCAGCGTCCGACCATCTGACAAGGGAGGGCTGAGTCATTCAACTTCCGAATTTCAATTTCAGTCAAATGAAAGACAACGCGATTAACCATCTGAAAGAGCAAGCGAAGAAGAAGCTGAAGCGGGAGATTCGCAAACAGGTTGCGAATCACTTTGCTGGCTTCTGGTGGGTTTATGCGATCCTTCTTGGGATTTTGCTAATCTTCTACTTCTTCGCGGTCATCATCTCTTCGAACACATCCTTGGTGTCAAGCACGGTTCTTTCTGAAAAGTTCTTGCCGCCGCAGATTTACAAGCACGATTTGGAGGATATCATCACCGACGGCTTCGGGGAACGCGTTGACCCGGTCAACGGAGGAGATGAATTCCATGCAGGTGTGGATATCGGTGTGCCGATCGGCACGCCGGTCACCGCGGCCCAAGACGGCACGGTGAAGACTGTCTACTTTCCGAAAACTTCCGACCCACCGAATGCGAAGAGTGCCGGCATCAACGTCGCAATTGAGAGCAAAGACGAGGATATCCCGGGCATCACGCGTTACTTGCATATGAGCAATGCGTTCGTCACGCCGGGGCAAACCGTCAAAAAGGGGCAAATTATCGGGCTCTCGGGGAATACAGGCAAATCGACAGGACCGCACCTTCATTTTGAGTTACATCCAAATGGCGGAGACCCGGTTGATCCGACGCCCTTTATCCTCTTCATGAGCAAGGTAACCGATGTCGCCAGCGAAGCTGCACTTGGCGCCTTTGGGGACGTCAATTTCTCCGAAATGAACGGCTACGACTACCGCACGAATCCGATGCTCTACATCAGCAACGTGTATATTGAAACCGCGCCGCCGAGATTCAGTGAATCCGGGATGATTTATACGCGCGACATGAACACCGGCAGCGTCATCGGTTCCGGTGGCGGAGCGGGAGGCGGTGGAGGCAACGGTCCAGCTATTGTCGTTCCTACCACAGTCGGCGTCTTGCATAACCCGTTTTTCATCAAATGGGCACCCTATGCAATGGAATCGGAGAAGAGAACAGGCGTTAAGGCAAGCGTAACCCTGGCGCAAATGGCGCTTGAGTCGGGCTGGGGCAAATCCGATATCTGTAATAACGTATTCGGGATTAAGGCGAACTCTGCTTGGAAAGGTCCTGTGTGTTACGCCGGGACAAGCGAACAAGACGAGAACGGGACAAGTCATATCAATGCCGGATTCCGCGCGTACTCAAGTTTCGCAGACTCCTTTGATGATCACGCCAAATTCTTGCTTGATAATCCGCGCTACGGCATCACGCTCTCCAAGAAGAACCCGTTTGAATGGGCAAACGAGCTGCAGCGTGCTACGTATGCAACCGACTGGCAGTACGCGAACAAGCTCAAAACGCTGATGATGAACGACAATTTGATGAGCTTGGACCGAGATCGCGGCATTGACCCGGAAACGGGTAAACCGTGGGAAGACGTACCTTATATCGCGACCGGATCTCAGTCTTGGCAAAATAACGCGAATCCATCAACGCCGACGTCTTCGGTCACTCCATCTCCAAAGGGGCCGACAGGGGAGAATACCACCGAATCGATCACGATCACGTTTGGTATCGAGCAGCTTTACGGGACGTATGGCAGGCAAGTCCATCGTAAGCAGGTAAAGAAGCAAAAGACCACGTCTACCGGGACGAGCGGATCCGGCACAGGAACGGGGTCGACGACAACCGGAAGCGGAGGGAAGTCTGGTACCGGAACGGGTAGTTCGGATAGCACCGACGAAACGGAAGAACAGGTGACGTATACGAATCTAATTGATCCGTACACTGGAAAACCCGTCATAAATTTGGAAGCTTACAAAAACGTGATACAATCTTATTCAGGGGAGCTTCAGGCGCCTAGTATCTACGTGAAAGACTTGCCAGACGCAATCGCTGTCACGCTCGAGTCCAGCTCCGGTGATGATCTTCGCGTATCCCATGTTGATTTTGTAAAGGGGCAATATTAATATGAACGCGCAAATGCTCGAAGACTTATTCGTCGAATCCTACATGATGGTGAATTTCGAAATCACGTTCAACGGCGTCCGCCAGTGGTTTGAAATGGCTGGCTATGATTTCGATGAAGCCACGCTGTTTAGGTGTCTGTTATTTCCAGAGCAAATCTCGTCCGATCGCCAAGCGGAATTGGCGCGCTTGGTCGTCTATCGCTACGAGGACGTCTTCTTCCAAGTCAGTAGAATGAACGATCAGGACTCCGTTCGAGTTTCGATTCAAGATGAGAGCGAGCCGGTTCATCAACTTTTGCTGCGTTTAATGAACGTCCGTTCGCTTCGCGGGGTAGAAGACACCATTATCGACCTTGGCGTGGCGCTTCAGAAGGACAAGTCGAGCGCAAGCCCCCTATATGGCCCGCTTCATCGGTTCTTTGAAATCAAATAGGATCCACTAAACATGCAGAGAGCGTAGGTGTCGATCATCAGCCAACCAACTCCGTCACAATTTCAAGCCATGATACTAGATTCAGGCGGTCGAGCCCATCAAATAAAGCAAGAGAGCAACGGGTCTCGCATTCCTGATCATCCGAATCCACTTGCTCTATCGAAATGGTATAAAGCTGAGATTGAGTGGGCGACTGAGCAGATTGATTCTGTCGAGGCCTCTCACAACATCAAGCATTCTTGCTCAAAAGGCTGTCACGCTTGTTGCTACCAACCGATCATGGTTTCTTGGAATGAAATGCGCTCGATGATTCCAGCGATCAAGAGTCTGTCCGGGGAAGCAAGAGATGAACTTAAAGGTAAAATTCAGCACGCAATCGACGAACTTGAGCGACAAGGCATGCGTCATTACAATGGCAACACGCCTGATACCGAGAGATCGCATTACTTCAATGCACATATCCCATGCCCGCTTTTATCTGACGATGGGAGTTGCTCGATGTATGATGCTCGTCCCACGACATGCGCCGTGTATCGCAATTACGGAGATCCATCCGATTGCCAAACGATGGCCGATCCACCGCTGTCCTTACAATTCGAGGATTGGGAAAGTATTGTATTTACGAGACTCTTGAAAGCAACAAAAACCAAAAAAGTATCCGATGGACTCCGATTATTGCCTGTTAGACTAAAGGAATTATTCGATGAACTGCACTACTAAATCATTCGACTGACCGGCATACGCTAAGGTGTGCCGGTTTTTCTTTGATTATGTAGCCCATTCGCATCATTGCCCAAGCGTCTGATATGGAGTATAATCGGGGTATTGCGAATACTTATTGATTGTCTCCGTGGATTTTTTTCTGCGAAGAAGGAGTCGTTGTCGTCTCGACAGCAATTGGATAATGCCTTGGGATTAGAAGTGCAAGCCTTTTTTGGCTGTGCCCTTTTTTTATTCCCAGGGCTTTTTTGCGTTTCTACAACATTCGCGAGAGGGGGGTAATTGGTACATGGACTATCGCAAGGACAATTGGCCTTACGAGCTGGAGTGTATTCGCAAAGGTATCACTGGTACTGATGGTTATCTGACAGACATCTCCAAACATTATACCGATGATCGTCAAGAACAGCGTGGCTTTGAACGAATGGACATTGCGTGCGCAATTCTTACCGGAACCATTGTTGAAGGGTATTCAAGTGAGGCTAATCGAATGCGTAGTTCGCGTTCTTCTGGCCTTGTCACACCTTCGCGTTGCATTCTGGGAAAGAGCTATGAGGGCAAATGGTTTATTGTTGTGGTGGGTCTGGTCAGTACACGGGTTTTCCACGTCATTACTTGCATGGAGCCTTCACATCGGCACTTGCATTTGATCGCAAATTTGGAAAACAATTTGGGAGAATAATTAATCGGTGGTACAATGAAGTCATGAGGAGCGTGATATCATGACGCATTGTGACCGTTGTAAAGGGGAGTATCAGCACATGCTGACGAATGAAAAGGTTTCCTATGACGGTGGCGTCTTGAATGTCATCGACGTACCCGCACGCCAATGCGAGTGCGATACGCTTATCGCCTTGGGTGATGGTGTCATCGTGGACGGCTACAAGAAGGAGCTCGAGAAGAGCGGGATCATTGGTGACATTACCGTATCTTTAACTAAGCTTAAAGAACGGTACGGACCGATGGACTTTCTCGCTCCGGCGCTTAAAGCGTAGGACGGTAATTCGTAATGGATTTTGGGAGAGAATACGCAGCGGCCACTCGGCAGCGGCAATATTCTCTCCTTTTATTTTGGAGACATTTGGAGGCGAGCGCATGTTGATTCAACTGAAACAGCCCTATACGGGCGGTACGGTTGTAGTTATGAACGTGCCCACGGCAGAAGGCTTGGAACAAGCGGTTTCCATCGAAACCTTTGAACTGATTACGCAATACGTGCACTTCTTGGACGACAATCAGATTCTTGGGGACGTCGAGGTAACATTTGCTGAAATCCAAACCAAATTCAGCTCTTCATTGGAGCGGGATTCTGCGGCATCTGGCGGTAGTTCATATTCATAAAAGAGAGGAATGGTTGAACATGCCTTCTAAGAAGGAGACAGTTTTACTGGCCGTTTTCTACGTTGTCGGAGCATTTGTCCTGCTCGATCGTTATCTGATTTTCGGCAACTGAAGCATTCTACCATTCCAGGGATGAACATTAGAAGATGCTACCGGCATCTTCTTTTTTTATTCCCAAAAGGAGACATTCGCATGATGAAAAAGGTTTCGATCCAGGTGAGCAAGAGCCCTGTGTGCTTTGGTCAAGCAGTCGTGGAGAAGGATGGGGTACATATCCCTATTTTTTTTGATGTGGTGAAGTCCTACCCGCTCCATGTGATTGTTAGCGGCCGCGGCAAAACCGTCAAGGACAAGGATGCGGACGCCTACGAGAGGGAACTACTCAAGCTCCTCATCAAACACGGCATCCCTAAGAAACTTGGAATTGTTCGGCAGGTCGTGACTCAAAAAAAACGAGGCCCAAAGGTGGCAATATGAAAATGAAACCCTCTAATCAAAAAGGTGTATGCTTGCTGCTTAATCTTGGTGGTTTCGAGACTCGGATGGACGAAAATCTCGAGATCGCACAGGGACTCGGGAAGGTTCTCTACTCCTTGACCGGCGATGGTTTAGTTAAGGTCGAAGCGGGCGCGCATATCGTTCCTGTAAACGTCCTGTCGTTAACACCGGCCGAGCTTTTCGTTTGGTCTTCACTGATCAACGAGCAGCTGCAGGCGGAAGGCTTTACACCGGACGATGCCGTCATCCTGGCAGCAGGGAAGAAGTATCGCGGTACGCTTCCACTTGGCACCGCCATTTCAAAAGGTCTGACATTGGGGGCCTGACCGATGCGGCTAAGATCGATCGCTTTCAAATGGTCGGTGGATCTGCCGCTTGATGGCATCCTTCCGGCGTTGGCGCAAGTCGGGCTTAACCCTAACAAGCAGTTCGTTTGGACCCGCTCCATCGGCGAGCATCAGCTGCAGGTGGAGTACCGTCCCCGCGTGAGCGAGAAAGAACGATCGTTCTTTTGGCTCCATTGGGAAAGCGCAGCAGGCGTGGTCGATCCCGGCGGTCTAGACCGGATTCTCGCGGAATGGTTCTTCACGATGAGTCAGTACGCGACGACAACGGTAAACTGGCTGCAGGTACCGGTCGATCAATTCGCCTTTCAGCCGCTTCACGGGTACAAGGAGTCCTCGCCAAAGATTTGGTCGAAGGAGGAGAAAGGGCATCACTTTTCTTTCTACCCGATGACGGACACCTATTTTTTCGTAGTCCGAAACCGGGACGCGAGGAAGGCGATCCAGCATCAGCGCTTTTCTTTCTGGATCGATGAGCTGAAGCATAATCTGCTTGGGCACTCGCGGCCGGACGATCAGATCACATTTGATTTGGTGGGATAAGGAAGATCATTTGAAAAGGAGAGATAAGAATGCCTGAACGCGTACAATGTGAAGAATGTGGAGGAGAACATTTTCAAATTTTCCAAGATCCCGTCGATGGATTCATTGTTGGCTTTAAGTGTGTCAATGACGAATGCCAGGCTTATATGAATTGTGAGTAGGGTGCATTTCATCATAGGATCGCTAAGGGATAGGAATTAACGATGCCGCGTTACGGCAGAGGTGGTAATGCGTAGAGCTTTATACAAAAACCAAAATGTGAGGAGGAAGCCCCTCTGCCATCTTCGGCGCGGGGGCGACCCCGCGGATTATGGTACGGGCGACATTCGTATGGCTAAACAGGACTATTTGAACAAAATCAATGTGATGAAGGCATCCTTCAACTATCAGCGCCGGAAGACGATCAAGCAAAACACGGTCGTCGGCAAGCTGTTGTCGAGGGGTTAAACGGAACGGGCGCTTATGCGCCCTTTTTTCATTCCATCATATTCAATGGGGGTAATTGGTATGTCCGTAAAGGACCTGAACAAATTCGCGGTCAAAGAGGTCATGGAGAACTTTTATATCACGGGTAAGGTGCAGTCTCTTTCTACGCGCGATCTCATTGTGACGTTGATGGCGCCGATTGCCAAGGAACGGTCTTTATCCCTTCTGGCAGACGAGTTGCTTCAAAATGGATTGCGCGTGTTATGTTCCTACACCGAATATGAGTTATCTATGCGGTTTGGACTAGATGAGCGACAAGCCTTTTATATGGCTACGCTGCTCGAACTCGGCCGCAGACAAAACCTCGTAAGGCGTGAAGAGAAGGTGACTGTTAGTAATGCGGAAAATGCCGCGGACTTACTTATGGACATGCGTTTTTTGGAAAAAGAACACTTCGTTTGTCTCTTTCTTAATATCAAAAACGAGGTGATCGGCCGCGAAACGATCTCCATTGGTTCCATCTGTGCAGCCGTCGTTCATCCAAGAGAAGTGTTACGATCGGCGATTCGGCATAATGCCGCCTCTTTTGTCGCTGCTCATAACCACCCTTCAGGCAATCCTACACCTTCTCCAGAGGACATTCAACTAACGAAACAGTTAGCTGAAGCTGGAACACTCGTAGGTATTGAGCTTCTCGATCATGTCATTATCGGCGACCAGCGGTTCGAGAGTCTCAAAAATCTTGGACATTTTTAGGACGCCGACCCGAATCTTGAATCGTGCAGATCGCGCTTGCTAGAATTGCAGGAAATGTGTGAGGCTAGGCTATCAGCTTGTGGCAGAGTCCTAGGTGGAAATTGGAAAATGAAGCAATGATGGCGCTTAGGAAGCGGAGCGGGGGAGAACGATCGGTGAGAAGCAATCCGATCTTGATTCCACTTGCCGTAGGCCGCTCTTTTCACGAAATCGTAGATCAATTTGATTGGGGGTAATCGGGGACCACGATTGTGAGTCCCCGTTTTCCGCCCAAAGGAGGATATTCGAATGCTTATTGATGTCATTAGTGGCCTTATTGTCATTATTTTCGCCATCATGACTGGGATTCCGACTGCCGCGCTCATCGTCAGTTTGAAAGCGCGGATTTTGGGTAGGTACCTGAATGGATACTTCAGCATCAGCAAGAAGAAAACCGGCGGCTACGAGCTCCATCATCATCCGACCTTCGGCTTCTATTATGCAAGCCGTCGGAAGTTCTATCGCATGCTAGATGACGCGATTCGGAAATTCCAAACGGGTTATCCGGATCAAATGCTTGTCGCTAGTACGCTGACGTTCTCTTCTCGAACGCGAGGAGGTTCTGTAATCGCAGAAACTGGATTTCCTGTAGCCTTCTCGCGGCTGATGGCTGATTTCCTCGTCCTCTGTAACTTCGCAAATTACCGGAGAGCAGACGATCGCTGGCGCTTTGCGCAGCTCATTCGAGACGTCCATCGGAATAAGCCGATGCGCTTCGTCTTGGTGAAGGGGATTCAATAATGAAGTCGATCCAGCTATCCTTATTCGATCTCGTCGGGATGATGGGGAAGGAATCGATCTCCGTTTACGATTTGTACGATGAGTTTCAATCGCTTTCGACCCATCAGCGCAGCTATGCCGGCTACGGGGGCGACGTGAGAGCTGAGCGTACCGTTCGGGATTTGATTTCCCAAGGGGATTATTCGTACAGGCAATGGAGCCAAAAGGAACTTTCCGATCAAACTTGCAGGGATACGCTGTATGAGCTTATCGTCCAGCTTTGGTGCGTGAAGGTGAACGGGAAGGTCAGTAGGGACATATACCAAAACCCGCGGTCCCCGAAAGTCTACACGCCCGCCATCGACGACAATCTTTTCTCGCGGATGCCTCCGGAGGTGCAATTCTTGCTTCCGAAGGAACCCGTGCTCCTGGTTTCTTACATGGAGCACGCGGGGAACGAGCAGCGCGGCTACCACGTTACGTACTACTGCGAAAGCAAGCGTGCGTGGTTTACAACGGGTCGGCTCTATGACTATGCGAAGAAGAAGTGGTGCGAGGGCCGGACAAACAAGCTGTGCGGCGAACAATTCCGAGCGGACTTGGAAAACCAATGGTGGACCCGCTCCGGCTTTGAGCGAGCAAAGGCCGATAATCGGCTCGATCCTCAAATTGCCGCTGTCTGGTCGAACTATGTGAAATTCTACGGCCGGGACGAAGCGTTATGCCGGCTTGGTCTTCCGCCCGTTTCTGCAGGCTATGATGAAAGACATTTCGAGGAGTGTGACAAGTATGCATATGGACAACGAAAATGTGATCAGTCGGTACACCCGCGGGCAGGCGCTCGAAGACGGACAGCTCGTTGATATTTCGAATTACTCGAGGCGAGTAGGCATCCTTTTTCCCGTCGCGGTGACGCATGCGGTCGACGCGGAAGTGCTCGGTACCGCGCTATCAGGGATGGATCTTTCATTCTCTCGTACGGTGCAACTTGGACGCTTCTTGGTCAAGCTACGCGAGGAAATGCGTAAGGGAAGCGGGGATCGTATCGACTTTGAACATGCCGTCGAAACCAAGGACGGTTCGACAAAGACCGCTGCGCTCTACGCGACCCTGCTGCCGGGCGACGATTTAGAGCCAGTCATCACCGTTTTATTGGTTAGTGAAGACTAATTTAATTTTCTTGGGGGTAATTCGGATGATTCAATCCTTTTTGTTAAAGGTTTCGCGATTTTGTTTGGGGAACGAGGAGGAGGGGATTGACCTTTTGGAGTCAGAGATCCCGGCCGTTTCTATCCGGCAGAAGATCAGGATGCTTGAAGAGAGATTTCTTACTGCGGTCCGGCCGTATGCCATTGAGCTGAATCGGTTGGCTCGTCAGTTCAAGCGACCAACTCCAGTTTCGTTCAAAGCCACACCTGTAAAATTGGATACTTTCGGTATGGGGGAATTGGAACAACAAGCTACGGATGTACCTGCGATATCGCTTTCGAAGAAGAAGCCCGCTTCCGCGATTTGGCTTATCATGCGGATCTCTCTGCTGATTAAACGCGTATCGCCGATTGTGGCGCTCAAGAGGCTGCGTCATGCTCCTTCGGGGCTTTTGGTTCTCGCGCACAACCTCTTCGGTATTGCCTGTTGGGTGAACTTTTACACGGTCACACGAAGCTTTGGTGGCGGGGAAGCGGGTGGATGGTACTATCTGCGATACACGTGCGAGAAATCGCGTCAGATAGGCTTCTGGGAGGCCGAGGCACTGCGTCTGCGCTTGCTTCAGCAATACTCGCCCAGTCACAAGTGGGGCGATTTGCAGACAGGCGGGCAAGACGTCGCCGTGTGCATCGAAAAGCGTAAAGCAGCTCGTCAGACGAAGGTTGCCCCAGCCTATAGTGCGATTCCGGCTGCGTTTGTATAAGGAGGGCCCCAGGATGGTCATTGGAACGTTTGAATGGTCAAAAGATGTAAGTGTCGCGCTATTGTTGGACTTTGACGTTCTTGTCCTTGTGCGGTGGAGCGATAAAGGCTACGCGCATTGGAAAGATGTCTCTGTCGATCCTGATGGAAGACGGTTTTTCAAATGGTGCGGCGTCAACGTTTTTATGGATCACATACGGGCGAGTTAATTTATTAGGGAATTCGGATTATTGAGTTGAACGGGAGTTCTAATTGACTGTATCCCGTTGGGGAGCCTTCCCTAAAACAAACGAATGGAGCTGGTAAGAATGGAAGCAGCGGCAAACGTAAGAACGATGGAATATATGGGGAAAGACGACTGGGACAATCCCGTCTATAAGTGCATCGAGACCGATACGCTGTGGAAGGACGTCGCGATGGGTAAAGGGAGCCCCCAACTGTATAGCTGCGGGAACGAGTTTGACGGTGACCCTTGTTCGCCTATCAGTAGTGACCTGATCGTGACCTTCAAGACGCAGTACGAAGAGAGTCCGTATCGGTTCAACTACATGTTACTGGACAGGCTGCAAAGCGACTGTAAGTACTATCTCGGGTATGGGAATCGAAGCGAATCCTGTCTGTGGGCAGGGAGCGTAAAGGAGCAAATTGAGAAGATGATGGAGCTTCACAATTCGTTCCCTGAAGGGCAAAAGCCGGAATGGTTGACGTACGAAGGCATCCTTGATTACGAAAAACAAATGAGTGAGTGAGTGAGTGAGTGAGTGAGTGAGTGAGTGAGTGAGTGAGTGAGTGAGTGAGTGAGTGAGTGAGTGAGCGCACGAAGGATGTTTTTCGTTTCTGGTAAATAGCAGGGACTGCAATTTAGAACGGAAGAAAAATTGACTATGATCCAAATCTGATCTTCGATTTAAATTTTGTTTTCGATGGAAATTCGGCGTTCAACACGATAATCCGAATTACCATTTATTAAAAAACCAAGGAGGGAAGCTCCGCTGCAATTTGGGCGGGGTTTCCCGTCCTTGTTGTATGAGCATCACGCGATATGCAGCACTTTCTCACGAAAGCCAGGGCGAAGGAGCGGGCCTTCCTGCGCAAGTACGGAAAGGCAGGGTATACCTTCCTTACCGTCAAAGAGCAGCGACCCAACGTCATCCAGAAGGTCACGAACGACTATATCTACGTCACGACGACAAAGAGCGAGAAGCCAAACCGCATTCCGCGCGCGAGCTTGCGGCGCGCACTGGCCATCCTCTTTTATCGTCGGGTTACGACGCTCAAGGCGCTCATCCGGATCAACTCGTTCTCGAGCGCGATCGCCGGCCTTATCAAAACGATTATGAGCGACATCTGCAAAGTGACGGAAACAAAGAACCGAGCGGTTCGCCTTACCCTACGCGGTCTGCGCTATGTATTCAGCGGCGTCAGCAAGCGAAAGGACGATGTGCGAATCGTTAAGCAAAACGGCGGTTTATTCGTGCTTCTCTCGTACTACTATATTCGCTCCGACGCTTCGGCCAGTTGGAAGGATAACCTGCGGGAGCTTGGGTTTGATTATAAATGCTGCATCATCGACCCCGGCGAAAAAAGCTACTATGAGGCTGTCCAAAAAGGAAAATCGCCAAAACCTGTTGACCTGCAGGCGTACGCGGATTTCGTCAAAGCGCATTCGGACGTGATCTTTCAGTACCTAACAGCGGACGTGCTTGGCGATCCCGAACTGACGAGGCGCAATACGGAATTTCTCGAACGTGAAGTCGGCCGCCGGCCGATTCCAATCTATCACGTACAGAATTCGCTGGATGTGCTCGAGCAGCTTATTGCGGAGGACCATGACGTTATCGCCATTGGCGGTTCAGTCTTTGTCAGCCGGACGGAGCGGGCGCGCATCTTCGCGGAAATCTTCAGGCGGTACGGAGACCAAGCGAATTTTCACGCCCTTGGACTCGGCACAACCGACCTGCTACTTCGTTACCCCTGGTTTTCAGCCGACGCCAGCTCATGGCTTAACGGACGTATTTTCCGGAAACTTATTTCCCTTTCGGGAGATTTGCCGGCGCCACGGTGGATGACCAGTGAAGAAGCGCTCGGATTCAATGTTCGATCACTCGCAAAGCTCGAGGAACGATATGGGGAGATGCAACTGCCTGTTAGTATCTTGGAATCGGCTTTCGCGTGAGAAATAAGCAACCCTCTTGCCCAACAATACCCTGTTAAGGGATAAGAACAAGCCTGCTCATTAGAGCAGGCTTGTTCTTATTTATTTCGACTTTTCAAAGAAACATCCCCAAACAATTAGCATAAGAGAGAAAATTGATAGAATTAAAATAATAATAAAAATCCCATATCCGCTACTATCAATTAAATAGCTACCGTAGTCTCCAAATAGAGTTCTACGAACTCTCCCAGCAGCATGCATAGCGTTAACTGCATTTTGGTGGATCTCAGTGAATAAGTAAGCGCAAATTGCAAGAATACCTAACCCAGATATTACCTTTACCATGGTGCTCCACTAGGAGGAGATGGTCTTGGTGAAGTAAACGGAGAAGGGTTTTCCGCCGACCAATATTGGTTACCTTTTGAGGTCAAAGTAACATTGGTTCCTGATTTAAAGTCGGATGTGTAAGTCCAGGAGCTGGTGTAAAGATTATAGTAATGATATATCATGTAGCCTTCCCATGTTTTCCCATTAGACTTTATCCATGGACGATACGCCCAAATATTATGACCTGGTATAGTAGTTCCGACAGTAAATACTGCCTTTTGATTCTCGGTATATTCAGCGGAAAATCCCAAAGTTGCCTTAATATCCGCGGAACCTGAAAATCCAATAGTTCTAGATACCTCAGTTGATAATTCAGTCGAAACCGTGATTGCAAGATTTGACAGCCAGTTATCTTCAATAATCCAAGGTTGCCAATGTACATAATTGGTTGAAGAAGTTGTATATGGATGTCCAGATTGCCATTCACTTGTGACATAGCAGCAGATTGGAACTTCCATTGGTTGAATCCCGATATTTGCTGCATTTTCTTGTTTTGCTTTTTCATTTTGTAGTTGTTTTAAATATGATTGGGTAACAGCATCGATATTTTTGATACTTTCCTTAAAGGATTCTGGATGTTTGTTGAAGTGCTTTAACAATCCTTTTTTAAGTTTAGCTTCATCAATATTTTTTATTTTTCCATTAGCATCGGTCAGGCCGGGATAAAGTGGATCGTATTCACTATCAGGAAGTTTTTCTTGTTGAATGCTTGGGGGGGCGAATGTTTGATAATCAGTGATCTCTACCAGCGGTTCTTCGAGCGAAGCATCAATACTTTTGTTTTGTGCTTGTGCACTTAATGCAAAAACAAAAATGGATAAGACCGCAAAGCTCGATACAACGAAACGTTTTACTCTCACAAAACCACTCCTCATTTTCTGATTTGTCAATACCCAATTCAAAAAAATGAATAACATATTGACAACTAAATTTTAGCATATTTTTCTAATTTCTGGCATGGTAAAATTGTACTAGTTTGAGTTCCTAATCATGTCGATTCTTGGCAGGTGCTATTCCCAATTGCTATAGTGCTCTTCGACATCAACTCGCTATTCATGGCCATGGGTATTATTAAATGGTTTAGGGTGGGGAGCGTTGTCGTTATAGCCGCGCTCGTCCTCGGTAGCCTTTTCGTTTTCGAGAAATCGAAAGAAGCAAACCGTAATCTCCTGAAGGAAAAAGTGGACATAGTTCGCCGGTTCGCCGCGGACTGCCCGCCGGATAACGCAGTTTCGAATCTGGGAATTCTTTGATATAGCCGATTCAATTCTAAGCGAAATAAGCTCGTATCGATTCATCGAACTGTCTTGCCGATAAGGTATGACGGTTCTTTCCTATGTAACCATCGACTTCATTTTTATCTCTTGCTTTTCTCAGATGGGCTTGTTAAAATGACAGTGTCCCAAAATGATCAACAAATATATATCTTTAGATATAACTATGCTCCCATCTCATAAAAAAAGGAGTATCGCTGGCATGTCATACGATGACCAAGACGATGTCCTCAGGTGGGCTGAATTGGATGAAGTTATGGAGATCGTCTTATCCTTGAAGCCGAAAATGCATGCGCTAAATCGATGGTTCTATACAAAGCGAAGTCCTGCCGATGCTGATGAGCTGCTAATCGATACTTGGTTGCTCGTGCATAACGCTCGGAGTGATGGCGGCCCCGTATCGGAGGGAAAATTCGCTTGGGAGCCCATCAATCAAATAGCAATGCAGGCGTTCAAGATGAGGGAAACGCTACAAGATAAGCATTCAAGTACCACCCGCCTGGAGCAACAGTTCATGGAACTGCGGCAATATGCGCTTAAACTAGAGAAAGCCGTTGTTCGGCAGCATTACCTTTTAGACACCGGACGGATTGCTACCGATATCGGTACAATATCGTGGGCATCAAAGATTCTGAAAAAGAGCGAAATTACCGTCCGGCGGTACATAAACGTGAAAAAAATCTGGGCCTTCCAGGTCACGAAGTTCTGGTGGATTCCGATTGAAGAGCTGAAGTTACTTTTGGGAGGGGGAGACGGCGATGAATAGTGCAACTGATGGCGAAAAGAATGCAGAGAAACTGCCTGCTGGACAAGCAGTTGTAGGTGAAGACGGGTCTGCCGCGGAGCAGATGGATGAAGAACTGGGAATCAGGACAAAAGAGGGCGCGATCGCCTTTGTTTTGAAGGTCAATTGTAAATTAGAGCTACTAGATGAACATATTCTCGAGATTACGGCCAACGCTGGCAAACTGCCTAAAGACGAGATTGTCCTCGAGCATGGTTTGGAGATTCGGAATTCCCTGACGACGGCACAGAAAGCAAACATCTTAGCGGCGGTACGTGACGTCACGAAGAATGATGTTGCACACTGCTTGGCGAACGATATTGTTCAGATCCACGGTCACGTGCGAAGGGATTATATTCAAAGAAATCCACGCATTCTTACAAAGCGAGGATTTAGCACGGATGAGTCCAAGCTTCTTAGAGAAATGATTCATATCCTATGTAATCTGAATTCCGTCGAGAAAGCGACCGTGAAATTCCATCCGAGCGGTGACAGCAAGGAAACGCTATCGTACACAGTAGCTGGTGAACTCAATGGCAAGCTTGGCCGACTCGCCTTTAATTTCGATAAAGTGTTCGACGAGGATGGAAACGAAATTGAAGGCATGCTGGTCGTGACAATTCTTGACCCGAAACCGTTATAATCGGTTTTTCGGGTTCTTTTTTTGTCTATACTAGCATTGTATCTATAGAAAGTGACGTTCCCCTTGAATTTGTTAGTATTACTAGGTAAAATAAAGATGTACCTAGAGGGAGGGGGACTGAAATGGGAGCTCTTGTTATGAACAAAGAGAGACATGCCGCTGTGCCCTCGGTGGGGACTTGTTCTAATTGCGAACATCCTTTAGTTCATCGCGTTACAACTTTGGACAGGCCATATAAAAATGTAATGTTACGTTTGCATGGCTTTAAAGTTCGAGTGTGCTTAACCTGCGGCGAGGAATCGTATAGCGCCGCAAGCTTGATTCGATTTGGAGAAGCTGCCATTGAGCACTATTTGAAAACGGGTGAACTTGACTACACCTGCCGATACAAGAACTGACCAAAACCCCTACTCCTTAACGGAAAGGGGTTTTTGTTTTTTGGTGGTATTCGAATTTTTTTGAGGAAATATAAAACAATTCCCCTTCTTATCTTTGTCGTACATGCGACATTATGATAAAATAATTGTATGAAGGTATACATACAAGAGCCAAAAAACTCTTTTCAAAAAAAGGAGAAATTACTTGTGAAATTTACATTTGAAGATTTAAAAGAACTCATGACTTACTCAGAAATCTCTGCAATAAAAATTACCGAACGTGAGCCCGTCTACGTTAATGTTCTTAACAACGATCGGAGTGAAGAGAACACGAAGCCATTGACGAACTTTCCAGAATTATCAAGAGATGAAGTCACTGCACTTATCGAAGGACTTAAGATCGAACTTGGGATCCCTGGTGATCAACGGATAATTGATGCAGAAAATAAAGACGGATTGAGAATTACTGTTTTATGGAATGAATCATCAGATATTCCAATGATTCTAATTACAAGGTTTGTTACTCTTACAAAAAAAACCGCAGATTTCTTTCCTAATCAAAGACTGGTTTTGGGAAACTGACTCCGCTGGACTGTGTAACTACGGTCAAAGGATATGCCCTTCGAAAAGGCATAAACATTCGCACAGTTCAGCGTATGTGTGAGTCAGGGAGACTCAGGGCAAAAAATGAACATGGTGTGTGGCTCATTGAAATAGAAGATCCTTCGTGATCATCTTTTCTTTTTCCAGGCACTGCACCAAAAATCCAAATACCTGTTTTTATATATATCCCAATTGGTCTTACATGCTGCGCTGCCGAGGATTCAAAGATGGCCTTCGATCTGTTATAATTTAGGCATTACGAAATTATCAATGTTCCTAGCCGTCAATTTTTCGGCTTGGTAGGAGAGTTACTTTAACGCATTCAAAGCGGCACGAACAGGCGAACAATTAGTAGACGGGATCCGTCTGCTTTTTTTGTGCGCCTTTTTTCGTGTCCAAAACAAAGGAGCGATTCGCATGATTAAAATGGTACGCAACCTCATGACAACCAAAGCTAACGGACATACCCGCCTTTACTTCGAGCCCAGCGTTCTCGAGTCCGCGGGATTTTCCCCCGGAGACTCTGTGAGTATACGGTTGGAGCAGGAAGCGGTATTCCTTGTGCGGTGTGAAGAGGGCGATGGTGTCATTTCAAGGCGTCAACGCGCCGGTTGGAAGTCGCCAAGACCGTATTTCGACCGGAAGAATCCGGACATCACCCGCGTTCTTCGGGCCCGGCAGCGCATCGATATGATCGTGCGTGACGGCGAGATCGAGGTGAGGGCAATGGCGAGCTTTTCGCTCGTCGAAATCTCGGATGCAGAATTTCAGGGTAGTCACATGAAGCGGCTGCGCTGTTTTTCGATTCCGGCAGGGGCGGGCGTGGCAACAGCAGCGCTTTGTGAGAGTGGGTTATACGAAAGTACGGCGGGCGTGGATTACTGGAATGCTGCGATCGACACCTACAAGCTGAACTTCCCCGATTCGCTCTCGCTATTCGGTGACATCCGGCATATCGCGCCACGATGGGTACCGGAAGCAGACGTCGCATGGCTTTCAGCGGAGTGCATTGACCATAGTCCACTTGGACTTAGTGGTGCAGACGTAGTTGGCGGGCTCGGACCACATTACGCTCGCTTGATTCTTGCTTCGGGCGCTAGGGCGGTTATTTGTGAGCAAGTAAATCAATATTACCGCTCGCGGGCTTATCGTCAGGTTCAAGAAATCCTCGCCGCGGCCGGCTTCGGTAGCTTTTACGAGACGTCGATTGACGCGCACGCATTCGGTTCAATTCCTTCGAGGCATCGGGGGTACGCTGTGGCGTTCAAGGGTCAAGTCGATTTCTCGTGGCCGGACACGCCTCGCATTCCAGAGCGCTTTCGCGCTACCATCGGCCAGGTTATCGGACCGGACTGGGAAGCTAGAGGGGAGTTCAAACCGATCGCCGGCACCTACATGGAGCAACTACTTGGGAGAAGCGGGGAGCGCAACAATTTCACCACTCATCACAACCGAACTCTCGTAGGGCTCGAGGATACGCGAATGGCTGCGGTTCTTGCTTCTTACAGTCGGACGAACAGCACTTCGTCTTATCTACTCCATCCGGACGGGAAGCATTGGCGGAAATTCTTAGCTTCTGAACTGGCGCGGTTCTTGCACATCCCGGAATGGTTCGAATTTCCGGAATGGATGAGCGAAAACATGCGTACGCAGCTCATCGGTCAATCTGTTGATGCAAACGTCGTTCGCGCGATCGGGGTGGAAGTGGCCGTCGCGCTCATGAAGGCGGATCTTTCCGGTAGCAACCGATCCCGCACAAGTGAACGTCCGCTCATTCAAGATAAGACCGGGCAATATACGTTTATGGTGTAATTCATAGCTTTATCCCCTGTGCGGGAGCCGAAATGTATAAGGAGGCGTTACTTTTGGGAGCTTGGGGACCTGAATTGCTAGAAAATGATACGAGTTTGGATGCATCGTGCATGTTTAAAGAACATATTCAGAATGGACATACTCCTGATCGAGCTACTCAGATGACTACAAGCTACTGGAAACATCTTCGTTCTCGTAAGGATGACAAAACTTACGTCTATATTGGTATTGCGATGGCGCAGCTTGAACTCAATTGCCTAACGGAACATGTTAGAAAAACTGTTATTGGATTAATAAAATCTGGTGGATCCCTTGAAGGTTGGTTTAGTGAGCATGACGCTCGTAGAAGAAAACGTGTTCTTCTTGTGTTAAGGAACCGTCTAGATAACATGAAGGGTATCTGATCCATAAGGTTTCGTAGACAAACAGAGAAACATGCCGGTGCATATGGTCAGCACCCGTTACTCATGTTATTGAGCAGTTTCCTATTTATTGGGCTTCGGAATAGCAGAAAGGGGCTCGGTTGACTTAATGTCGATCGCGCCCTTTCTGCTTTGTGCTGCAAATAGAGACAATTAATCGTCCAAGGGCGGAAGACGTGAGAACACTTGTACACGAAAAATAAAGAATTGGAGGGGGGATATTTGATGAATCACAAGATTTGCCAATAGTAATATATTAATTAGTAAAGTTATATGTTAGTATACTAATTAATTAACATATTACTGTTCGATAGGGGGGATTGACTAGAAATTGATGCAAGTACTGTTGAAATTGCATCTGGAACATACAAAAAACACCGCTCAGAAGGAGAACAAACAGATGAATAAGAAGCTAATTTCAATGATTTTGTCGATAGTGCTGATATTTAGCGCTATGACATCAGTGTTTGCGGGTTACCCTAACAGTGCTAGTGCTGCTGCAGACAAGTATTCAGGCCTTCAGAAAACAGGTTCTTTTAATCTGACTCAAAAATTCGGCATTTCTGTAACGTTTATTAGCGCTGTTTCTAACGACGGCACTAAACTCGCAGTAGCTAGTGGTGGCAAAATCAATATTTACAACAGATTGACCGACACAGTTTCCCAAGTAACTATACCGACGGGAGTTAATTGGCTCCAATATAATGCTGATCTTACCTATGCTGCAGGTGTCAGATATAACGGCACTGGTAGTGGAGAGAACGGAGTTAAATATACTCTGATTGATTTAGTAAATAATACTTCTATCATTTTGAACAGCGATAAAGTGGGATATGGTTATCCTTCGTTCTCTGGAGATGGTAGCAAGGTTGTATTCACACAAGCATCCGATAAATCAATTATGATTTACGACATCGATTCTAAAACGGTTACTACAAGTTTTAAAGTAGAAACAGGTAGAACGCCTTATGCCTCATCTCTTAATACTGGAGATACGTATAGTTGGGGATATATGTATGCGGTAAATGATGATGCTACTAAACTTGCTTTTAGAACTGTAGACACTGTAACTAAGACAGCTTATATATCTAGGTACTCTACAGATGGTACAAAGTTGGGGGATGTTTTTTCAGAAAGCTACACGAACCTCAATTACGCGCCTCGTGTCAGCGCAATGGGCACTTCGGATTCTTTTGAAATAATATCTGATCCGACAATGAGTAGCCCTATGTATTATTTTTACGAAGTCGGTACGGGAGTCCTTCCATTGAAGTTCGCAAAAAGATCTAATTTAATTAAACACTCTTCTGGGTTGTTAATGGACTATATCAATACTGCTTCTTTTGTTTCATTAACCTCTAGTGAAGAGCGCGAAGTTTTTCTATCTAGATCTAGAGACACGGGTAGCAAAATATTGTATTACTATTATTACCTGGGTAGAAACTCAACCAGTCTTTTTGAGCTATCTAACGAAGGGGTTGTAGATGTATATGATGCTACAGAGCTTCTAGCTTCCAGCATTTTTACTAAAAAGCCATCTGACGCCCTTAATGTAAAAGTACAGGAAAAGCCAAATGGAGTTTTATATTTTTCTTGGGATCCAATTATTGTCGCCTCTGGAGTAAAGATTTCCATAAACGGTGGCACGCCTATTGTGTACTATCTTACTTCGGATCAGGGATATTCCTTCAAAGGTCAAAAAGGGAAAACTTATAACATAAGTGTAACCCCATTTATTAGGAGTACAGTAGCAGAGGTATTAGGCGATACTTCGTCCATTTCGTACACCTACGAGGCAGGGGCTTCTGATTATGCTATGGTGGGAGCTAGTCAGCTCATTAGAGGCGAGTATGTCCTGTTCGGACCTATGTTGTGGAGAGTGTGGTCTTCGGACGGTCTTCTAATGTCGGACGACTCTGTTAATTTAATGAAATTTGATACTGCTAACTCCTCTGCAAAATTTAATGCCACTGTAAGTACAAATGTTGGCTATTACTTGAATAATGCCTTCTTAAATATGTTTAGTACGGCGGAAAAAGATTTAATAGCCACTACTAAATTTGATTTAAATTATGACGACGCACCTTATAGTAGCCAAGGAACTATTTATGCTAAAGTAGGTTTACCTACTAGTCAACAAGCGAAGATAGCTCCTTATGTCGTCAAGTCTACTGCTTATTTGCTAATGAATCATCAAAATGGCAGTGTGAACGGTAACGCCCTTATTTGGAGTACTCCGAATAACAAAACTGATGGGGCTTATTCTTATGATCGCAATGTTAACCCCGTTATTAAAGTAGTTTCCAATGCAGTCATAAGCTCAGGTACAGGTACAGCGGCAGACCCCTATGTTATTAATTCAACAGGGGTAGTACCTACGACACCTACGAATTTTAAAACGCAGTCCGTGACATCTAATTCGGTGTCCATGACTTGGGACACCTCAGGTGCTACCTCTTACGAACTTAAAAGAGGAGGCCTAGTTGTTTACAGTGGAACCGGGAACAGCTTTACGGATACCGGACTCACTTCTGGTCAAGCCTATTCTTATTCTTTGGTAGCTAAGAATGGAATGGCAGCCAGCCCAGCAACGACACTTAATGTTACTACGGAAACTGTTACATTACCTGCAACTCCAACTGGATTTACAGCTATCGCTAACGGTAGCACAAAGGTTGATCTTTCGTGGAACGCTGTTCCGGGAGCAGCAAGTTATAAGCTTAAGAGAAATGGAACGGTTATTTTTAATGCCGCAGGAAATACCTTCCAAGACTCTGGCTTAACAGCCTCGACTCTGTATTCATACACTCTTGAAGCTGTCGACGCTGGCGGATTGTCAGGTCAAGCGGCAAGTGCTTCTGCTACTACAAGCGCGGCTATTCCTCCGGCTGTCCCAACTAATTTTATTGCGGTTGCCGCAGGAACAGATAAGGTTAATTTGTCATGGGATTCCGTTCCTACAGCAGTAAGCTATAAGCTTAAACGAGATGGTAATGTTATCTCTAACGCTGCAGGAAATACATTCCAAGATTCTGGATTGACTGCCTCAACTAGCTATGTGTATACGATAGAAGCGGTTGACGCTGCAGGTTTGCCTAGCGCCACGGCTAGTGCTTCTGTTACTACGGCATCTATCCCAGCACCGTCAGCACCTACAGGGTTCCGAGTTGTGACTACGACGGAAACTAGTGTTCAACTGGCATGGAATGGAGTTGCTGGGGAGAGTTATACTGTAACGAGGAATGGTTCCGTGGTATATACCGGAACAACTCCTAGTTTTACAGATATTTCTCTTGCTCCTAATACAAGTTTCTCATATGAAGTCACAGCAACTAACGTATCTGGGACTAGCCTGCCTGCTTCTGTGAGCGCTACAACGCTTTCGGAGTTTGTTCCCGCGCCTCAAGGATTTTCCGGTGGAGTTCCGGAGTATAATAAAGTTTCGCTATCGTGGTTAGCAGTAGGGTCCGCGGATAAGTATGTATTGAAGCGTGATGGTAATATCGTGAGCCAAGGCGCTAGTGTGTCTTATGACGATATAACTGTTTCTCCTTCGACGACATATTTGTACACCCTGATTGCTATGAAAGGAAATTCCGCCAGCGTTCCGGCAAATATTACGGTAACAACTCCGGCGCAGGTTGTTCCTGATCTTAGACCAAAACTTCCTTCTGGAACTTCTGTGTTAACTTCTTCCAATGTGGATAAGACCTCCGTGGATCTTGCATGGCCTGCAATCCCTGACGCGGATAGTTACACAGTAAAAAGAAATGGAACCGTTGTTTACACGGGGTCTGATCTTTCTTTCACCGATTCTGGATTAACAGAGGACACCAATTATACGTATACGTTCTTTGCTAGCAATACGCATGGAGATAGTGCTTCGTTTAATCTGGATGTCCACACTAAAGGCTCTGCTCCGGTTAAGCCTACAGGTTTAAAAGCGAATCGCATCTACTCAGACGCCGCTTCTTTCCAATGGACTAGAGGTTCAGGTAATCTCACGTATACGTTGGTTCGGGACGGGGGAATTGTAGTTTATTCCGGTCCTATGACAACATTCCGGGACACAACTCTAGATAAGCTCAGTTCATACACGTATGTGGTAGAGGCAACCAATCAATGGGGAACTACAGTCTCCGACCCGATAACGATTACTACTATTGATGATGTACCTGCTGTAGTGATTTCTCCGTCGCCTGAAACATCTTCGGGCACAATAACTTTCTCTTTCGCGGTGATTGAAGGGGCTTATGAATACCATGTTGAGCGTAACCCGCATTGGACTTATACAGCTAACGGCGATGGAACATTTCACTTAACGTATGTAAATACGACAACCGGTGTAACGCAAGACTACGGTAATGTCAGCCCTGTTAACGGGAAGCTTCCATTCTCCGAGTCAAGCATCAACCCTGGTTCCAACTATCACTATGATGTAACTGCGTTTAAGCAGGGAGCCGGTGGCGCACCAGAACAAGTTGGTGGAAGTAAGGTTGATGTAACCGCTCCGACAAACGGTAGCGGGTCGACAGTTACCCCTGGAAATGTAAATGGTGGTACTGGCGGATTTGATGGCACCCCTACGGGTGGCGGTACAGGTGGCACTGGCGGTACTGGTGGCACAGGTGGTACAGGTGGTACAGGTGGTACTGGCGGTACTGGCGGTACTGGCGGTACTGGCGGTACTGGCGGTACTGGCGGTACTGGCGGTACTGGCGGTACTGGCGGTACTGGCGGTACTGGCG
>NZ_JBHSMI010000013.1:0-252307 GCF_042655525.1 Cohnella soli
ACTAACAAAGTCCGCTCGACTTGCATGTATTAGGCACGCCGCCAGCGTTCGTCCTGAGCCAGGATCAAACTCTCCATAATAGTTGAAGCCGAAGCTTCTTTATTACAGAGCCTTTTGAGGCTCATTCACTGCTGGTCTTACTTTTGTTTCTTACGCTCTATGTTCAGTTTTCAAAGTACAATTGGTTTCTTATTCTTCGTCGTCCGCGTTAACGGCGACTTGAATAATATATCACAGCGCCCACATCGATTGCAACAAGTAATTTCTTACAGTTGCTTTCGCCTTTCGTTCGGCTCGTTTATGATGCCCAACAGGCGCGAGATATAATGTATCACACCGTCCTGTCGTGCGTCAACCGTCGAATCAACATTTTTCGCGCAAAGTACGTCGAACTCGAAACGACCCGCTCCTTAAGCGGGCCGCTTCATGCGATCAATGTCCATTGCAAGCCGAGAACAAGACCGATTCCCGGCAACCCGAGCAAAGCTACCGTACCTATCGTAAATGGATTAAGCGGTACATACCAACCTGTGATCCAGCCGGAGAAGTTAAGGGCGTAAAGCGCGAAAGCCGACAACACCAAGTGAACGCCGAATCTCATTACCCAACCTTTGGGAGCACGGCGACCGATAAGGACGGCGACGAGGGAAGCAGCCGAGACAACAAGAAGAACGAGCCAAAATGTCCTCACCCGGCTCCCTCCTTCTCAGCAAGAGCGGCGTGGCGTCCCCAGTGCCATTTGGCTTGCTTCAACAGCATGTCCAGCTTCTTCTCAGCCGCTTCGAGGCAATAAACGGCGTAATCAACGTAATCTTCTCCGAGCGCATGATGGAATCTCCATTCCGCTTCGGTCAGTTCTTGTTCCGCTTTGCGAATATCTTCGACCAATCTGCGCTGTTCGGCCGAAAGCGCCGTTTGCGGTACGTTT
This sequence comes from Cohnella soli, assembly GCF_042655525.1. NCBI lineage: Bacteria > Bacillati > Bacillota > Bacilli > Caryophanales > Paenibacillaceae > Cohnella > Cohnella soli. The sequence continues at coordinate 929 of NZ_JBHSMI010000013.1, forward strand.
TCTTTCACCCATTTCACGTCAATCCCCTCCCGTTGTTCACAGTGCCTGTCCCCAAGGACAACCTGATTCCATTTTTATGCAGGAAGCAGCGACATTAGAACGCAGGGTAATCGTTCATAAAATGACGAGCAAGCGGTCATGTCTTATCACTTACTCGCCACACCTAAAAAAGACGCCCGAAGGCGTCCACATCGCATACATATTCATCATTCCCTATCACAACGCCTTACGCAAAACGCCTCACGCACCGAATCTCATCGAACGGTCAACTCAAATCAACTCAACTCACGGCGTCCTTCAAGCGCTTTGGAAATGGTAACTTCGTCTGCGTACTCCAAGTCCCCCCCGACCGGAAGGCCATGCGCGATTCTCGTCACCTTGATGCCGAAAGGACGAACAAGGCGCGAAATGTACATCGCTGTCGCTTCCCCTTCGATATTCGGATTGGTCGCGAGAATAAGCTCCTGCACCGTCTCGTCCCCGAGTCGCCGAACGAGCTCCGCAATGCGAATATCGTCGGGGCCAAGACCATCGATCGGGGAGATAGCGCCGTTAAGCACGTGGTAATGTCCATTGTACTCACGGGTTCTTTCCATCGCGACGAGGTCCTTCGGCTCCTGCACCACGCAGATGACCGACATATCCCGCGCTTTGTCGGAGCATATCCGGCAAGGGTCGGTATCGGTAATGTTGCAGCAGACAGAGCAGTACGTCAAATTTCTCTTTACGCTAACAAGCGCCTTCGCGAAATCAATGACGTCCTCTTCCTTCATGCGAAGCACATAAAAGGCCAGTCTCGCGGCCGTCTTCGGCCCGATGCCCGGCAAACGGGAGAAGGAGTCGATCAGTTTGGCTATCGGTTCTGGATAAAACAAAGGCTCCCGTCTCCTCTACTTGTCATTAAACAACGGCTTCGCCCGTTTCTGGGGGAAGCCGCCGATTCGCATTTTTAGAATAGTCCCGGGATTTTCATGCCGCCGGTATATTTGCTCATGTCTTGGTTCGCCAGTTCGTCTGCTTTGGACAACGCGTCGTTAACTGCCGTCAGGACGAGGTCCTGCAGCATTTCTACATCTTCCGGGTCGACTGCTTCCGGCTTTATTTTGATATCGAGCAATTTCTTATGCCCGTTGACCATGACGGTAACGACACCGCCGCCTGCCGTGCCTTCAATCGATTTTGTTCCGAGCTCTTCTTGCGCCTTCATCATTTGCTCTTGCATTTTCTTCACTTGCTTCATCATTTGGTTCATGTTGTTCATCGTAAAAGCCTCCCTTTAATGGTTCAACCATCGTTCTTAATCGTCTTTAATCGTGACTAGTTGTTCTCCGAACAGGCGAACCGCCTCATCAACCCAAGGCTCTCCCTTGTCTCCGCCCTCATCGTCCGGCACGAGCAGCAACTCTTCGCTTTCGCGATCAGGCTTCGATTGTCCGGTCGCCCCGGCAATCGCCTCCTGCCATTCTTTCTGCATGCAGGTTACGAGTTGAGTCGGTTTGCCGAATATCGAAGTGAGAACCCCTTCAATGACGCCTTTGTTCGCCGGCCTCTCCGTCGTCTCCCGGTGAATCGTATTCTTGAACGCGACCGCGACGGAATCGTCCGCATAAGCGACCGGCTCGCCATCGACAAGCCAAGCATACACGGTGACCCGCTCTTCCTTGACTCTCTGGAGGACTTGAGGCCAGCGCCCCAATGCCTGGCTTGCCGTTTCGCGCGATTCTGCGAGAGCGTTCAACTTCGCGCGAGATACAGGCGCAGCCCTAGGCGCTGCGGAAGCACCGCCGGACACCGCCGATCTTGCTCCGCCGCCCGAGCCTGCAGAAGCGGCTGAATTAGCCAAGCCGCTCCCAGTTGACAGCGCGGATAACTTGCTCTCCAACGCTGCAACCTGCTGCTTCAATTGAACGAGCTCGCTGCGGCTGGCGCCGTCGGTTGGCGCGTTCGCAGCACCGCTCGGCGCGGAAGCTTCGCCGGAGTCCGAGCAAAGCTTCAGAAGCGCGATCTCGAACATCGTCTGCGGGTGAGCGGCATATTTCATCTCGCTTTGATAACGATTGAGCAAATCAATAATAGCAAATAACCGCTCGCGAGAAAATCCGCGAGATACTTCCTTCAGTTCCGCCGGGTTCGCGATTCTCCCGGAAGAATCCCCGGCTTCCGGCGCAAGCTGCGCGAGCAGCAAATCCCGGAAGTAATGCATAAGCTGTTCCAAACATTTGTCCGCGCTTTTCCCCGCCCGCATCATTTCGTCGATCTCCAGCAGCACTTGCGAGGCGTCGTTCTCCCGAATGGCCGCCGCGAGTCTGGAGAATTGTTCCGATGGCAATCCGCCTGTCGCCGCGACAGCCTGTTCAAGGTTGATCTGACCGCCGGTAAAAGACGAGATCTGATCTAGCAAGCTCACGGCATCACGCATACCGCCGTCCGAAAGCCGCGCAATGTAACGCAGTGCGTCATCATCCGCCTCAATGCGCTCTTCCTCGCTAATGTCGCGAAGCCGGCCGACCTGCTCTTCCAGCGACACTCTGCGGAAATCGAACCGCTGGCACCGCGAGATGATCGTCGGCGGCAGCTTATGCTGCTCCGTCGTTGCAAGCACAAACATCACATGACCAGGCGGCTCTTCCAACGTCTTGAGCAGCGCATTAAAAGCTTCCGTAGTCAGCATGTGCACTTCATCAATAATATACACTTTGCGCTTTACTTCGGTCGGCGCGTATTTGACTTTGTCGCGAATATCGCGAATTTCCTCGACACCCCGATTGGAAGCTGCATCGATCTCGACGACATCCATGACAGAACCGTTCGTTATGCGCAAACATGACGAACACTCGTTACACGGTTCCACCGCAGGGCCGCGCTCGCAATTGACTGCTTTAGCCAGCACTTTCGCAGCGGTCGTTTTCCCTGTTCCTCTCGGCCCGCTGAACAAATAGGCGTGGGAAAGTCGATCTTCGCGAATCGCGTTCTGCAAAGTTTGAACGATATGTTGTTGCCCGACCATATCCCCGAACGTCTGAGGACGCCAGGCCCGGTACAAAGCAAGATGTGCCATTGCTAGTCGCTCCCGTCAGCTTGCATTTCATTCATTATACATCATAGGGGCTTTGCGCTCCACCGTCCGGTGCGGGAAGCCAGACAGTGAACCGGGTACCCTCGGTTGACGTGGCCACTGCGATGCCGCCCCCGAGATCATCGACAATCCGCTGACAGACTGACAAACCCAGTCCCGTCCCTTGTGCTTTCGTCGTAAAAAACGGGTCAAACATTTTCTCCAGCACATCAACCGGAATGCCGGGACCTGTATCGTCGAACTCGACGCAAATTTTGCCCAGGTCATGCGGAGAGTGGCATTCCCTTATCGTCAACGTTCCCCCTTCACCCATCGCTTCGATCGCATTTTTTCCCAAGTTCAGAAATACCTGCTTCAGCAATTCTTTATCGGCCATAACCGGCGGCGCTCCGCTCTTCGCCCTGTAAACGACGGTAACGCCATGAAGGAGCGCTTCGTTGCGGATCATCGGCATAATCTCCTTCAGCACATGCTCGACTCTTAAGAGGACCAGCTTCGACTCCTTCTGTTTGCTCAGGAGCAGAAATTCGCTGACGAGGCCGTTGACCCGATCCAATTCGGCTAGTACGATGCCAACGTATCTACGTTCCTTGTCCATCTCCCGATCCGAGAGAGCTTTGTTCAGCAATTGCATGAACCCGATAATCGCCGTCAACGGATTCCGGATTTCGTGAGCCGTTCCCGCGGCAATCTGGCCGATCATCTTCAGCCTGTCCGACCGCCGTACTTGTTCTTCCAGTTCAAGCACTTGGGATACGTCGCGAAAGAGCACGAAAGCCCCGATCGGTTCGCCGTCACGAAGCAATGTTTCCCCGTCCAACATTAGCCTGCGATTTGTTTTTCCACCCGCCCAGTGCAATGCCCGATCGCGAAACGCCGCGCCGTAAAGCAGTTCCCTACCGAACGGTTCGGCTTGCATGCCGACCGACCGCATCCATTGATCGGCAGGCATACCGATGTACGACTCCCTTTTTCCGCCGAACAATTCGCAGATCATGACACTAATCTCTACGATGCAAAAATCCGCGTCGAGCAAGAGGACGCCGATATTTTCCATTTCCAGAAACCGATAGGAGAACCGTTCGACGAACGCCTCCCTGGACAGCGATTCCCTGTCGCTCCGTATACCCCCTATGATGCTTGCTCGGTCATCCATCAATCGCGCACCTCCGTTCGACAACCTAGCAATTGTAAATATTCGGGATATCGCGCGGATTTCCCTCCTTAAGACCTACTTTTGCCGACGAAATTTTTCCATAAGATACAAAAAGAAGCATCCGGCATGTTGCTGTTGCCGAGATGCTTCATTTGATGTTTGCGGATAGTAGAACCGTGCACCCGCCTTCGATAATTACGATCCAGCCGTATAAGCGCGCGACGCTCGGGCCGAGCTACCCTCCAGCACAAGAACTAAACCACTTACGGCTGCTTCCTTCCGGACCTGACCGGGTTCATGGCCGTCCCTCGCGGAGGACTCCGCCGTCAACACGGCACGTACTTACCGGAACCTGCATCGCAAAACCTAAGGCAGGAATTCAACCTCGCTAGAGCGGATTGCGAGTTACAGGGCACCGCTACCTCCCCGTCTAGCACGGCAAAGCTAAGTATACTCAATTGCGCCCGGAGATGCAACGTCCGGAAACAGTTTCCTAAACTATTTCATCGATGTCACGTGAATCGTGTAGCGCGGATAGTTAAAACGAAGCACAGTGGCCGCCTGCTGCTCAAGCGTCGGAACTCGCTGCGGCTCTAGGCCTGGGGCCAACTTGATCGTCACATAAGCATCCGCTCCATTAAACGTAATGTTAGAGTCGGCGACGCCAGGCAAATCTTGAATCGCCCGTTTCATCGATACGTTGTCCGCCGCATAATTCGTAATCGCGTGATGGCCAGGCAGCCTTGGATGAACGCTTCGGGCGCCCATATAGTCGTTGTTGGCAGCGCTTTGGGCTTTTAATTTGTTCGTCCCATCGTTGTTCGCCTTCCCGCAACCGGCGGTTAAAGACAGCGAGCCCGCGAGCAGCGCCGTCGTCATTAGAGTTGCAACCCCTCTATTGCGCATGAAAAAAACCTCCCTTGTATCCCGTAGGATGCGAAGAGAGGCTTATCTCTATACGGATTCGAATTAGATTCCGTATTTTTTCTTGAACTTGTCAACACGACCGCCTGCATCGATCAGCTTCTGTTTGCCCGTGTAGAACGGGTGGCAGTTGGAACAAATTTCGACTTTAACGGCCGATTTAATCGAACCGGTTTCGAAAGTGTTTCCACATACGCAAGTAGCCGTAACGATGTTGTATTTCGGGTGGATGGATGGCTTCAAAAGGTTCACCTTCTTTCTGCCCTGGATCAACAGTTGGACCCAGAGTAAATGGACACATGATGGGATTATAGCACGTCGGATTCTCCTTGACAACCACCAATCCACCCCACCAATCCACCCTGGCTACGGCGTATTAATTACGGACTTGAATTTCGTCTATGAACGTCCAAGCGCTGCTGGCTGGCGTGACGGTTACTCTCACGTAACGTCCCGAAACGCCTGTCAGATCGGTCAGCCGGTATTTCTTCGTTTGGTCCGAGCTGCCGACGGCCGGTTTGTTCACGTTGCCGATCGTCGTATAGCCTGAGCCGGAAGAGTTGGAGACGGCAAACGATACGTTTTGAGGCAGCAGTACGTATACGGATTTCACCTGCAAGAAGTTCGCGAATACTTCTTTGATCGATTTGTTGGAGCCGAGATCGATCGTGAAGCTATAGGCCGAGCCGGTATTGCGCCCTTGCCACGCCGCGTCCGTATACGTTGCCGTCCCGAACGTTCCGTTCGTTAATTCCGCTCCGCCGGTGTCGGGATAGGAAGCGTCGGCGGTCATGGTCGCAGTGTACGATTTGCCGGAAGACAGGTTCGTTGCATAGGTCGTGCCTGCCGTCGTCGTCACATTTACCGTGGACGAAGCGGCGGATTCGTTACCTGCGGCGTCGAAAGCGCGCACCGAATAGCTGTACGCGGTGCTCGGATTTAATTGCGTGTCCGTAAAGCTTGTCGAGGCCGTATACCCGGTGTAGACCAACTCGCTATTCCTGTAAATTTTGTAGCCGACGACTCCGATGTTGTCGGTCGAGGCCGTCCAGCCCAGTTGGACAGTCATTGAGTTTGTCACGCTGCCTGAGAGGCCAGTCGGCGTCGACGGTGCGACCGATTCCACCGTTCCATTCGCAAAATAGTCCTTATACGTCGTAAAGTAGAGCGGATTTACCTGCTGTGGACTTATATAATGGTTAAAGCTGAAACTCGTGAATTTGCTCACGTACGATTGAACCGCCGCCATGTCGTCTTTCAACAGCTTCATATCCATCGGCTTGAAATCTAGATTAAACGTTTCCGCGTCATCCCAGAGTGCCGTGGCCGGTCTGGCATTCGTTATGGCCGTTTTCGTCGCGGAGAACCAACTTGCCAGTTGAGCCGTCGTCGCATGCCCTGCGCCGATGCCGTCCTGCAAAGCGATCACATCGATGTTCGCTCTCGCCAGAATATATTCCCACATCGATTGCCAGCCGCTCGTCGTCAAGCCGCCCGCCGTATTGTAGAACGGAGAAATAATCACGGGAAGATTCGGGGTCAGCGTCTTAATGTAATTAATGACGGAGGAATAGAAAGTCGCCATCCGCCCCCACTCGGTCGATGTCGGCAAATTCCAGTTATCGACTTCAAAACTGAGATACCAGCCTTTGAACGATGCATTGGAGCCGTATTTGGTCCACAAATCCTGGGCCAGGTTTTGTGCGACCGTCGCCTCGTTATTTAACCATGTCGTATTATTCGTGTAGTTAACGAACCAATCCTCGTTTAATTGGAGACCGATATAAATGTCGGTTCCGAACTGATTGCCCATGCTGAGCGCCTTGGCGACGACATCGTTGGTCGTACTTTGGGTATAGCCGCTCAGCCCCGTCGGGTAAACCGCCGTATGCTGTTTGCTGTTCGCCGCCCATTGCAGGAACAAATGATCTATGCCCACTTCTTCCATTTTCTGAAACTCCGTCGTCCATTGGGTGTTCGTCCATTGATCCCCGAGATCCGGTTGGAGGAAGGAGCCGGACAAAATCGCCGAAGCCGTGCCCGCGGGACGAAGCACTTCCCACTCGTCGATGAACGACCACTTGCCGGCCGCACCGCTCACGACGAGCTTCACGTACCGGGCCGTTACCGGCGACGTCGAGCTACATTGATACGGGACCGCCGTTACGTCGACACCGGCTCCTTGCTGCGTCAGCGAACACGCACCCGTATACGTAATATTGTCATTGGAGGATTGAAATTCGACAAGCGTAGGCGTTTCTACCGAGGCGCCCGTATATTTGAAGAAATTCGCTTTGAACTTCTGAAAAGTGCGGGCAGAACCGAAATCTACGGTAAAAGAATAGGACGTCGCGTTAAACCGAGCCTGCCAGGCCGAGTCGGCAAGCAGGTTAGCCGCATAGACGCCGTTCGTCAGCTCGCCTCCGCTATCGGGATACGACGGGTCCGCCGCGACGGAAGACGTATACGACTTACCAAGCAATATATTCGGCGAAGCGGCGTTCGCACGGCCTGACAGCCCGACGGAATTCAGGCTTAACGCAACGACAAAAGAAAAGCAAACCACGATCGAAATCAAACGTTTCATAGTCCATGTTCCTCCTTAAAGGATAGATTGGCATGCACGATCTGAAAACGCTTTTATGATGCGCGGGTAAAGTTGCAATGTTTGAGGTTTTGGTGCCGGGGATGCCGTTCGAGCGGGAATTACTTCGTTTTTTTCGCGTAACTGCCTCCTATGAGCCACGTCCGAGCGGGAGTTGGCTCGATTTTTTCGTGTAACAGTCTCCCGTGAGCCCGTTCGAGCGTGAGTTGTTCGACTTTTTCGCGTAACTGCCTCCCGTGAGCCCTGTTCGTACATGAGTAGTTCGATTTTTTCTTGTAACTGCCTCCTATGAGCCACGTTCGAGCGGGAATTACTTCGTCCGAAGCATTAACTCTCGTTGCGATACAAACTTTCCGTTAGGCGACCGCTGTCGCCACCTTTCATTTCACCCCCTTCGTAAAATGGCTTTTTCTCCTTGCATTTATCCAATTAAGCACCGCCCCGCCGCGCCGATTACACCGGCATTGTCGCCTAGCGATGCGGGTACGATGCTAACGGGATCGGGATGGCGGAATACGCTCATCGTCCTTCTCTCGGTCAGCGCTCGAATCCGTTCGAACAAGAAATCGCCTTGTGCCGTAACTGCTCCGCCAATGACAATCGCCGGAGGATTGAAAATATGGATCAAGCCGGCCAGCCCTACGGATACATAACCAGCATACTTATCCACGATTGCCGTCGCGGACGGATTTCCCCTGCGAGCCTCGGCGAATAGCGCGACCGGATCGGCGAACGATTCGCCGTCTAAACCGCTAGCGGCCATGCGTTTCAAAGCGTTGACGGAGGCATAGGCTTCCCAACAGCCTCGATTGCCGCACGTACATAGGGCACCGCCGTCCATCTGTACGGGCATATGACCGATCTCGCCGGCAAAACCATCCCTGCCGTGGTAAACTCGCCCTCCTGTTACGATACAGCCGCCGATTCCCGTACCGAGCGCCACGCACAGAAAATCGCTCCAGGGCTTGCCCGCTCCGACCCAAGCTTCGCCCTGCGCGATTGCATTAACGTCGTTGTCGACAACGACCGGCAAGCCTGTCTTCTCCGACAACAGACGGGCAAGCGGAATACCCGCCCAGCCCGGGAGATTGCCGGTCGCGCCTGCGACGGCTCCGGACTGCGCGTTCACTTGCCCCGCAGTTCCGATTCCGACGCCCTTTAAGACGATGCCCGACTCCCGGCAGTATACCGAAGACGCTTCGACGATGCGAAGCAGCTTATCGATCAATTCTTCCGGACCTCCGCCCGCTTCCGTCGGCACGCTTCCGTGTCGAAGCAGCAGCCCCTCGCGGCTCACGATGCCTTCCTTGATGTTTGTTCCGCCGATATCGATGCCGATTGCCGCTTCCATTTGAAACGTCTCCCTTCCCATTCCAATCATTCCGATCATTCCGATCATTCCGTTCATGCCAACCCTGATACCGCCGGATTTCGAATCTCATCCACAAATCTCTTCGTAATCGTCTGCGGGCGCGTGATGGCGCTGCCGACGACAACGGAATACGCACCTAGCCCCAGACAGTGAGTCGCTTGGTCGGGCGTGTGAATCCGTCCCTCTGCGAATACCGGAACGGACAATGCGGCGGTGAGCTCCGTAATGAGCTCCAGATCAGGTCCGTCTAACTCGCGACTATACGGCGTGTATCCGGAAAGCGTCGTTGACACGATGTCGAATCCCATTTTCTCGGCTTCGATGCCTTCCTGTACGTTAGACACATCGGCCATCAGCATGACTCCGTACCGGGATCGCAGCGAGTCGACGATATCTGCCAAGCTTTCCTGCCCCGGACGCGTGCGGGAAGTGGCGTCAAGCGCAACGATGTCGGCGCCCGCGGCAGCGACAGCTTCGGCCTCCTTCAAAGTCGGCGTAATATAAATGGACGAATCGGGATATTTCGTTTTCCAAATTCCAATGACCGGCATTCCCGTCTGCGATTTTATCTCCGCGATATCTTCCGGAGAATTAGCACGGATGCCGACGGCTCCGCCGCTCTTAGCCTCCAAGGCCATCTTGGTCATAATGTCGGAACCGAACAGAATTTCGCCGGGATACGCCTGGCACGAAACGATTAGCCCTCCTTTGAGGGAAGAGAGAAGTTCAATATTAGTCATCGGTTGCCACCTCGCAATTGCTTCATCTGAATTATGCGCACGATCATCCTTTGATCCCGGTCAGGGAAATGCCTTCAATGAATTGTTTCTGCGCGAAAAAGAAAATGACGACGATCGGAATCGTGAACATCAGGGAAGCGGCCATCAGCAATCCCCATTCCGTGTAATGCTCAGCCAAGAAAGCTTGCAGGCCAAGCGTAAGCGTGTACTTCTTGGCATCGTTAATGTACAATAGCGGACCCAAAAAATCGGACCACGTATACAGGAAAGTAAAGATAGCAATCGAGGTCAAAGCAGGCTTGGACAACGGCAGCACGATATTCCAGTATGTCCGGTACTCGGACGCTCCGTCTATTTTGGCAGCTTGAATTAACGAATCGGGTATCCCCATGAAAAACTGACGAAGCAAGAAAATATAGAGCGGAGCGCCCGTAAATGTCGGCAATACGAGCGGCCAGATGCTTCCCGTAAGCCCCATTTTCTGAAAGATCAAATACACGGGAATCATCGTCACTTGGTACGGAATAAGCATCGTTGCGATCACGATCGGGAAGATCACCCTTCCGCCTGTCCACTGGATCTTCGTAATCGAATAAGCGACGAGCGGTACCGAGAACAGTTGCCCGACAACGCTAAGCAACGTAATGACGAGCGTGTTCAGAAAATACTTGCTAAACGGAATGACGCTAAACACTTCGGTGTAATTGGACCACTCGAAATTCTTGGGCCAAATCGTAACCGGTAAAGAAGAAATCTCGTCGAGAGACTTCAACGACGTCAACAGCATCCACGCGAACGGCGCCAGGAATGACAGGCCAAGCAGGAAGAGAATCAGATGCGTGCCCGATTTGCGAAGCAAAAGTTGGTTCCTCATCTTAATCGCCCCCTCCGTACGTCACCCATTTGCGCGAAGTCGCGAAGATGATCCACGTGACCACTCCAGCGATTACGAACAGAATCCAAGCCATCGCGGAGGCTTTGCCCATCTTGAAATACTGGAACGCATTATGGTACAGGTACAGCGCATAGAACAGAAGGGAATTCTCCGGACCGCCGCTCGTTCCGGCGTTCAAATTCGTGCTCGACACGACGAAATACGCCTGTGTGAAATATTGAAGGTTATTAATGATTTGCATGATTAATTGGAACAAAATAATCGGAGATATCCAGGGCAGCGTGATGCGGACGAATTTCCGGAAAGCGCCCGCGCCGTCGATGGAAGCCGATTCATACAGCGATTGAGGCACTTCCTGCAACGAAGCCAGAAAAATAATAATGATGTTGCCGACGCTCCACAGTCCCATCACAACCATAGAAATCTTCGTTAAGGCAGGGTCCGCAAGCCAGTTCGGCTGAGGCAAGCCCAGCCATCGGAGCATCGCGTTCAACAGTCCGTACTGCGCGTTCATAATCCACATCCATAGCAGCGATGTCGCCGCCAGAGGGATGATCGTCGGGATATAATAAACGGTTCTATAGATCGATAGCCCGCGAATTCTCGAATTGAGAAGCCATGCCGTGATCAAAGAAAACAAAATGTTGATTGGCGTGCTAACGGCAGTCAAATACATCGTGTTCCGCACGCTTTTCCAGAACAGATCGTCCTTCAAAAGTCCTTCGTAGTTATCCAGTCCGACGTAATGCGGCGGTTGGAAGACATTGAAATCGGTGAAGCCGTAATACAGCGAAGCGCCGATCGGGTATAGCGTGAAAAGCAAGAAGCCCACGATCCACGGACTGGCGAAAACGAATCCGGTCCAAGTGTTTTTTCTCACTGCGTTACCCCCATGCCGTTCAAAGTCGCGATACCTTCCTGTTCTCTCCCCTGCTAGCAGAGAACAGGAAGGCCGCTATCGGTCGGTCCCTACGGTTACTTCAACAAGCCGGCGGATTTCTCTTTCATGTGCTTCACCGCGTCTTCGGCAGATTGCTTGCCGTTGACCGCGAGCTCGAATTCGTCTCCGATCACTTTGTTATATTCGCTTTGTCCGTCGAATACAGGGAAAGCTTTCAAGTTCGGGCTCTTCGCGGCTTCGGCGAACTGCTTGAAGTCAGGAATGTTCGCGAACGCAGGGTCGTCATAGACGGACGTACGCGCCGGCAGATTCGAGAACATGCTGTTGAACTTGACCATATTCTCCTTGGACATGAGCCAGCTCATGAACGCCCATGCGCCGTCTTTGTTTTTCGCGTTGCTCGGAATGAAGAAAGTGGAGGAACTGACTTCGCCGCCGCCCGCGAGTTCCGGATGTCCCGCTGGTCCCGGAAGAGGAGCGATGCCGTAATCCAAATCCTTCTTCAATACGTTCTTGACCGTGTTGCCGAACCACGGGCCGTCGAGCCGGATCGCTTGCTTGCCGTTAATGAACGGATCGGTCGCATCCAAATACTTGGCCGAGGAATTGAACTTAGCGATATTGTCGACGCCGAATTGGTTCCGGTAAGACTGCATCAGCTTGAGAGCTTCCAGCGTACCCGGATTATCCGGCGTCAGCGTCTTGCCGTCATCCGAAATGAAGCTGCCGCCGAATGCCATCGACATCGAAGTCGTGTAGTAGACGAGCGGGAAATCCGGGAACCCGAGAACTTCGATCGTCTTATCGGCGTTAACCTTAGTCAGTTTGACGGCGTCCGTGAGCAGCTCGTCGGACGTTTTCGGTGGATCAACAATGCCCGCGTCCGCGAACAGCTTCTTGTTGTAAAACATAAGGCTAAAGTTGACATTGATCGGCAGCGCATATTGTTTACCTTGGAACTTGCCGCCTTCAAGCGCGGCGGGCACGAAGTCGGACATGTCGTAGTTCGATTTGCTGATATAATCGTCAAGCGGCTCAAGCATGCCTTTCTGTGCGTAAGAAGCCGTATTATTGCTGAAATTATCCGTGATATCCGGGCCATTGCCGCTGGAGATGCCGACGACGACCTTCTGGACGTCAGGCACCGACAGCCCTTTCACTTCGTACAAATCCTGGCTGGCGTTGAACTCCGAAATTAATTTCTCGACGTATCCCCCTTCGGTTCCTCCCCACAGGTACCAGAAGTTGACCGTCGTTTTCTCTTTGGCCGGCTTCGCCGATTCCGAAGCCGCGGGTTTGCTGGCGGACGGGGAAGCGGACTCACCGGCATCCTTGTTGTTGCCACCGCACGCCGTCACGCTAAGCGCGAGCAAAGCGGCTGTCGTTCCTGCCATTGCTTTCTTCATTCTCATAAAGCGCTTTCACCCCTTTATAATGATTGAATCACCCTTGCCTGAATCCATTATAGATTCGGCAGGGTGATTCTGTAAAGGAATTTTTCTTTTTTATATTAATATTAGGAGGATTACTCCACTTAGTTGATTTTCAAACGGAATCCGACCTCGAACATACGTCGCCAAGGCAGCCGGACATCGCTCACTTCAAAGTTGCCCAACCCGCTCAAGCGCATTTTGGAGAATTGCTCCAACTTATCTTGGATGACGGATTCGACCTCCTTCTGCACGTGGGCTAGATTAAAATATTCCCCGCCGAGCGCCTTTAGTTCATTGTCGCAGATGTTTTGGCGGACGACGGCTTGATAACCCCAATCCTCGAGAAGGCGATACGCGTAATATTGTCTGCTTTTCTGGCGCGCGTCGCCGACCACTTCGGTATTGGCGTGCCCGGACAAATCGCGGAGATACGCCTCGATGACGGCATGGGAAATGACGGTCCCGAGAGAATTGCCCGACGTATTCCACGCCGCGTAGCAGGAAATGTCGTTCAATAACCCCGCTTTGCCCAGCGTGCTCATCAGAGAATCGTCTCCTCCGTTGCACAGGCTGACGTCGGCGAGCGCAATCAATCGCCCATGCGAAGCATAATGCCGGATCGCTTGAACGAACTCGCGCAAGTTGATCTCCGAAAAATAGGAGCGGTGGCGGCGATCATACGGATCGGTCGTCTCCGCCATGTCTATCTGGGAGACGGCTGGCGAATGCACCATCAAGTAAATGTCCGGCGCATCCGCGCTGTCGGCGATTATACCTCCCGCCGCAGTGATGTGGGCTTTTATACTTTCGTTTAGCGTACGGTCCTCGTACTTGGGAACGCAGGACGGGCCAAGCGTCGAGGAAAACCGAACGCGAAACTGAGGGACGAAGCCCTTGATCTCGCCGAACATTCGCGCGAATAGCGTGCAGCCGATCTCGTCGGCTCCCGGGTAAATGTGAACGCGATCGTACAAACCGAGCCGCTCCACCTTGGCGGCCAGTCGGCGTTGGTCTGCCGACGTGTAGCCGTACGGGGAGTTGTCGTCCAAAGGAATGATTAAGAAATCGATAGCGCCTTCGTTCGCGAGATCGATCGCCATTTCATTGATCGACGCGTTCGTGCGGCGTCGGCCAAGGAAGTCTGCAAGCACTTCTGGCGGAATTCGATGTTGTAAGTTTTCTAGTTCCGCAGCTTCATCCCCAGCAAGAGCCCCGCGCTCCTCCTTATCCCCCAACCTGCCGTAATCGTATAGTTCCCGCCCGTATTCCGCGTAATAATCTGGCTCCTCTTCGCTGCTCGAATACGCGGGAGCCCGCATGATCAGGTTAAACGCGAAGATGCGAAGCTCGGGACGTTGCTTCTTGAGCTCGCGGAGCAGTTGCAACCGCGATGCGCATTGCTCAGGAGTCCACCCGTGCAGCCGGGAAGGTACTATTCCTCCGTAAGCCAGCATATCGATCGATGCAAGGACGTAATCCGCATCCGTTGCCGCTTCCTTCAGCCACTCCGCCAAACGACCTACGTCCGCGGCCTCCTTCTTGTCGCCGAGCATTTCAAGCCCGGGCGCAACGAGTCGAACGTCCGTCATCCCGGCCAAATCGAGCGGATACTGATAATTGCAAGGTCTCTCGTCGAGCGGTACGTATACGATTTTCTTCACACCGATCAGCCCCGATTCAGTAAATTTTATCGACGACGGCTTTGGAGGTTTGCTCTAACGCTTCGTAAGCCTTCTCCTTGTAACGAATCGCCGTAGCCGTCGTCAGAATGTCCAACACGTGTATTTGGGACAGCTTCGACGAGAACGCTCCGCCTTGCAGCGGCGTCTCCCGGGATTTCGACAGCAGGACGACGTCTGCGAATTGCGTGAGCGGGGACCTTAAGTGGCTCGTCAGGCAGATGAAAAAGATGCGTTTTTTCTTGGCCAGGCGGATAGCGTCCACGACGTCCTTCGTGCTTCCCGAAGTCGAAACGGCGAACACGACGTCGTCGTCGCTCATGAGAGCGGCCGTCATCGCCATGATATGGGGATCGTTGATCACCTCGGTGTTATAACCGAGACGCATGAACCGGTATTTGCCATCCATTGCCGTGTTTGCCGAAGAACCGACGCCGAAAAAATAGATTTTATGCGCCTTGCCGATCGCTTCGATCGCTTTTTCCATCTGACCCATGTCCAGCAGGTTTAACGTATTCTCGATCGCTTTCGTGTTCTCCGCCGTAATCTTGGCCGCGATCACCTTCAGATCGTCCGACTCTTCGATCTCGCTGTGGACGTTTCTAACGGGGACGACCAGATCCTGGGCAAGCGATAGCTTGAATTCCTGATATCCCTTGAATCCGATCTTGCGGCAGAGCCGCAGCACCGAAGTCTCGCCGGTTCCCGCCTTTTCCGCCAAGTCGGTAAGGGTGACGTAGACGACGGCTTCCGGATCCTCCTGAATGACGTCGGCGATTTTTTTCTCGGTACGGGTCAACGAATTATAAATGCTGGATAACACCAACAGCGTGTTGGCTCCTCCGGTTGGAATTTTCATTTTCGGCGCTGCCACTCCTTCGACTGCTCGGATTCACTTGTATAATTGAATAATAGTGTAAAACTCCATTTATCTCAATATATTTAGAGAATATCTCCACCACACAGCAGCTAGAGCCTGGGAAGGAAGCCAAAACACAGAAAAAAGGGATATCCACTAGTCAAAAGGAGTGACTAATGGACATCCCTGTTTGTGTTGTTAACGTTCCCTCTGATCACTATTCCGCCCGTCAGCTCGATTTTCGCCGAACTAACGTTCCAGCAGATCACTATTCCGCCAGTCAGCCCGGTTTTCGCCGAACTAACTTCCAGCAGATCACTATTCTGCTCATCGAACCAAAGTGTGTTTGAACGCAATTAGCGCGAAGCGACCGGAGGCACGTGCGTATATGAGCCAACAACGACGTCCGGCAGCTCCTGACGGAAAATTTCCAGCAGCGTCTTCATGCCGTAAATCTCGCCTTGCGCCGGAGGAATGAGCGCGAGATACGCATCCGGGTCGATGTTCAGGTTACGCATCTGAATGAGCTTCAGCCCCGTGCGCCGAGCGAATCCGATCATCGCTTCGATCTCTTCTTCGCGGTCGGTAACGCCCGGGAATACCAAATAGTTGATCGACGTATACACGCCTTTATCGGTCGCATACTTCAACGACTTCTCGACGTTCTTAAGCGTGTAGCCGCGAGGCTTATAGTACGCATTGTAATGCTCGTCGAGCGCGCTGATCGTGCTCACCCGCATCAAGTCCAGCCCCGCGTCGGTAATCGCCCGCATATGGTCGGACAAGCCGGCGTTCGTGTTGATGTTGATATAACCGAGCTGCGTCTGTTCGCGCACCCGTTTGATCGCTTCGATAATGGTCTTCGCCTGGGTCGAAGGTTCACCTTCGCAGCCTTGGCCGAAGCTGATGATCGATTGCGGCGTCTTCAAGTGCTCCAGCATAATCTGGACGACTTCTTCCACGTCCGGCTTGAACTTCAGCCGCGTCTGCGGAGCGACAAAACCGCTGTCGTCAGGCTGTTCCGAGATACAGCCATAGCAGCCTGCATTGCAGGAGAAAGATACCGGTACGGCGCCTTCCAGCCGTTGCAGGAATGTGTTGGAGGAAGTGAGGCATTCGTATTCGAGCGCGCAATGGGACAGATGCTTGTACAATCGGTTTTCCGGATATTTGTCCAAAATCCGGTCGACTTCTAGCTTTAGCACATTACGGTCGCAGTTCTCCGGATTCCACGGCTCGGGATCGTCGCTCTGTCCGGCGGCAACATAGAAGCCTCCGTCTTTCCAGACGACTGCCGTGTAGCCAAATAGCGGGAACAACTGCGTCTTATCCGTTTTCGTGTAACCCGGCACGTAAAACCGGGTGAAGCCTTGAGGCAGCAACGCCCCGACCGCCTGGTAGGCGCCGGGGAGATGCTGCATTTTTCCGGTGGACGGGTTCATGCCGACCGGACGGGTATGGGGAAGCCCGACGAGCGTCGCTCCCGCCGGCAGCGGAATCAGCTCATCGTCGAGGAGCTCGACGAAGTCATTGCCGCTGCGGGCGATGCCGTACAAGTCGGGATGATCGTAAACTTTGCCTTGCTCGTCTGCGTATACGAGATGCATGGGCGAAGCCCTCCTTACTCCTTGCTATATCCGCGAGGCGAATTCGTTCGCGGCGCCGGACGGCGCGGCGCGCTTCCGGATCCTGCCGATGACGAACTCGGCGAGCTTGGCGCGCCCGAAGCTCCGCTCATGTCCAAGGAATCCAGGAACTCCTGATTCGTCTTCGTATTGGCCAGTTTCTTCAGGAACCCTTCCACATATTCCATCGAGTCATTCATGCTCTTGCGGATTGCCCACAGCTTGTCGAGCGCTTCCTTATCGAGCAGCAATTCCTCGCGACGCGTGCCTGAACGACGAATGTCGAGCGCAGGGAAAATCCGACGTTCCGACAGTTTGCGATCGAGATGGAGTTCCATGTTGCCGGTTCCTTTGAACTCTTCGTAGATGATATCGTCCATGCGGGAACCCGTCTCCACGAGCGCTGTAGCCAGAATCGTCAAGCTGCCGCCTTCTTCGATGTTGCGCGCCGATCCGAAAAACCGCTTCGGACGATGGAACGACGCCGGGTCGATTCCTCCGGACAAAGTACGGCCGGACGGCGGAACGACGAGATTGTAGGCACGCGCAAGCCTTGTGATGCTGTCTAGCAGAATGACGACGTCGCGCTTATGCTCCACGAGCCGCAGCGCGCGTTCGAGCACGAGCTCGGCGACTTTAATGTGGTTCTCCGGCACTTCATCGAATGTAGACGCGATCACTTCGCCTTTAACCGAACGTTGCATGTCCGTCACTTCTTCCGGACGTTCATCGATTAGCAGCACGAACAAGTCGATATCCGGGTGATTGGCCGCGATGCTGTTCGCGATTTCTTTCAGCAGCAGCGTCTTGCCCGCCTTCGGCTGAGCGACGATCAGGCCGCGTTGGCCGAGCCCGACGGGGGCGACGAGATCCATAATGCGGGTGGACAACTGAGTCGGAGAGTTCTCGAGTTTAATCTTCTTCTGCGGGTACAGAGGGGTAAGCGCGGGAAAATGCAATCGTTCCGCAGCAGTTTCCGGCGTGACGCCGTTGACGGCGTTGACTTGCAACAAGCCGAAAAACCTTTCGTTCTCTTTCGGCGCCCGGCATTTGCCGGATACGAGGTCGCCCGTACGGAGATCGAACTTGCGAATCTGCGAAGCCGAAATATAAATATCTTCCGGGCTAGGCAGGTAGTTGATCGGCCGCAGAAACCCGAAACCTTCCGGCAGCACTTCCAGCACGCCTTCCATGAACATGAGCCCGCTTCGCTCCGCCTGCGCCCGCAGAATCGCAACGATCAGCTCTCTTTTCTTCATCTGGGCATAGTTTTGAATCTGATGCTGCTTCGCAAGCTTGTACAGCTCGGTCAACTTCATCCCTTCGAGATCGCCCATCATCAAATCGGTCAAAATAATCCCCACTTCTGCTCAGAAATAACAACTTGCTCTTCCAAAAACTTTACGACGATCATCGTTACCCGTTGCGCCACACTTCCGCACCAAGGTTGCTGAGCTGGGTCACGAGGCGTTCATAACCCCGGTCGATGTACTCTACGCCGCTAATCTCTGTCGTTCCCTCTTCCACCGTCAATGCAGCGACGACAAGAGAAGCTCCTGCACGCAAGTCCGCCGCACGGACTTTAGCCGCGTTAAGAGGCCCGCCTTCGATAATCGCGGAACGCCCTTCCACCCGAATCTGCGCACCCATGCGGGCAAGTTCCGGCACTTGCTTAAACCGATTGCTGTACACATAATCGGACAATACGCTAACGCCTCGCGCCTGCGTAAGCAGACTCGTCATCGGCGACTGCAAATCCGTCGCGAAGCCCGGATAGACGAGCGCCTTCACATCAACGGCTTCGTAGAGCGGCTGTCCGACGACACGGATCGCCTCGTCCATCTCATAGACGTGTACGCCCATCTCTTGAAGCTTTGCCGTCAAAGCTTCTAAATGCTTAGGAATAATATTATCGATAAGGACATCGCCGCGGGTCGCCGCAGCGGCAATCATATAGGTTCCCGCTTGGATGCGGTCGGGGATGATGGAATGTCTGCAACCGTGCATTTCCGATACGCCTTCGATCCGAATCGTCTCGGTGCCGGCGCCTTTGATCTTCGCTCCCATCGCGTTAAGCAACGTAGCGACATCGATGATCTCAGGCTCTTTCGCCGCATTTTCGATCAAAGTCAATCCTTTCGCCCTAGAAGCGGCCAACATAATGTTGATCGTCGCTCCGACGCTGACGACGTCCAAATAAATTTTGGCGCCTCTCAGTTCTTTCGCGCGAATCCGGATGGAACCGTGATCGTTGGTCACTTCCGCTCCCAACGCTTCGAAGCCTTTAATATGTTGGTCGATCGGGCGAGGCTCGAAGTTGCATCCGCCCGGCAAACCGATCGTGGCCTCTCCGAACCTGCCAAGCAACGCACCCATTAAGTAGTAAGAGGCTCTGAGCAGCTTCACTCTTCCGTTAGGCATCGGCACCGACCGCATCGCGGACGGGTCGATCATCATCGTATCGTTCTCCCAGCTTACCTTGCCGCCCAACTCTTCCAGCAACTCCGCATACACGGCCACATCGCTCAGTTGAGGCAAGTTGTCCAATCTGACTTCTGTCTCTGCCAATATCGCCGCGGGGATAAGAGCAACAGCGCTGTTCTTAGCGCCGCTGATGCCGACCGTCCCTCTGAGCGGCCGTCCACCCCGTACCATCAGTTTTTCCATGAATGCGGTCTTCCTCCTCGTGTAGTTGTCGATGAGGAATCACCGACACATGAAGGAACGGGAAAACGCCTGAACGACGTTTTCCCGCAATAATAACTTCGATCGTATAGACTGACAACGCCATGTATAACGACGAAACTTCGAACCATTCGCCACGGCCTTCGAGCGAACGCCGCAGGAACATTTGCTATTATAACACAAAACGGCTTGACGAAGTAAACCGAGCGGTTCGAATTGATCCGCCGGTCGTTCTATCGTCCCATTCATACCTAGGAAACTAGTCTCGGCGACTAGTTAAGAACCCGTGGCGAAACGGGATACCGAACCCCCGCTCAACTGCATGTTCACTGCTAGCCTCATCTCATCGATGTCAAACGGTTTGGTGAAGTGCATAAGCGCGCCGAGATCCGTCGCTTCCTTGATCATGTCGAGTTCCCCGTAAGCCGTCATCATAATCACCTTGATGTCTCGGTCATATTCTTTGATCTGCTTCAAAATTTCCAGACCATCCATGCCGGGAATCTTCATGTCGAGCAGCACAAGATCTGGCCGGTGGCTACGCACGATGTCCAGAGCCGCTCTGCCGTTGGCTGCCTGAAACGTATCGTACCCTTCGGTCGCGAATACTTCCAAAAGCAAAATACGGATGCCTACTTGATCGTCTACGATTAATAACTTCTTCTTTTCCAAGAGCTCATCCTCCATATTCACCGATGTAGCCTAATTCGTGACCAAACCGCGAATTCCTTCTCCCTCTGTTAAATTTATGAAGAGTTACTGAATTATCCATCCTCCCAAACGCGTGAAAATGCCAAAAAACCGCCCGGCCCTTCAAGGGCCAAGACGGCTTCGCACAATCGATTATTGTTCCGAACGGAGGAGCGACGCTTTAACGAATTCGCGGAACAGCGGCTGCGGACGGTTCGGACGGGACGTGAACTCCGGATGGAATTGCACGGCCAGAAACCATGGATGACCAGGAAGTTCAATCATCTCGACAAGGCGACCGTCCGGCGACGTGCCGGAAATACGTAAGCCAGCCGATTCGATACGCTCGCGATATTCGTTGTTGAACTCGTACCGGTGACGATGGCGCTCGTAGACGAGCTCGTCGCCGTAGCATTGCGCGGCCAAGCTGCCAGGTACAAGCTTGCACGGATACAAACCGAGACGCATCGTGCCGCCGAGGTCTTCGATATCCTTCTGCTCGGGCAGCAAGTCGATGACCGGGAACGGTGTCGCCGGATGAATCTCAGAGCTGTTCGCGCCGTCGAGTCCGGCCATGCCGCGCGCGTATTCGATCACCGCAACCTGCATGCCGAGGCAGATGCCGAAGAACGGCGTGCCCGTCTCGCGAGCATAGCGGATCGCAGTCACTTTGCCTTCAATGCCGCGGTCGCCGAAGCCGCCTGGCACGAGAATGCCGTGTACGTCGCCGAGCAGCTCGTTCACGTTGTCCGGAGTGACCTCTTCCGCGTTCACCCAGCGGATCTCTACTTCGGAGTCCGCGTCAATGCCCGCGTGGGCGAGCGATTCTACGATACTCAGATACGCGTCGTGCAAAGCGACGTATTTGCCGACGATCGCGATCTCAGTCGTCTTCTTCAGCGACTTGACGCGATTGACAAGTGCCTCCCATTCCTTCATATCCGGAGGACCGACTTGCAGGTTCAGATGCTTGACGACATAATCGTCCAAGCCTTCCGCGCGCAGGTTCAGAGGCACTTCGTACAGGGTCGACGCATCGCGGCATTCGATGACGGCGTTCGCGTCGATGTCGCAGAACAAGGCAATCTTGCGCTTCATGTCTTCCGCAAGCGGATACTCGGTACGGCAGACGATCACATTCGGCTGAATGCCGATGCTGCGCAATTCTTTCACGCTATGTTGCGTCGGCTTCGTCTTCACTTCGCCGGCTGCTTTAATATAAGGAATGAGCGTAACATGGATGTACATAACGTTGTCGCGGCCGATATCGCTCTTGATCTGGCGAATCGCCTCGAGGAACGGCAAGCTTTCGATGTCGCCGACCGTGCCGCCGATTTCGGTGATAACGACGTCGGAGCCCGCTTCCTTGCCGGCACGGAAGACGCGGTCCTTGATTTCGTTCGTAATGTGGGGGATAACTTGAACGGTGCCGCCGAGGTATTCGCCGCGACGCTCCTTGCTGATAACGGTCGAGTAGATTTTACCCGTCGTCACGTTGCTGTTCTTCGAAAGATTGATGTCGATAAAACGCTCGTAGTGCCCGAGATCAAGGTCCGTCTCCGCGCCGTCGTCGGTTACGAACACTTCCCCGTGCTGGTACGGGCTCATCGTCCCCGGATCCACGTTAATGTACGGATCGAACTTTTGAATCGTCACTTTCAGGCCGCGGTTTTTGAGCAAACGTCCTAAAGACGCCGCCGTAATGCCTTTGCCCAGCGATGATACGACACCGCCCGTTACGAAAATGTATTTGGTCACTCTGAACGAAACCTCCTGCTGCATGCCCTGCCGGCATCCTCATTATCGTTACCCATTTTGTACCTTTTCGTGCCTTGACTTGACTAAAACTTAGTAAAAAATGAAAAAAAGCGTCACCCAATAAATGGGGGCACTTTTCTAATTTACGCTATGGAAAAGCTCAGTTCTAAAGCCCAAGCACTAGTTTAACGTGTCGAAATGTCGGTGTCAAGCAAAAACGCCTTCGACATTTTGACTATGCCGAAGGCGTTTCCGTAATCAATTATCGTCGTCCTCGTCCTCATCGTCTGCCAGATCGTCTTCCTCTTCGTCGTCGAAATCGTCGTCTTCGTCTTTCTCCTCGGACAGATCTTCGTCGAGCTCGGAATCGTCTTCTTCATCGATAAGCGCTTCTTCGTCGGCTTCTGCCGCCTCTTCGCCCTCTTCGAACACTTCTTCGCGATCTTCGTCGAACAGATCGTAAGTCTCTTCATCCGCGGATGCAACGTCCTCTTCTTCACCGTAAAGATCGTCATCATCGTCGTCCTCATCGTTGATGATGCGAGGACGTTTGCCGCCCGCGTTCATCGGATCGTCGGAACGCTCGACAGGATACCAGCGCTTCAAGCCCCAGACGTTGCCGCCGACGCAAGCGAAACGTCCGTCGATGTTAATCTCCGTATAGAGTTGGGCGATAACATCGGTCACCTGGCTCTCGGACAAGCCGCGCATCTTGGCGATCTCCATCATCAGGTCCCTGTAGTAAAACGGGGTGTTCGCACTCTTCAGCAATTCGTAGGCCAGATCGACCATCGGCATCTCGCGAATTTTCTCGGAGTCTAGTTTCAGCACGTAATCGGCGCTCACGTGTCTTCCATCCTCTCTTTATGTGAACCGGCAAGCAAATACGCCTTCGACGTCCGGCGGACGACTAAGGAGTATTGCGGGGGTCATTCGGTGACGAATGACTACCTTCACGTTGATTGTCAACCTTTAGTAAACCGTATTTCGTATAAAATTGCAAGTCGCGAAAAAGCGAAGGAGCGTCCATAACGGACGTCCCTTCGCTTTTCGACTGTATCCCTTCCCGGCCGCTCCGCGGGCGGAGGAACCGGCATGACGAGAGCCTCGCCGGGGAAGCTCTCCATTTATCGTATGTCGGCGAATGGGAAATGACACGGAACGGCGCCTATTTCCGAGCAAAAAAGGCCGCTTTCCCAAGCTTTTGACGCTGCTCGTTCATACAGTAGAGAACACGGCAAGACGGTGCTTCGCTTTTTGCAGTCGCCATGCCGCAACTCGTCCGGGAGGGAAGCCGAGATGGATGCTAGCGATATCGCGGAGTGGATCCGCATCTCTTCCCGCTCCGCAGGCAAGCGCGGGCGCAGGAGCATCCTGCGATTCTGGAACCCCGATGACTACGCCCGCTTCTTGCACGCATTGCAACCGAATCCGTCCGGCGCGGATGGCGCGCTGCCCAAAGGCGTCCGCAAGCTCGGCCTAATTCAGGCCGTCAGTTGTCGGGCGGGATCGCGCGAATTGCCTCGTTCGCTGGCGGGCAAAGCTTATTGGGAGGATGACATCCGGGTCAAAGTGTCCGCGCTGCCCAAAGGCGCAATCGTCACCGACACGGGCATCCCTTGGGGCGTCAAGCATATTCAAGCGCCGCAAGCCTGGAGTCGGACGACCGGTTATCGCGTTAAAGTCGGCGTTATCGACACCGGCGTCGACTTCGGACATCCCGACCTCCGCCACTCGCTGGAGAGGGGCATTAACCTTTTGCAACGAATGGCGCTTCCCCAAGACGACAACGGCCACGGCACCCACATCGCGGGAACGATTGCCGCAGCCAATGAATTGCAAGGCATGATCGGCGTCGCGCCGCGTTCGACAATTTACCCGATCAAGGCGTTCGACCACAACGGAAGCGCGTATGTCTCGGACATTATCCTGGGCATCGAATGGTGCGTTCGTAATCAGATCGACGTCGTCAATATGAGCTTCGGCATGAAAACAAGAAGCAAATCCCTGCTGAATGCCGTCGGCACCGCTTACCGGGCCGGCATTCTTATCGTCGCATCCTCCGGCAACGACGGCAGAATCGGAGAAATCGACTATCCTGCCAGGTATGCGCAAACGATCGCCGTCGGCGCAACGAATCAACGAAGCCGAATTGCATCCTTCACGAACCGCAGCGGCCTTGTCGACGTCTATGCACCGGGCGATCGCATCGTCTCCGCCTGGCTTAGAGGCAAACACCGCGAAATGAGCGGCACCTCGATGGCCACGTCGCATGTGACGGGAGCGATTGCGCTTCTGCTCGCCCTGAAACCCGGATTGACGCCGAACCAGATCAAGTCGCTCATTCAGTCATCCGCCAAGCCTCTGAGAAACAGCAAAGCTCTCCGGACGGCCGGAGAGCTGAACGTAGCGCGTTTGTTAAAGGCTGCCGAGCAATTGTAGCGGTCAATAGTCAGTAACTGCGAGGTCGTTACATCTTGTCCGGTGCGGAAACGCCGACGAGCGCGAGCGCTCGAGCGAGCGTTACCCGCACGGCCGCGAGCAGTTGCAAGCGAGCCTGGCTCTGCTCGGCATCTTCGGTAATGACGCGCTCCGCTTTGTAGTAACTGTGGAACTGCGAAGCGAGCTCGTACACATAACGAATAATCGAATGCGGCGCATAATTGCGAGCGGCTTCCGCGATCGTCTCGGGCAGTTCGCCGATTTTGCGAATGAGATCGTATTCCTGTTCCGCGTTCAGCTTCGAGAGATCGGCGTCCTTCCACGGCTTGACGGAGACGCCCTGTTCCTCGGCCTGACGGAAAATACTGCAAATGCGCGCATGCGCGTACTGCACGTAAAAGACCGGGTTTTCGTTTGATTTCGACACTGCGAGATCCATGTCGAAGTCAAGGTGCGAATCCATGCTGCGCATCGTGAAGAAGTAGCGAATCGCGTCGACGCCCACTTCGTCCATGAGGTCTTCCATCGTCACCGCTTTGCCGGTGCGCTTGGACATTTTCACTTTCTCTCCGCCCTGGAACAGGCTGACCATCTGGGCGGTCAACACCGTCAGCTTGTCCGGATCGTTGCCGAGCGCCGCCATAGCCGCTTTCATCCGCGGGATGTAGCCGTGGTGGTCCGCGCCCCAGATGTTAATCATCTGATCGTAACCGCGTTTGTACTTATCCATATGGTAAGCTGCGTCCGGCGTCAAATACGTGTAGCTTCCGTCGTTCTTGACGAGCACGCGGTCTTTGTCGTCGCCGAATGCCATGGATGCGAGCCATACCGCGCCATCCTGATCGTACACGTGGCCCTGCGCGCGCAATGCGGCGAGAACTTCGATCACTTTGCCGTTCTCGTACAGCGAAGTTTCGCTGTACCATTCGTCGAACCGAACGCCGAACCGCCCCAGATCCCGCTTGATTTTCGCAAGCTCTTTCTCCAGACCGTAGGACCGGAAGTACACGAACCGCTCTTCGTCGCCAAGGGAGAGAAGTTTGTCCCCTTGCTCATCCGCCAGTTCCTTCGCAAAACCGACGATATCTTCCCCGTAATAACCATCTTCCGGCATTTCGGCATCTTGACCTAGTATCTGACGATAGCGCGCTTCGATCGAACGGGCGAGGTTGTTGATCTGATTGCCCGCATCATTAATATAGTACTCTCTCGTCACGTCGTATCCTGCGGCGGACAATACGTTGCACAGCGCATCGCCGACGGCCGCACCCCGAGCGTGTCCGAGGTGAAGACTGCCCGTCGGGTTCGCGCTGACGAATTCGACTTGCACCCGTTTGCCTTGTCCGGCGTCGATATTGCCATAACTTTCGCCTTGTTCGATCGCTTCGCCGATGACAGGGTACAGGTAGTTTTTGTCCAGACGGAAGTTAATGAAGCCCGGTCCTGCGATCTCCGCGGAAACGATCGAAGCCCGGCCAGCCTCCAAGCTGCCAATGATCGCTTCGGCGATCTGACGCGGGTTTTTCTTCGCGATCTTCGTCAGCTGCATCGCCAGATTCGTCGCCAAGTCGCCGTGAGACTTCTCTTTCGGCACTTCCAGCGTGATTGTCGGCAGCTCGTCCTTCGACGAGACAAGTCCCGCCGCGAGCGCCGCATCCGCCAGCGCCTCCTTCACCGATATTTGCAATTGTTCCAATGCGTTCATGAATGTGTTTCCTCCCGATATTATCCCTTAATGTCGAGACGGACATGGAAGTTTCCGGCCGTCTGATCGTGCAGCATCAACTCGTATTCCCATTCGACCCAGCCCCCGGCCTCCGACAGATCGGAAGCCAGTCGGAACGTACGCGCCATTACCGCGTGCGAACCGTAAGGCGTCGTCATTTCCCCCGGCACGCCGTTTTCTCCCACGCGAAAAACTTGCTCGTAGTCGACAGTCCCCCGGCGTCTGAGCCTCAGTTCCCCGGCGCGAACGAACAACGTGTTGTTCGTTTCTTTCCCGTTCTCGTCCGGCGGCTCCTTATAGGCGAGCGCCCAGCCTTCCGTCAAGCGGAACAGTTCCCCCGGCAATCCTGCCAATACCGTCTCGCCGTCCTGCTGCCGGCTGCGGAACCCGACGGTTACGCTCTTTTTGTCCGGCATCGCACACACTCTCTCCTTGCGCTCTTTTCTCTTGTTACTACTATATACACATCGCCCATTCAATTCAAATACAAATCGGGGCTTGAATGGGGAGTTCGGTGGGACTATAATGAAAAAAAATATTCGATCGACGATGAACGAGAGAGTAACCGAACCATTCTCGCACGCAGCGAGCCGGGACAGTGGAAGCCGGCGCGAGAACTTCGGCGAACCGCACTCGGGAGTCGGTTTCCCGAAATCAGAAGTAGGGAAACCCGGCGGCAAGCCGTTAACGGGCACGCAAGTGGGTTCCGGCCAGCCGGTTCGCCATAAGAGTGGTACCGCGGACTTATCCTCCGTCTCTTAACGAGACGGGGGATTTTTGCATTTCACGACGATTGATAACCAGGAGGTTGGAAAACATGTTGATGAACATCGCGGCGTCCATCATCGCGCCAGCACTGCCCGCAGAAGCGGGCATGACGGAAGAGAAGCTTGCCGGCATGCTGGAAGTGCCGCCTCAGAAAGAGATGGGCGACATCTCGCTGCCGTGTTTTGTTTTCTCGAAGCTTCTACGGCAATCGCCGCAGAAGCTCGCGGATCAGTTCGCAGCCGCGATCAATGAAGGAGCAGGGCAGGACGGCGAAGTTCGCGCTTCGGCGCTTGGCGGGTATTTGAACTTAACGTTTGACGGGGCACGCTGGAAAAGCGTCATCGTCGGCGCAGCACTGGCTTACGGCTATGGGCACTCGCAAGCGGGGCAAGGGAAACGCGTCGTCATCGACATGTCTTCCCCTAACATCGCCAAGCCGCTCGGCATCGGTCACTTGCGTTCGACGATGATCGGCAACGCCCTCGCGAACTTGTACGCTGTGACGGGTCACGAAGTCATTAAAGTGAACCATCTTGGCGATTGGGGCACGCAGTTCGGCAAGCTGATCGTCGCCTATCGGAGATGGGGCGATACGGCAGCGTTGCAGAATGAGCCAATCGCTGAAAGCTTGCGACTTTATGTGCGGTTTCATGAAGAGAGCGAGCGCGAGCCCATATTGGAAGACGAAGCGCGCGAAGCGTTCGCGTTGCTTGAGCGCGGCGATGAGGAGACGCACAAGTTATGGCGGTTCTTCGTGGACGAGAGCATGAAGGAATTTCATCGCGTCTACGACAGACTCGGCGTAACGTTCGATCATTATACGGGCGAAAGCTTCTACAATGATAGGATCGACGGCGTCGTACGGGAATTGGAGAATTCAGGGCTATTGGAAGACAGCGACGGCGCCAAAGTCGTCCGTCTGGAGGAGCTTAACCTGCCGCCTTGCCTCATTCTGAAAAAGGACGGCTCGACGATCTATCCGGTCAGGGACATTGCCACGGCGATCTATCGGAAAAACGAGCTCAAGGCAGACGAAATCCTGTATGTCGTCGGCGCGGAGCAAAGCTTGCACTTCCAGCAAGTGTTCGCCGTGTTGAACAAGCTCGGACATACGTGGGCGAATACTTGCCGACACATCCCGTTCGGGCTAATGACGGTCGGAGGCAAAAAAATGTCGACGCGCAGAGGCAAAGTCGTCTTCCTCGAGGACGTTCTTAACGAAGCGACCGAGCGCGCATTAGCCATCATAGAGGAGAAAAGCCCTTCTCTGCCGGACAAATCACGGATTGCGGAAGCGGTCGGCGTCGGGGCTGTTATTTTCGGAGACTTAAAGCATCATCGGCAGTTGTCCGTCGACTTCAACATCGAAGAAGCGGTCAGCTTCGACGGGGAAACAGGACCGTATTTGCAATACACCCATGCGCGTATTTGCAGCTTACTTCGGAAGGGAAACTATGAGGATCTGCGCGGGCAGGGACACTTGGTCGACGGCGCGGTACTTGCTTCCAATGAAGCATGGGAATGCATAAAGACGCTGTCCCGGTTTGAAGCGGTATTGAAAGAAGCGGTGAGCGACAACGAGCCGTTTGTCCTAGCGAAATATTTGCTGGCTGTGGCCAAAGCGTTTAATCGCTTCTACAATTCCGGCAAAATCGTCTACGAAGGCGCCGAACCGGCGGAAGTCGCATCGAAGCTCGCCCTGGCGGCCGCTACAAGGAACGTGCTAAAGCAAGGGTTAAATTTACTAGGAATCGCCGCCCCTCAGGAGATGTAAGTCACGCCTCGAAAAAAAGCGTTGCAATCAGGTTCTGCGGATGGTAATGTTTAACATCAAACGGAAGGGTTTCTAGGGATCCGCAGGCTTGCGCTCAGCGCGCATAAGGCCGGGCGAACCGAGCGAAACCGGCTAACGGCACAAGCCGAGCTACACCGTAGGGATAAAAGACCTTCGGCAAGTTCCGCCTAACAGGCGGCTCTTGCTCGGGGTCTTTTTTGCTTTACCCTTGCAGAGCGGCAAAGAAGGGGAGCGACACGTTCATGATGGAGGCGTTACGGACGAGAGGTTTGAGCAAAACGTTCAAAACAAAAAAGAAGGATGCCGGGCTCGCCGGAAGCATCCGAGCGATGTGGAAACCGCAATGGGAGGAAAAGGATGCCGTACAAAGCGTCGATTTGCTTGTGCGCGAAGGGGAGTCGGTCGCTTTCCTTGGGCCGAACGGGGCAGGGAAATCGACGACGATCAAAATGCTGACCGGCATCCTGCACCCGACGTCAGGGGAAGCGGAAGTGCTCGGCTTCGTGCCGTGGAAGGAACGGACGAAATTGGCCTACCGGATCGGGGCGGTGTTCGGGCAGAAATCGCAGCTATGGTACCACCTTCCGCCGGTCGATACATTCGAGCTGATCAGTCGGATGTATGAGCTTAGACGCGGCGACTACCTGGAAAGAAGCCGAGATTTGATCGAGCGCTTCGAGCTAGGACCTTACATGAACACGCCGGTTCGAAAGCTGTCTCTCGGCGAGCGGATGCGCTGCGAAATCGCGGCTTCTCTCCTGCATCGTCCGCGAATGCTGTTTCTAGACGAACCGACGATCGGACTCGATGCGATTGCGAAGCAGCGTATCAGGGAGCTCATACGCGAGAGAAATAGAAGCGAAGGCGTGACCGTGTTTCTCACTTCGCACGATGCGGCGGATGTCGAAGCGATGTGCACGCGTGCCATCGTCATTCATCACGGTGGTGTGTTGCTGGATGAGCCGGTCGATAAAATGAAACGGGAAATACTCAGCCGGAAGACAGTATCGTTAACAATG
The DNA here is from genome assembly GCF_042655525.1 of Cohnella soli. NCBI lineage: Bacteria > Bacillati > Bacillota > Bacilli > Caryophanales > Paenibacillaceae > Cohnella > Cohnella soli. The sequence continues at coordinate 31,077 of NZ_JBHSMI010000013.1, forward strand.
GCATCGGCATCTATTTCATTACAACTGTCCGAGCCAAAGTTTCCTGGTATCGAAGGAGCTGAAATCATAGCGACCGAAGGGCGCACGATCAAACTGTCAGTCGACTTGAAACGGATTGGCATTGAGGAAGTGCTCGGTCGTGTGCTTGGCTCGATGCGCCTCGATGACGTCTCGGTCGAGGATCCCCCGCTCGAGGAAATCATCAAGCATATTTATGGCCTGCATCGCGAGCGGCTGCAAGAGGAGGAAGTAACCATATGAACACGAACGGGTTCGCCGCGAGATGGGCGACAATCGGGCTGAAGATGCGGGCGGTAGCGCGCATTACGGCGCGCCAGCAACTCGTCTACAAAATGGACTTCGTGCTGCGCGCCACGTTCCTTCTGCTCATTTTGTTCGTATTCGCGCAACTGTGGACGGCAGCTTACGCCGGAGATACGGAGAAGACGATCGCCGGATTCAAACTGAAGGAAATCGTCTGGTATCTCGTGTTCACCGAGGCGTTCACGATGGCGGTTCCGCCGCTTTGCGCAAGAGTCGAAGACGAGGTCAAAAACGGCGACATTGCCATCCGGCTTATCCGGCCGTTCTCCTACCTCGGCTATCATTATTCGAGCTTCTTGGCTGAAGCGGTCATTCGGCTATTCATCCACTTGTTTGTCGGGAGTCTGATTGCCTGGCCGATCGCCGGAGCGCCGAGTTTCGGCCAAGGCTGGGCGGGACTCGCCGCGCTGAGCCTCGGAGCGCTGACGATTTCTTTTCTCCTCCACGCGGTTGTCGCGCTTTGCGCATTCTGGGTGGAAGAAGTGCGAGGGATGGAGTTCGTGTTGCATAAGCTGCAGTTCACGATAGGAGGAATGCTGATGCCGATCGATCTGATGCCAGAGTGGCTGCAGAAGGTGTGCGCATGGCTGCCTTTTCAAGCGGCGCTCTATTTCCCGGCACGAACGGCGGTTCATTTCGACGGTCACGTATTGCTTCAAGAGATCGGAATCCAGCTCGGATGGGTACTCCTACTCGTTCTGGCAGCTATGGCGATCTATCGGAAAGGAGTGAAAAAGCTGCATGCGAACGGAGGATAAAAATGCGCAGCAGAACGCGCCACGGGCAATCGCTCGGTTTGTGCTTGAATGTTGGAAAGTAAATCTTGCTTCCGCCATGGAATATCGGCTTAGCTTCCTCTTGCTGGCAGGCATGATGTTTATCAACAATGCGATATGGCTTGTTTTCTGGGGGCTGTTCTTCAACCGATTCCCGGTCGTGCAGGGATGGGAGTTCAACGATGTGATGATGCTGTGGGCGGTAAGCGCTGGAGGATTCGGTTGGGCGAGCATCCTATTGGGCAATTTCCCCCGGATCGCATCTATCGTCTCCAGCGGGCAATTGGACGTTTATTTAACCCAACCGAAGCCCGTTCTGCTGAATGTTCTGGCAAGCCGCATGTCCGTAACCGCGATCGGCGATTTTATTTTCGGACTCGTCATTTACGCGGTCGTCGGGGACCACTCCCTGATCGGGGCATTATCGTTTGCGTTAGCGCTGTTGATCAGCGGACTGTTGTTCATCGCAGTGCTCGTAATCGCGGGAAGCATGGCTTTCTTCGTCGGCAATGCCGAAGGAATCGCGCAGCAAGCGTTCAACAGCTTCGTCGCGCTGACTACTTATCCATCCAGCATCTTCAAAGGCGTGGCGCGGGTCGTTTTGTTCACGATCTTGCCGGCAGGATTCATCAGCTACTTGCCGATCGGGTTGATGCGCGATTTCGAGCCAACGTTCGTGTGCAGCTGCATCGGAGTAACGGCGTTTCTTTCGGTTACCGCATATGTTTTCTTTTACATTGGGCTGCGACGATATACTTCAGGCAATGCAATCGCTCTACGGGGGTGAAAGGTTTGGTTCTTGTTATCGATTGCCTGGCTCCGTCAGGCGGAACTGGCCGACGAGCTGCTGCATAAAAGCGGTAATCGCTTCGACGTTGCCGGACGTATGGCGGACGCCGACGATGTCTGTCAGCAGTTCCTGCATGCGACCTTCCACTTCGGAGGAGATCGTCCGATTTTCGAGACTGACGGCGGCAACCTTCTCCATCAGCGCGACGAATTCGTCGATGACTTGCGTCTTCAGCGAATCGTCCGCTTTCGCATCGCCCAGCGTCTCCGTTGCCGCGGCGACAAGATCGGCGCCTTCCGAGACGACTTTCGTCCCTGCGGCAATCGAACCGTAAGCTTCCTGCGCATGATTGGCGATCTTCCCGACGAAGCCATGAACCTCCTCGGTCGACTTGCGCGTCATATCGGCGAGCTTACGAATTTCGTTCGCGACGACAGCGAAACCGCGACCGTGTTCTCCGACTCTGGCCGCCTCTATTGCGGCGTTCAGTGCAAGCAAGTTCGTTTGCGCCGATATTTCTTCGATGACGTTCAAGACGTCGCGAATTTCGCTTGCCGTGTCGAGGAAAATGCGGATGGTCTTGTTCGTGTCGGCGACTCGCACCGAAATTTCCGACATTTTATCCCCAATGCGCCCGACTTCGCCTTGAGCGACCGTAATTTGCTGCGACGCTTTATCCTCAAGCATGCGCAGCGTCTGACGCAGCTCGTCCGCTACGCCTTTGGCCACATCGATATCTTTGAGCTGACGCCGGATGCTGCGAATCATATCGTGGATTTTACCGCTCGCCCGCTCCGTCGATGCAGCCGTCGTCAAAGTCGATTCGCTAAGCAATTGCTGACTTGATGACACGTCTGCAGCGGCTAGTTTCACTTTCAGCATAATGCCCTCCAACGAATCGATCATATTATTGATCCATTTCGCCAGTTCGCGGGATTCATCGTTATCGAACGCCTTCGTGTCAAGCCGCTGGGTCAAATCGCCTTCACCTTCGGCGTTGATTCGAATGAAGCGGCTGATTCGTCGGATCGGCTCTACGACTTTGCGGTTCGTCCGTCGATAAACCGCGCCGACTGCCCAAGCGCCGAACAACAAGTTTAATGCCAAAGCGTACACCCCCGTCATGATCGGAGAAACTTGCGACGCCATCATGGCAACGAACGAAGCTCCTGCCACGCCGAGCAACCCGACGAGGATTGCGTGAGGCCGAACCTGCCGAAACGCGGTGCCCCTGATCCGGTACACTTCTTCCAGATCTCCTTCGCACATCATCCCCCAGACGTCCGGGCAATGCGGAAGCTGGAACGTTACCCCCTTGCCGATGACGGGGATGTGCCGATAATCCGAGTAACCGGGAAATTCCACGAACAAATTGCTGCCATTGCGAATCGTATTCGCCACGCCTGGATGCAAATGCCCTGTCGCCGGATCGGTGAACATCAGTTCAAGCTCGGTGTGCTCCTTGACCGTCACCGTGCCCCAATCGGTCGTGACGCCGTCTTTCAAGTTCTCGCCGTGCGTGAACGTCCGATCCTCGAAACGGCTGCGCGACAGCGCGGTGCCGGGAGCGATATGGCGGTTCAACCCCGGTTGGGCCATGAAAATATAGTTGTCGCCGGAATCCGGATACACGTGGCCGGATTCCCGCTGAATCAGGTCGCCGATGACATCGTTCGGGACGCGTGCGCACAATGCGCCGGACCACTCGCCGTTTCGAAGGAGCGGTTGAATGAAGAGCAGCGTCATTTTGTCGTGAAACGGAGACGATCGGGCCCCAATCTCCAGCGTCATTGGGTCGCCGAACGGACCGAACAGGCACTTACGTCCTTTGTCCTCCTCTCCGCTCGAGTAACTAATTCCCGCCGACAGCAGCGAACCGACATCGTAAATATGTCCGACATGCGGCGGGTAGGTGGAATAAATGACGGCGCCTTGGCCGTCCAATACGAACAATTCCGTTACGTCCGTCGCCCGGGCATACGTCGCGGCGAACAGCTTGTTCCACACGTCCGATCCGACAGCCTCCGATCCGTCGCTCGCGTACATCGGCTCCATCCGTTCTCGCAGCCGGTCCAACTGCCGCCATTGCTCGGCCGTCCAGTCCGTCAACACTTGGACTCTCGTTTCGGCGATCCCTTCAAAAATGTTTGCCACATCCGGCTTCAGCTTCGCATTGAGCCGATACGACCACCACAAAGGCAAACCCGTTTTCCATCCGAGCCAATCGAACATCTGCCCACCCCATATCCACGTCTATTTTATATGTCAGATATTCTAACATAAAAATAGGCAAATAGAAGCTCTATTTTCGCAAAATTCAATTATTATCGACACCGAGCGAACAAAAATAACCCCCGGAACCGCACATCCGCGATTTCCGAGGGTTATTCCGTATGTTTATGTTCGATTACTTCACAAAACCAAGCAACATTTCACGAACCATCTTGGAAGCGACGATCGGCGTCATTTCCGTCGGATCATAGATCGGCGCCACCTCGACAAGGTCGAAGCCGACGACGTTGACGCCGGAACGGGCGATCGCATGAATCGCTTCAAGCAGTTCTTTCGATGTAATGCCGCCTGCTTCCGTCGTTCCCGTACCGGGCGCAGCGGATGGATCGAGCACGTCGATGTCGATCGTCACGTATACCGGGCGGCCCGCCAGCGAAGGAAGCTCCTTCTTCAGCGGCTCGGCTACGTCAAACGGATGGAAGTGGATGCCGGACGTCTGCGCGTAAGTCCAGTCTTCCTTGGAGCCGGAGCGAATGCCGAACTGGTAAATGTTCTGCGGCCCCATCAGCTCCGCCGCCTTGCGGAGAGGCGTGGAGTGCGACAGCGGCTCGCCCTCATAGTCTTCGCGAAGGTCCGTATGAGCGTCGAAGTGCAGGATCGCAAGATCCGGATACTTCTTGTACACCTCTTGAATGACCGGCCAACTGACGAGATGCTCGCCGCCGAGACCGACCGGGATTTTGCCGTCGGCCAGTATGCCGGCGACGAATTCGCCGATGATGTCGAGACTCTTCGCCGCGTTGCCGAATGGCAGGAGCAAATCGCCGGCGTCGTAATAAGGCACGTCGTAGACGCTGCGGTCGAGGTAAGGGCTGTACTCTTCGAGCCCTACGGACGCTTCGCGGATGCGGCCGGGGCCGAAACGGGAGCCCGGACGAAACGATACGGTATAGTCCATCGGCATGCCGTAGATAACTGCTTTAGAAGAAGCGTAGTCTTCGGAACTGCAGATGAACACGTTACCGGAATAAGCTTGAGGTAAACGCATGGATAAGCCCCCTTTCGATCGAATACGTTACGTCAAACCGCGGGCACAGGCGCCGCTTGTTTGACGCGAATTACTTCGTCAAGTCTTCCACGAACTTCGGCAGCGCGAACGCCGCTTTGTGAAGGCGCGGGGAGTAGTATTTCGTGTCGAGTTCCGGAATGGCGCTCTCGTCAACGGCCAGCGGATCGTGCTTCTTGCTGCCCATCGTGAACGTCCACAGACCGCTCGGATACGTCGGTACGTTCGCCGTAAAGACGCGCACGAGAGGGAACACTTCCTTCACGTCACGATTAACTTGCCGAATGAGGTCGGCTTTGAACCACGGGTTGTCGGTCTGGGCGACGAACAAGCCTTCGTCTTTCAACGACTCGTAGATGCCTTGGTAGAAACCGCGCGTGAACAAGTTGACCGCCGGTCCCATCGGCTCGGTCGTGTCCGCCATGATGACGTCATATGTATTTTTGTGATCATGAATGTGCATGAATCCGTCGTTGACGATAACTTCAACGCGTGGATCGTCCATCTTGCCCGCAATGGAAGGCAAGTATGTCTTGGAATGCTCGATGACTTTGCCGTCGATGTCGACGAGAACGACTTTTTTCACCTTCGGATGCTTCAGCACTTCGCGTACGACGCCGCCGTCGCCGCCGCCGACGATAAGCACGTGCTCCGGATTAGGGTGAGTGAAAAGCGCAGGATGCGCCACCATCTCGTGATAGACGAATTCATCCTTCTCCGTCGTCATCACCATGCCGTCAAGCACCAGCATATTGCCCCACTCTTCGGTCTCGATCATCGCAAGCTCTTGAAACTCGGTTTGTTCGTGGACGTACGTTTGCTTTGTTTTCATCGTGATGCCGTAATTGTCGGTTTGTTTCTCGGTGAACCACAATTCCATGGAAGACATGGGATCCCTTCTTTCTTGAGCGTATATTTATCGGTATCGAATGGCCGTCGGGCGCACGGGACATCGTTCGCTTTATTGTACCAAACAACAAGTATTATATAAAAACGGGCCCAAAAAGCAACATTCTTCTACATATTAATAAAGAAGGCGTTTGCAAAATAACGAATGAACTGTTGCCGCCGTCGGAGGGATAGCGCGCCGCCGTATTTTCCATACTAATGGAATCTAATCTTTGCCAACGGCTGGCTTGACCAGAGAGGAGTGTGCGATCGATGGAAAATAACGCAAAACAACCGGTCCCGGTCGCTGTCTCCCCTTGGGACAAGCTGAGGCGCAGCCTCGGATGGCTGACATTGCTGGCGCTGATCGCATTTGCGGGCGCCGGCATCGCAATGCTGCGCTACGGCGCTCTCCCTTCCGGCGCCGCGATGAAATCGACGGAAATCGTCGATTCGGAAGGCAATGTCATCGCCTCTCTCCATGGCGGGATGAATCGCGAGGTCGTCAAGCTGGCCAACATCTCCCCCTGGCTGATCAAAGCGACGCTTGCTGTAGAAGATCGCCGATTCTACGAGCACGCGGGCGTCGATTGGCGCGGCATGGCGAGGGCGGCATGGGTAGACGCGAGGCACTTGTCCAAGGAACAAGGGGCAAGCACGCTTACGCAGCAGCTTGCGCGCAACCTCTATCTGACCCATGAACGGACTTGGAAGCGAAAATTCAAAGAAGCGTGGTACGCAGCCCGCCTGGAACAGACGTACTCGAAAGACGAAATTCTCGAAATGTATTTGAACCAAATTTACTACGGCCATGGCGCATACGGTGCCGAAGCTGCGTCGAAGCTCTATTTCGGCAAGTCGGCCAAAAGCTTGACGCTTGCCGAAAGCGCGCTGCTGGCGGGCATTCCGAAAGGGCCGCGCTATTACTCGCCGCATCTTCGGCCGACAGAATCTCGTGCCCGAATGAAGACAGTGCTTGCCGCGATGGCCGATACCGGACAGATTTCCAGTCGGGAAGCGGAAACGACTGCTCGGCAGTCCGTAGACGTCCGCCCGTTGCCGGAGGAAGAAGAACGCGCCGCGCCGTATTTCGTCGACTATGTCAAAAAAACGGTCGTCGAGCAACTTGGCATCGACGAACAGCTCTTGAACGAAGGCGGTTTGACCATTCGCACGACGATCGACGCCGATATGCAGAAGCAAGCCGAGGAAGCAGTCAAGAACGGCATGAAAGGGGCCAACCAGGCGCTTCAAACGGCCCTCGTGGCTATCGACCCTCGAAATGGCTATATTAAAGCGATGATCGGCGGCCGCAGTTATCGCAGCAATCAGTTTAACCGCGTGTTCGCCCGCACGCGCCAGCCCGGCTCGTCTTTCAAAGCGATTCTGTATGCTGCGGCCTTAGAGAATGGGGCCATTACGCCGATGACCCGTTATCGCAGCGAACCGACGACTTTTTACTTCGATTCGGACCGGGAAATTTACCGGCCAAGCAATTACGGCGGCAAGTATTTCAATGAGGAGATCAGCCTGCGACAGGCGGTCGCCGCTTCGGACAACATCTACGCCGTCCATGCCATAATGGATATCGGACCGGACAGCGTGATTGCGATGGCGCGCAAGCTCGGCATTACGTCGCCGCTGAAAGCCGTTCCGTCGCTTGCTCTCGGCACGTTTCCCGTCAGCCCGTTCGAGATGGCTTCCGCTTTCTCGACGTTCGCGAATGAAGGGAGGCGCGCAACGCCGGTCGCGATTACGAGCGTCGAGGATCGCGACGGCAATGTGCTATACAAGTCGCGGGCGCAGAGCGAACAAGCGATGTCCCCGAGCCTCGCTTACGTCACGACGCGACTTCTGGAAAGCGTGTTCGAGCGCGGCGGCACCGCCCGTCGCGTATCGAACATGCTGAAGCGACCGGTCGCCGGCAAAACAGGAACGACCGACTCCGACGCCTGGTTCGTCGGTTACACGCCCGAACTGGCAACTGCCGTCTGGGTCGGCTATGATCGCGGCCGGTCTATCGCTTCGAGCGAAGCCCATCGCGCTGCGCCGATCTTCGCGCAATTTACGGAAGCGGCGCTTTCGGCATCCCCCCCAGCCGACTTCGCCGTGCCGGAAGGCGTCGTCACCGTTTTCGTCGATCCGGCGACTGGCGCGCTGGCAGGGCCTGATTGCCCGGGCCGGATGCAGGAAACTTTCATCAGCGGGACGGAACCGACCGAGATGTGCGCCATCCACGGTTCGCATGAGGATCGCGGGGGCGGTGAACAAGGCGGTGAACGGTCGATCTGGCGCAAGTTCCGGAGTTGGGTAGGCATATAGCTGGCTGCCGCAGTTGTGCAGACCTGAATGGGCGTATCATGCCCGTTCAGGTCTTTTTTGGCGCGGAGTCCGGGGCATAGAGCGAACTGCAGACATTCGAGGGATTAGTGCTCTCGCAGAACATTACTTCGACGGATGTTGCGGATACGGGGCGATTAGCGTTCCAGCAGAACATTACTTCGACGGATGTTACGGATACGGGGTGATTAGCGTTCCAGCAGGACATTACTTCGACGGATGGCGCGGATATGGGACGAATAGCGTTCCAGCAGGACATTACTTCGACAGGACGAGAGAATTCACTCGTTTAGCAGTGTGGAGCGAGACTCCGGCCACTCCCGCGCACCACCCCTTCTTCCCCAACAGAGCGGAATCGGTTAAGATGACGATGGGAGATTGAACCATGAACGGAGAGTGAACCGGTGACCATCAAAGTGCTGATCGCGGACGACAATTCTTTTATTCGCGAAGGTATGAAAATCATCCTGACAACGTTTGCCGATTTCGAAGTCGTCGGCACGGTCGAGGACGGCGCGGAGGCGGTCGACTATTGCCGCAATAATGAAGTGGATGTCGTGCTGCTCGATGTTAGAATGCCGAACATGAACGGCGTCGAAGCCGCGCGGCTCATAGTAGCAGAGACGAAGGCAAAACCGCTTATCCTGACGACGTTCGATGACGATGAGTTCGTGCTCGAAGCGGTTAAAGCCGGTGCGCGCGGCTATTTATTGAAGAACAATGACCCCGAACGAATCCGCGACGCCATCAAAAGCGTACATAACGACCATCATGTGCTCCAAGACGTCGTGCTCGATAAAATCAAATCCAATCTACTGAACGCAAACACAAGCACGGCACCCTCCGCCGCACCGTCGGCAGCAGCTTCCGCACCAACCAAAGCAGCTGACTCCGGCAGTCTGATCGACCGCAGCCTTTTCACAGAACGCGAACTGGACGTCATGACGCAAATTGCCAACGGCCTCTCCAATAAGGAGATCTCGAAAAAACTATTTATCTCCGAAGGCACTATCGCCAACTACATTACATCTATTTTGAACAAAACCGGGTTGGAGCACCGCACCCAGATCGCCATCTATTATTTGACCGGCGAAACAAGAATGTCGGGCGACTGACCCGCCTTCGAAGCATTTATGGCAGCAGCGCGCGGCGCGATCCGGCAACGAACGCCGCTCGCCAAGGAGGCTTGCTCATGGATTACCGGATTATCGGCAATAAAGCCGCACTCTTCATCTATATTCTCGCCGTCTCTTATTTCCTTACGGAACAAGCCGATGCGCGTTATTTGCTTGCCAGCCTCATTTATCTAAGCCTGAATATCGCTGTGCCGATCTTTAAGCACCCGAAGCGGAAGCGCGTGGCTGGGGTGCTCGCCGCCGCGTCCGCCATCTTCTGCGCCTGGCAGTTGGACCCGCTGTTCCTGCTCCTGCTTCCGCCGAACCTGTGCGAGCTTGTCTGGCTTGCGGGAGCTAAGACGCGATATGCCGGCCTCCTAATGGTCGTTCCCTTGTTCGTCGCACCGAAGGAGCTCGACCCCGCTTATGTGCTTGCAGCCCTGCTCAGTTTCCTCCTCTTCGCTCATGGCCGTGCGGCGCTCGAGAGAATCGCCATGCTAGAGGAGATTAATGAAAAAACACGCGATGATCTGGAACGACTTACCCGATCGCTGAACGAGAATACCGATTATATGAGACGTTCCGCGTATACGATCAAGCTCGAGGAGCGCAACCGATTGTCGCAGCAAATCCACGACGATATCGGACACGCAATGGCCGGTGCCCTCATTCAGATGGAAGCGTCGCGAATGCTGCTCCTCTCCAATCCCGACAAGGCGGCGGAACTGCTCGGCAATGCTATTCACATTTCCAAGGACGGGCTCGAGCGGATCCGCTTAACGCTGAAGGACACGAAACCCTCATCTGAAGAACTCGGCATTAACCGCCTGCGGCTGATGACGGACGAGCTATCGGCGAATCACGGTATACAGGGGACGCTTTTCCATCAGGGAGACATCGATACGATTACGCCGCTGCAATGGAAAATCATGCGGGAGAACGCCACCGAAGCCATCACCAATTCGCTTAAATACGGCAAAGCGACGAGCATCCATATCGAAGTGCATGTGCTCAACAAGTTCGTGAAGTGCGTTGTATCCGACAACGGCGTCGGCTCCGGCAAAATCGTTAAAGGTCTCGGCATCGTCGGCATGGAGGAACGCGCAGCCTCCATCGGAGGGACAGTCATCGCGGATGGCAACAAAGGCTTCAGCGTCACGACGTTGCTCCCGAAAGCAGCCCCAGCGCTCACTGACGACTCCCCCTGATTTTTTCACGAATGAAAACATGAATATTCTCATACGACAGGATGAACTTATGCACTGACATAGGGGCATCCTTTTCTTTTACAATAAAGCCATAAGAACGATAACGAGATGGAGTGATTCGGATGAACGTATTAGAAATCCGCAACCTAACGAAGAAATTCGACGATTTCGTAGCCGTAGATAACATGTCGCTGAGCGTAAAAGAAGGAGAAATTTTCGGATTCCTCGGCGCGAACGGCGCAGGCAAGAGCACAACGATCAGCATGGTCGCCTCCTTGCTGAGAAGCACGAAGGGAGAAATTCTCCTGCTCGGCAAAAACATCGCCACGAACGCCAAGTTCGCGAAATCGAACATCGGCATCGTGCCGCAGGATCTCGCGATCTACGAGAACATGACCGCCTACGAGAACGTGAACTTTTTCGCCGGACTGTACGGCTTGCGCGGTTCCCTTCTGAAAGAACGGACGGAAGAAGCACTCCGGTTCGTCGGTCTCGCGGATAAAGCGAAAAGCTACCCATCGAGCTTCTCCGGCGGGATGAAAAGAAGGCTGAACATCGCTTGCGCCATTGCTCACCGGCCGAAGCTGATCATCATGGACGAACCGACCGTCGGCATCGACCCGCAATCCCGGAACTACATTTTGAACTCCGTACGCGAGCTCAACAAAATGGGTTGCACGATCATCTACACGAGTCACTATATGGAAGAAGTCGAAGAGATTTGCACGCGCATTGCCATTGTCGACCATGGCAAAGTGATCGCGGAAGGCACGAAAGAGCAGCTTAAAGCGATCATCACGGACACGAAAGACATCTGGATCGGCGTGAAAGCAGGAGAGTCGCCGGAAACGGAACGGTTGAAACAAATCCCGGGCGTCACTGCAGTCCGAGTCGAAGATAGCACCATCAAAATCGCTTCCAAAGGCGAAGTGAACAACTTGAACCGCATCGTCCAGCAACTGATCAAGGACGAAATCGAGATCCGTTCGGTCGAAGAGCAAGCCCCGAACTTGGAGACCGTGTTCCTGACGCTGACCGGGCGCAACTTGAGGGATTAAGGGGGATTGCATGATGAATATTGTTAGCATTGCTATGAAAGAAATCTTAACGACCGTACGGGAAAAAAGAACTTTCATCTTTATGCTCGCTTTCCCGATCGTGCTCATGCTCATTCTCGGCACGGCGCTGTCGAATGCATTCATGAACAGCACTCCGATATCCGACATCAACCTTCTCTACAAGAACAGCGCAACGAATGGCCAATTATCGAAAGCATGGCAAGGTTTCACCGATACCCTCGCCCAAGACGGCGTCAAGTCTACGCCGCTGGCGGCCGGCATGGACGGCAAACTCGAAGTGAAGGACGATCATTATACCGCGTATGTCGAAGTCAACGATCAAGGACTCGCCTTGTTCACAAGCAGCAAAAACACGATCGAAAGCAACATCGTACAAGGGATGCTCACCGCCTTCTCGGATCGGTTTAACTTGGCAGCAGCAGCGTTCGCGACTGCCCCCTCCAAAGCCGAAGCCATTCTCGCCGGCGCGAACGCGGGAGGCGCCGAATATGTCAAGGAAACTTCGCTTAACGCAGACAAGAAGCCGGGTTCCATCGATTACTACGCTATCGCGATGACAACGATGATCGGTATGTACGCCGCCTTCTCCGGCTGCATGTTATTCCAGCGCGAACGTACATTCAACACGCTTGCCCGCCTGACGGCTTCGCCAGTCACGAAAGCGGAAGTGTTCACCGGCAAAGTCGTCGGTACGACCATCATCAACAGCATCATGGTCGGCGTCGTTATGCTTGTCAGCAGCATTTTGTTCAAAGCGGACTGGGGCACTCACCCCGCGCTCGTCTTCCTCGTACTGGCTGTGCAAGTTGCATTCTCGATTAGCTTCGGCCTTGGTTTAAGCTACTTGTTCGGCAGCACGGCAGCACGCACGTTTGTCATGATCTTCACGCAAGTCGCATCGTTCGTCGGGGGAGCCTACTTCCCAATCGCCGATACGGATAAAGGACTTGGGCTGCTGACGGAACTATCGCCTCTGCGTTGGGCGAACCGCGCACTGACCCGCATCATTTTCTCTGATGACTTGAACGCCGCTTGGCCGACGATCGGATTGTTCGCCGCTCTCGCTGCCGCGTTCCTCGCAGTATCCGTCATTTCCATTCGCCGTAAGGAGGCGCTCTAAATGCTGAAAGATATGGGCTGGCTTATGCGCAAAACCTTGATGAATACATTCCGCAGCAAAAAGAGCTTGTTCTTATTCTTGGGTTTGCCGATCATCGGCGTCATCGTTTCCACGCTGCTGTACAGCAACTTCAATGGAGGCACGCTCAGAGTCGGCGTCGTCGATCATGACGGCGGCTCGGCTCTGACGCAAGACGCGATTCGTTTCGTGGAAGGGTTAAAAGAAGTCGAAGTGAAGGTCACTGACGAGGAATCGCTGAAAAAAGATATCGCGGCCGGCAAACTGGACAGCGGACTGATTTTCGGCGAAGGTTTCTCCGCAAGCTTGAAAGCAGGGGCGGAGCAGCCCGAGCAATTGACGATTCTCTCCGTCAAAGGCGCTCAGGTGACCGCCTACGTCAAAGCGATGTTGCAAGGTTATGTCGCCAACGTCGCCTCGATCGGCCGTGAAACGAAGGGCGATGACGTAGCATTCGACGCGCTGTACACTGCTTACCGGAATGAAAGCTTCAAAGTGACGACCGAGCAAGTAACGGATACGTCGCATAATAAAGTCACGACGTACCAGTCGCTCGGCTTCCTCATTACCTTCATGCTGTTCTCCGCCGTCAATTTGTCGGAAATCATTCTGAGAGAGAAAGAAAACCGCACGTTCCTGCGCCTGCTCTCGTCGCCGATCTCGGCAAGGACGTACGTACTGGCGAACGTCGCAGTCAGCTTTGTCATCCTGCTCGTACAAATCATCGTAACGTTGTTCCTGATGAAGAACGTCATGAATATCGATTCCGGCGTCTCGGCCCTGCAATTGTTCCCGTTCCTGCTCCTGTTCGCCTTGGCTGCCATCGCTCTATCGCTCTTGATCGTCAGCTTCTCCAAGAGTCGTTCCGGCGCCGGTGCGCTGCAGAACCTGATCATTACGCCGACATGCCTGCTCTCCGGCTGTTTCTTCCCTGCCGAGATCATGCCGGACTCCGTCCGCAAAATCGCGAACTTCCTGCCGCAGCACTGGCTGCTCGATTCGGTCGAGAAGCTGCAGAGTGGCGAAGCGTTCAGCGACTTGGGCCTTAACCTCGCGATTCTGTTCGCCTTCGCAGCAGCTTTCGCTCTCGTCGCGATCTACCGCTTCGGACGGAACAACGATACGAAGCAGTTTGTGTAATACGTGTTGGCAAGACAATGAAAACCCAGTTTTCGGATGCCGTGAGGAGCGACAGCGAAACCTGGGTTTATGTTCGTTGTTAGCGACTCAGCCGATTAGAGACCCGGCCGATCAACGCCGCTAACGAGATTCCAGCGACAAAAGTATAACCGTTCAGGAACAGGTTGTTCGTGTACTGGTTCAGCCATCCGAACCGGTAGATGACCGAATCGGGCTTTCCCGTCCCTCCTCCCAATTCGCGAAGCAGCTCATGCGTCTTCTCATATTCACCGTATACGCAGAAAAGGAGCAGCAAGACGAGGCCGCCTATCGTCAGCGCGATTGCCCTTTGGCCCATTCGAATTCGACAGCTCAACAAATAAACGTACATGAGCGATACGACGGACGCAGGCACACCTAGCCACACAAAGATTAGCCCCGGATTCCCGTTGCCGGAAACACCATGACCAGGCCCTTGATACTTCAAAGTAAACAGATCGACTAGCCGTATTAGAATAGCGCTTATCCCTATCGCTATCACCAGGCCGATGATCAGGCCATGCCGCTTTCCCGTATCGTAACATCCCGAATTCCTTGCATTTCGAATGTGCCTCCCCCCTATATTTCGTGTAAATTTGAAAGCAATTCCCCCTCTAGGAGCCACGTCAGAACAACTTCATACGGCTTCATGTAAATCGTTAAATCGGATGAAGTGATGTTTTCTCACAACAGGGCAATCGCTTACGAAAATCATGTGCCTGTGCTCGGGCGGGGCTCGCAGGGGGCAGTTACACGAAAAAATCGAGCAACTAACCCTCAGACGAGGCTCACAAGAGGTAGTTACACGAAAAAATCGAGCAACTAACCCTCAGACGAGGCTCGACGGAGGTAGTTACACGAAAAAATCGAGCAACTAACCCTCGGACGAGGCTCACAGGAGCCAGTACACGAAAAAATCGAGCAACTAACCCTCAGACGGGGCTCGACGGAGGTAGTTACACGAAAAAATCGAGCAACTAACCCTCAGACGAGGCTCGACGGTGGTAGTTACCGAAAAAATCGAGCAACTAACCCTCAGACGGGGCTCGACGGAGGCAGTTACACGAAAAAAATCGAGCAACTCATGCCTAACTTGACGTAAAAACGCACCCGCCCGTCTTCAATGAACGCCCAATGCTTCGCAGACACGTCGCTCCACATCGCGTCGTTGCCCGTTACCGGAGCCCTGCCGATGGCTCTACGCCGAATTCCGATTGATAAGTTTCCGCGTATTTTCGATCATGCTTGCGGGCCTTCTCTTCTTGGCCGGAATTCTCGTACACGTTAACGAGAAGCCCATTCATCCGCTCATTTAACGGCTCGATCGCCAAATACGAGATCAGTTGCATTTCCGCTCCCCGCCAATCCTGATCCTCCACACTTCGCATAACGATCCTCCATATGAGCGCTTCGTACTGTCTGCCATAGGCTTCCGCAAGCGGCATCTTCCAAGAGTAATCTTTCATTTCCAACAAGCTGCCCCTGTACACGGCGCAAGCTTTTTCTTCTAGGGCATAAGATGAAGCCGTAGCCGATGCCGTGACATTCTGACCAAGTTTATGAAACGCCACCAAGTCATACCCCACCCCGCCCGTGTCCAACGCATACCCGTCTTGCGTCTTAAGGACGTCCATGCCGATCCCGTGATCTTTCAGCACTTTCTTGAGTCGATACACTGTATTGTACAAGTTGTTCATCGACCGTTCTTCATCCATCTCAGGCCAGATCGCATCAACGATTCGCCACTTGCTGATCTCCCTGTCCGGGTGGCAGAGCAAATAAGCGAACAGTTCCTCCGTCTTGCGCGTTGGCCAGCGGATAAGTTCGTCATCGGCGCTGCGCACCTCGAAGGCGCCGAAGCACCGAATAACGTTCACTCGGCTCCGAGCGCCCGCTTCCCCATTTTCCGGCACAACAGTACCCGCGTCCGGCCCGAGAGCTGTCGCAGGCTGCAACTGATCAAGCCGCTCCGTTACCCGTTGAATCGCAGCGGGCGTAACTGGCTTCAAGATGTAATCCACGGCGTTCACGTCGAAGGCGTCCAGCGCGTATTGCCGATAAGCCGTCGAGAACACGATTCGCGTGTGCGGAGACGACGCGGCGATAAGCCGCGCCAGCTCGAGTCCGCTTAGCTTCGGCATCTCGATATCAAGAAACGCGACGTCTGGACTAATCGCCGCGACCGCTTCCGCTGCCTCCAGCGGATTATGATAAGTCGCTTCGACGTCGTATCGACCGTTCCTGCCGATGACATGCTTCATTAATTGGAGGACGGGTTTCTCGTCGTCTACAATTATCGCCTTATATGGTTTCATGCTCGCCGCACCTTTCCCGCTTTATCACGATCCATGTCCCGCCCTGCCAAAGGCAAAAACATCGTTACCCTCGTCCCTCGCCCGACCGCCGAATCGATCTGCAAAGTTGCGCCATTCACCGCGTTCAGCCGTTTGCGAATGTTTGCAATTCCGATACTTCCTCCCGGTCCTTTGCCGTTCGCGAGCCTGTACGCAAGATCGTCCGGAATGCCGACACCGTCGTCTTCTACCGTCACCTTCAAATAGCGATCTCCTTCGACGATGCGGAGCGAGACTGTGCCGTACTCTTTCTCGAACAAACCATGCCGGATGGCGTTCTCGACGAACGGCTGGATACAGAGCGATGGAATCGACTCCTGCAGCAAGGCTTCGTCTACCTCTAGCCGGAACACGAATCGGTCCTCGAATCTCGCCTTCTCGATCTCGATGTACGCTTCGATCAATTCCAACTCCTGCTGCAGCGGCACGAAAGCCGTATCGCGATCCATATCGAGAATGTGACGTAAATATTGACTAAGCATCGTCAGCAGGTGCGCGGCCCGTTCCCCGTCGGTGTAACAGAAAGAAATGACGCCGCTTAGCGCGTTATATAGAAAATGCGGCTTGATCTGCGCCTGATGGAACGCCTGCTCGCTGCGCAGCGCTTCCTTGAACGCCGCTTTCATCGCCAGCAGCGTCTGAATGCGCGCGAGCAGCGTTCCGCTCTCGAACGGCTTCGTTACATAATCGTTCGCCCCCGCATTGAAGCCGAGCGCGATGTCATACGGAGAATCTTTCACCGTGGCAAACAGAATCGGAAGCTCCAGAATCGACCTCCGCTTTCGAATCGACCGACACAGCTCGATGCCGGACTCCCCGGGCATCATCACATCGAGGATCGCCACATCGATCTCCGGATGACGAACGAGTTTCTCCGCAGCTTCCTTGGCCGAGAACGCCGCCACGACATTATAGTCCTGCCGCTTCAATATGCTGCGCAGCGCATGGATGTTCGTCGCCTCGTCGTCGACGATGAGCACGGTCGCTCCCGGACGTCCGAGCATATCGTCCAATCGGTCCTCCCCCCGGGAAACGTCCGGTTGCTCGAGAGACGCAGCCACTTCTCTTTCATACGGAACAAGCTGATCTGACGGGAGCGTGAACGCCATCCTCGTGCCTTTGCCCAGCTCCGACCATTCGACGATAAGCCGCCCTCCCATAAGCTCGACCAGCATTCGGCTGACATACAAGCCAACACCGAGTCCTGACGAGTACCCTCTCCTCCCCCGCACCGATCCTATCTGCTCGAAGTAACCAAACACCTTTTCGCGGTCCCCTGTGGCGATGCCAATCCCGGTATCCTCGACGATGATGCGCTCATAAGCGCCTTCATTCGTCGAGTAGATGCTGATCGTTCCGCGTTCCGTATGTTTGATCGCATTCTGGACGAGGTTGTAGAGCACTTGCAGCAGTCGATTCTCGTCCGCGGCCACGCCGACACCGTCCTCCACCCGGTTGTGAAGCTGAATGTCTTTCCCTCCAAGCTCGAAGCGCAGCACATCGCAGACGATTTGCGCCGTCATGCGAACGTCGACAACCGTCGTCTCGAGCCGCAGTTCGTCATGCTTCAGCCGCGTAGCGTCGAGCAAGTCGCGAACGAGCATAGACAGCTTAAGCGATGTATCGCGCACGAGGCCGAGCTGCTTGCGGTGCCGTTCCGACGGGCGCGACTCCTGATCTTCAAGCACGTCCGCCGTCAAGTTCAGAATGCCGTGAAGCGGCGTCTGCAACTCGTGCGACGTCACCATCAGGAATTCGTCTTTCCTGCGATTGGACTCGGCAAGCTGCTTGGCGAGTTGTTCGGATTCCTCGAGCGCGCGGCCGAATCTCGACGTCAGCATCATGTTCGTCAATACGATAAAACAAACGAGCGCGCCTTTGGCGACCAGATCGTCGGGTACGATGCTTTCCGAATAGAGCGTGCCATCTACGAGGAACACAAGCAGCGAGAAGCTCCCCCCGATGAACAGTACCAGTTCCCTGCGCCCGTTCGGCCTTTTCAACTCTCCAATAAATAACACAAGCAACCGGAACAAAATAAACAGCATCGATACGCCAGCATAGACAAACAAATAAAACTTGATCGGGACAAGCGATGAATAGGAGAAAAACGCCAGCCCTCCGATGTACAGAAAATGAGGCGCCAACAGCAGCCCCAACGTCTTTCTCTTTAAAATGCGCGTATCGATCGAGGCGTAGAACAAAAAGCAAAACACGATGGAGGAGACTTGCCCCAGTTCCAACAACTTGTACGCCAGCTCGAAAGGCACCTCCGGCCAAATGCGCAGCGCCATTTTCTCACCGTAAAATAATTGGAAAAGCACTAACGCAAATAAATACAACCCGCCGAACAAATACGTCTTGTCCCGCCCTCGGATAAAATAAAAACCGAGCTGATAAGCGCCAAACATTCCGAGAACGAACAGGGAAGCGATGTCGGTGCCGAGCATAATGCCGCTCTTGAACGCAATGTCCTGCGGCAATCCGAATTGGATCGCGCTGACGATGCCCCCGGTAACGAATTCGAAATTCGCCGCCTGGAGCACAATATCGATCGATTGACCTTTCGCCTGAAAAAATGCGTTGTACGGCGTATTGCCCGGCTCGCTCGTCGACCGTTCCGTCGCCGGGTCGCCACTTGAGCCGACCAGTTCGCCGTCAACGTACAAGCGATGGGACATGCGGATGCTTTGGATTTTCAGTCCGTACATTCCCCCGTCGTCGGGCAGACGGATCATCAGCCGGTACGTTCCGAATCCTTTGCTGGGAATGCCAACACCCTTATCGACACCCTTCCACGGGCCAGGCACATTCGCATAGGTTAGCGAGGGCGTAGAAGCAGCTCCGAATTTCGCCGGATCAAGCAGCCGTCCCCCATAAAACTCCCATTCGCCGTTCAAATTAACCAAGCCTTGTTCTGCGAAGTGCCAGCCCGCCAAATCAAGCACCCCGGCCTTCGCTTTCGGCGAATCTGCTGGCGGACGCGCCTGCATAAACATCCCTATAATTAACGCAATCGCGAGCGCCGATATCCCGACGATGCCCGGCACATTACGCATTCGTTTGGCTTTCAAGACGAATCCCCGTCCCCTCTCTTATTTCCTCATTGTACGACACCTCTCTCTCATAAATCTCTCAAAAGAAAAAAAGAGCAAGGAAGCTCACGCCCCTTGCTCTGTTCAGCTAAATCAGACCAGACTTTTGCAATATTTTCTGAATAATGGTTAAAATCTCGGCCCGGGTCATGTTACTCTTCGGCGCAAGCACAGAAGCGCTTCTTCCAGATACGAGGCCAGCCTCAACGATCCTCGCAACGTCGATCTGCGCCCATGAGGACACTTCTGTTGCATCTTCAAAAGGCTTTAGCACTGCCTCTGCCGGTTGAGCAGGCTCCTTATCCTTCATGCCAGTACTCGCCATCGCTCTGGAGAGAATAACCATAGCCTGTTCGCGAGTTACTTTAGCATTAGGTTTGAAAGTGCCATCTTCGAAGCCGCTGATCAACTGATTCGCATAAGCTGTGTTGATTGCACTGCTGTACCAGTCCGATGCTTTCACGTCCGAGAATGGGGTCGCTCCGTTTTCCAGTTTGAGCCCCAATCCGCGAACGAGGATGACGGCTAACTCGGCTCGAGTAATGACACGATCCGGGTCGAACATGCCGTTGCCTGTGCCGCCGATGACCATTCGCGCGCCCATATCGGCGATTGCGTTCTTCGCCCAGTGGTTCGTCACATCGACAAAATGGACTGGGTTCCATACGACCGAGTAAGTACTGTTGGTCTTGCTATGAATGATGGCGTAACGCTTGCCGTCAATGGTAACGATCTTGGTCGGCACAGGGCGCACCGTTCCATCAGATTCAATGACTACGCCTGTCAAAACCTTATTCGAATCGATGTTATCCGGAAGGGCCATCTTCCGTTCCACGTAAGCGGTGAAATTGGATATCTCGATCGCCTTATCTTCGTTGGCTGCCTTCACCGAGAAGTCCACTGGCGATACAACCAACGTGAACCCGCCGCGCTCAGACGCATTTTTCGCTAGTTTCATCATATCCTTGGTCGGCGTGGCGATTTCGATCTGAATCGTGACATCCTTCAAGTCTGCAGACTTCCCAAGCTGCTTGAGTATTGCATTTAGCTGCTCCGCCGGAAGCGTGTACGATGCGGTATCGGTTGTGATCTCCACAGCCGTTTGCTTATCGATCATCATCTGCAGTATTTTACCGCCTAGTTCTCCGATGATCGTGTCCGATTTGCCGCTCACCGGAATTGTAATTACGGCGTGCTGACCTTCCTTCGCGAGCTTGTCCTCCAGTTTCTTAGGGTCAATAACGACAGTCGTTACAGTCCGTCCGTCCCGCTCGGTTGTCGTCGCCGTCCCTACGTCCCCCGCTTGCACTTGCGCAGGCCCTTTCGGTACTTGCGGCACATACGGCGTTGACCTTACTTCAGTGGAAGCCGGGCTGACACTCGCCGGATTTTTTGCTTTGACAACAAAGTAGTACATCTTGCCATTCGTTAATCCCTTAACATCGTAATCCGTTGCGCTTGTCGTCGTCACGGCTTCCTCGTATTCGCCTTCAACCGTACGTTGGTAGATGACGTAATCGACTGCGCCGAATACTTCATTCCAAGATAACCACACATGACCGTCTCCGCCTGCAGCTGTCACAGAAGGGGCGACTACATTCGCCCAAGGAAGCGTCACCGATGCGCTTGTAACCTGCGTCAGTCCACTTGCGTCGAAGGCGAGCTGCGCGCCAGTCAATTCGGTTGCATGCGTTACGCCAACACCGCTAAATGTCGCGACACCCGCGCTAACCTTCACGCTAGTCGTCCCCGTCAGCTTCCATGCTCCCGAATCTTTCTTGGACACGGTCACAACAGTTGATCTGTCGCCTGTACTCGTATTGCCATAAACATCGCGCAGCGTGACAACCGGTTGCTGTGCGAATGTGCCTGGGTTGCTTGTCGGTGCCGTAATGTCCGTTGTCAGCGCCATCGACACCGCGCTTCCAGCCACCGGCGCAATGTTCAGCTCATTCGCCACCGGTGTTGCTACACCAGCCACGCTCAAGTTAACTGTCTGCATGCCCGCTTTGTTCAGCTTCAGGTTCGCCGTTGCGACTCCATTCGTGAACGTCAGGCTGATCGTGTTCGACGATGCCGTCAACTCCGTATCGTCAAAACTCCCATAGGAGTTATTCGGCGCTAGCGCATAGCCGGATATCGTCACATCATGCGTTCCGTCAAACGTCGCATCCGTCTTCCCGAGCGAGTTCTTGACCGAAAGCGTAATCTCATTGTCCGCCCCGACTACGGGAGATGACGTTGCAGCAGATGCGCTAACCGTATATGCCGGCACAGGGGGTGGAAGTGTCACTTTAGCACTTGTAATCGTGGTCAGACCCGGTGCATCGAAGGCAAGCTGCGCCTCCGTCACCTCAGCGTCGTTGGTCGCGCCAAGACCGGTAAAGGTGGCGACACCATTCTTAACCTTCACCTTTGCAGTCCCTGTAAGCGTCCATTCGCCATCATCTATCTTCGATACAGTTACTTCAGTGCTATTGTCGCTCACGATCGTATTGCCGTAATCGTCGCGAATCGTCACAACCGGCTGCTGTGCGAAATTGCCAGGCTTGCCCGTCGGCGCCGCAATGTCCGTCGTCAGCATCAGCTTCGGTGCTCCCGTCGCCAGCGTAAAGCTCAGTGCCTTCGCCGTCGGGGTTGCTACGCCAGCCACGCTCAAGTTAACCGTCTGCGCGCCGGCTTTGTTCAGCTTCAAGTTCGCCGTCGCGACGCCATTCGTGAACTTGAGGCTGATCGTTTGCGACGATGCCGTCAGCGTCGTCTCGTTAAAGCTGCCATAAGAGCCGTTCGGCGCTTGCACGTAGCCGGAGATCGTCACATTATGTGCTCCGCTAAACGTCGTATCCGTCTTCCCGAGCGAGTTCTTGACGGTCAACGTAATCTCATTGTTCACCCCGACAGTAGGAGATGACGTTGCGGCAGACGCGCTAACCGTATACTTTGGTGCAGGGGCCGGAAGTGTCACAGCATTACTTGTAATCGTTGCTAGACCCGGTGCTTTGAAGGCAAGCTTCGCCCCGCTCACTTCGTCGTCGTTAGCCGCGCCAAGCATGACAAACCCGACCAGACCGTTCTCAGCCTTCCTTTGCAGCATGACTACGCTCGGTTGCTGATTATCGCCTAAAGTCAGCGTCCATGCGCCTGAATCCTGCTTCGATACCGTCACAACGGTTGTGCTGTCGAACGTCTTGTTGCCATGGAGATCTTGAAGCTCCAATAACGGTTGCTGCGCAAACAAACCGGGGTTGCTTGTCGGCGCTGTAATGTCTGTTGTCAGTGCCATCTTTGCGGTGGCGCCGACCGTCGGCTTGATCCACACATACGACTGCGGTTTCTCTACGTCCGCCACGTCAAAGAAAATGGTCTGCATTTCCCCAGCCTTGTAAATCTTCAGGTTCGCTTTGGCTACCCCCTTGTCGAACGCCACGCTAACCTTGGTCGAATCTACAGTAAATTCCGAATTGTCCAATCTTCCGTAAGCACCGTCCGGCGCCGCCTTGTAGCCGGTTATCGTCACTTCATGATTGCCGCTGAACGTGGAATCCGTTCCGCCCGTCGAGTCCAGTACAGTCAAAGTGACCGTATTGTCTTGATCAGTTTTCGGCGAACCGTTGGCTACCGACGCAGTCGCTTCGTACGCCGCCTTGAAAGGAGGAAGCTTTACCGTTCCGCTCGTAGTTCCCGTCAGACCACTTGCATTGAATGCAAGCTCCGCATTCTGGATCAAGTCATCGTTATTCGCGCCCAGGTCGGTGAAGGCTGCAACACCTGCTTGGGCTCTCACCACTTTCGTTCCCTTCAGCGTCCATGCTCCCGCATCTTCCTTGGATACGGTCACAAGAGTCGTGTTGTCCTTGTCATTTTTATTGCCGTAAATATCTGTTACCGCAACAGCCGGCTGCCCTGCAAAATTGCCTTTATTTTTTTCCGGGGCATACAGAGCGCTATACATCTTCAGCTTAGCTGATTCTCCCGCCACAGGAGTAATTACCACGATGTCCTGAAGCGGATCCCGGTTGGAATTTTCCAGGGCGCTTATTTTGAATCTAACTACTTGCTTTGTCGCCGAATGCAATTGCAAATTCACCGTCGCTATCCCCTCGTTAAACGTAACGGTTGGATAGATTTGTGGTGCTGAAATAGACTCCCCGTTAAAACTCCCGTATGATTTGTCGGGTGCTTCGGCATAACTGTTCACAATCACCATATGATCGCCATTAAACGTCTTGTCTGTTTGTCCGATAGCGTCCGTTACAGTCAGGGTAAAAGTATTATCCTCGCCAACTGTCGGAGCATCGTTTGCCACAGACGTCATTAACCGATACGCCCGTTCAGGGGCCAGCAGCGTCATCTCGGAGCTTGTAATCTGTTCCAGTTCGGGTGCGTCGAAGGCAAGCTGCGCTCCCTGAATCTCAACAGGCTCGTATGCTGCGCCTAGATCGGTAAAGGTGGCGTTGCCGGTAGTTGCCGTTACAGACAACTTGTTGTCCTGCTGGTCCACTCCATTTTTCGTTAACGTCCACGGACCTTCATCCGCCTTCGACAAGGTAACAACGGTTGTGTTATCCGTGAAGTTTACATTGCCGTAAATATCGGTAAGCGTAACATTAGGCTGCTGCTTAAAAAGCTTGTTGCCATATACATACTTGACCGGCGCGATGACGTCCTTGGACAGCCACATTGCAGCCGTGTCACTCGTAACAACAGCCCCCAGCACGAACTTCTGCGCGAGCGGTCGCTCCGGAACGTCCAAGGAGAAGTTAATGCCCACATTTTTGACATTACCTTTGTGCAGATTCAGGTTCGCCTTCCCTACACCGTTGACAAAATTGACGCTTACCGTAGTCGACGGCGCCGTCAGTACCTCACCGTTGAAGCTGCCATAAGAGCCATCCCGCGCTTTATCGTAGCCTGATATCGTTACTTCCTTAGCGCCGGTAAACTCTGTGACCGTCTCCATTTGCAAGTTTTTCACGGTAAACGTAATTTCATTGTCTTCCCCAGCCTTCGGTGTAGCTTTCACTGCAGATATCTCTAACTTGTACTTGGGAAGCACAAAAAGTTGGTTGGTCGAAAGGGGCGAGGGTACGCCACCATATAGATTGCCGGCACGGTCTACAGCTATTACGGTTGGCCCCAGCACGCCGAATGATTCCGAGCTTTCACTAGCACTCTTCGCATCGTTTGGCAACTTTACGATTCGATTATTTAGGGTATCCGCCACATAAACCGTGCCTGTGCTGTCTACGGCTACCGCTTGCGGACCGTTAAAGCCCGTAATCTCCTGCCATACCGTTGCGCCTTTCGGCAGTTTTTTGATCACATTATTGCCGGAATCCGCTACATAAACAGCGCCTTGACTGTCTACAGCCAATCCGCGCGGTGCGTTAAACGTTGCCGATCCGGTAATGTCCTCCCATACCGTTGCGCCGCTCGGCAGCTTTTTGATTTTGTTATGATCAGAATCTACCACATACAGCGTATTTTCACTGTCAAAGGCCATTCCTAACGGTCTTTTAAAATCTCCCGAACCGGTGATGTCCTCCCATTCCGTTGCGCCCTTCATCCGTTTTTTAATTTTGTAGTTGCCCGTATCCGCCACATAAATATTGTCCGAGCTGTCTATCGCTATCCCTCTCGGAAATAAAAATTGATTCACCTCGCCCGGGCTGCACTCCAATTTACTGCATCCCGGACCCGAGGGGCCCGGGATAAACTCCCACTCCAATCCTCTCAACGGAAACTTAATGACTCGATTATGAGTCTTATTATAACCGCCATCCATAGGCCCACCAGCATACGAATCAGGCGCGTACACATTCCCCGCGCTGTCAAACGCGATTCCATACGGGGCTCCGAACTCTCCGCCAGGCGTAACCTCAAAAAGAGCTTCCGCAGCCTTGGCCGATTGGTTGAAAGCCATAAGCTGGAGCACAGGCAGTGCAGCCAGCAAGAAGCTCATCAGCGCTGCAAACAGTCTCTTCTTCATTTGTTTCTCCCTCATCATAAATCGTCATCCTCTCTAAACTCTGAAGTCCATCCCTATGCAGAGTACACAAACTCACTTCGCGCTCCGAGTTTAGCACAGGCAATCTCTCAAAAATCTCTCAAAAAAAACTACGATGGCACAATCGACTAACAAAAGTCCGATATGCAGCGGAATAGCGCTATGGCACAGTTTTATTCGTCCCGAAATGGCTGCGGCGACGCGAATAAGACGGTGGCATAACGTTATCGGTATTCCACAGGGGCATATTAGGGGGTTCTTGTATGGAATAACGTTACGCCGTAACCTTATTTGTCCTTCAACAGGCACCGGTGCAGTCGATAGGGTGATCCCGTAACGCTATCAGAGTCTGTACTCTCTAAAGAACTCGTTCAAGCGCCTTTTTATAAAAAAAACCGCAAGCCGTCCCGACCAGGGACATGCTTGCGGTTTTACGATTACCGGCTCAGAACGAAATCATCGAAATACATATCGAATCCGTACGTTTCCGTCTGTGCGTATAACGTTGCCGATACCAACTTGCCTTCCCACGTAATATTGCAAATTTTCGAGTTTTGCGTCCACTCGGTGTTCGTTACTTTTTTGAAATCCGTATTCACCCAGTGCGTTCCCGCGCTATCGACCAGCCTGATTGCGACCTGTACCCTGTCGGAAGTTCCGGCGGCCAGCTTCGACCAGCCCGACAGGTTGTAATAGCCTCGACCGCCTGCAGTCAGAACGGACGTGACGTCTTGCGTCGGGCTGCTGTACAAATAAGTTCTGTTCGTCATTTTGGCTCCCGTCGTTCCGGTTCTTGCGTAAGCCGCCCCCGTCGTCAACGTGCCGCCGTGTGAGGTCCCCCATGACGTCGCCCCGCTCTCGAAACCGGGATTCGCGATCAAGTTGCTGCCGCTATACTCGTTAAAGCCGTCAAGCACCATATACGTGCCTGATTTTTTAACAGCTTTGATCGTATGCTGGCCGTAAGGCAGCCCCATCTTGCTGAACACCGTCTGTTGGGAATGATTCTGCAGTGCGCCAATCGTGCTGATCGTCCCTTGGAGTACGTTGTCAATGTAAATATCGACGTCCCCACCACCGGGATCCGTTTCCGAAATAAAATCGATCCCCGTTCCGGTAAACGTATACTGGAAGTAATCGTTATTGACCGTCGTGTAGTGCAGGTCGTTCAAGTAATTCCCAACGCCTCGGCTGTTGCTGTAGCCCCAGCCCGTGCCCGAATAGGCGATGCCGGAATACGTGTCGTTCGTCTTCGATGCCGCCCGAACAACATTCCCCGGCGCAATCTTAAACGTGTCGACAACCATGTACGTGCCGGACTTTTTCACGCCCTTGATCGTATGAGGACCGTTCGAGAGACCGGTTTTGCTGTACACCGTTTGTTGAGGCTGATTGCTTATCGTGCCATACGCGCTTACCGTCTGCTGGAAAACGTTATCGATATAAATATCGATGTTGCCCCCGGACGGGTCCTTCTCCGTCTGGAAGTCGATGCCCGTGCCCGTAAATGTCATCTCGAAGGAGTCATTGTTGGCGGTTGCGACATGCAAGTCGTCGCCGTAATCCCCCACTCCGCGCCGATCGCTGCGATACCAACTGCTGCCGGAATACGTGATCGACAAATCTTTGTCGTCTACGGTTAACGGCGGCACTGCAAAATCCGTCGATATCGCGTAAAGCTTTCCTTCCCCAGGTAGGAAAGCCGCAGAAATATTACCTGTCGCATTGCTGTAGTTCGTACCGATCTCCGTCCCGTTCGTCTTGGAAATCTCGGTAACGCTCGCAGGCTTGGACGGAAGGTTAAAACTGAGCGTTTTGCTGTTCGCGTAATCCTGGTTCACGACCATGATATAGCTTCTGCTATTGGCGTCCAAGAAGTGCGATACGATCTGGGCGTTACTTGTCGTCGGCTGCCAGAAATAATTCGCTGGTATAGGCGTCGTTCCAGGGTACGCAGGCCCTTTGTAATAAATATCGCGCGGCGTTAATTTCATCAAAGTCGGCCCTAGCTGTTTGATTTCGGAGCCTAGCGTTTTGGCCGGGTTATACAAGTCCGTCTTGTTACCGACTCCGTCAAATATAGCGGTAGTGAAATCGGTATTCGTAGCCGGAATTAGCGGCTGAAACCAGGTGAACCAGTACAGCCCCTTCACTCCGTAGGCCAGGCTATTATAGACGTGCCACCTCAGTTGGTCCGCAGTAGGACGGCTTAACGAGTTCTTGAGCCCAACGGATTGCAAGTAGACGGCCGTCTTTACATTATTCGATATACCCGACGATCGGAAAAGATCCATGTACAAATAGAAATCCGAGTTAAAGCCGCCGCTGCCGAACGGGTAATAGTCCATCGTCAACCATTTCAGATTACCCGCTCCCACCGTGCGAACCCAATTGTTGTAATGCTCGACGCCACCCGGAAGCATATTCACGTTTGGATTGGAGTCCGGATCGGCCAGCAAGAAGCGATTGTACACGTACGCGGCTCTCGGAAAACTCGAATCTCCGGGCTCATCCTTGATGTAATACCCGCCCGTTGCCGGATGATTCTTATACGTATTGGCGATAGCATCGATGTCCGCATCCGTCGCGGTCGTCATCAAGTTCTCGCTTCTCGTATCGGATACTTGCACCTTCATGCCGCGAGCGGCGGCTAGATTGAGCACCGTATTCATCTGGGCGATCGTGCTCATTTGATAGTCGTTCGGATAGAAGGATTGGATAAAATTAATACTCGCGTCTTTCATGTAATCGTATTGCGTCGCGTTGGTTGCCCCTTGCGTCGGCATATAGAAGACGCCGAGTTGAAATTCCTCTCCCGCGGCGTGCGCCTGCGGAACTCCGAGAAGATAAGGCACCGACAATGCACATACCGCGATCGCGGTCAATACGCGCTTACTCAGTCGCTTTCCCATTACCCATCGCTCCTTATTCGTTAATTTAATACGACATCATCGATCGTAGCCCAGCCGCCGGAAGCGTTGGCATAGTACCACACTTTGATCGTTTGCCCGGCCGTCGCGTTAAACGTCAGCGTGTACTTCGTATAACCGGCGTACGGGGAAATAATCGCCTGAGTGGCCTGAACGCCCCCGACATCGACACCTAGCC
Organism: Cohnella soli; assembly: GCF_042655525.1. Lineage (NCBI taxonomy): Bacteria > Bacillati > Bacillota > Bacilli > Caryophanales > Paenibacillaceae > Cohnella > Cohnella soli. The sequence continues at coordinate 59,755 of NZ_JBHSMI010000013.1, forward strand.
GAACCGCATTACTGCTCGTAATATTGGTGGCGATATAGGCCGTAAGCGTATAGCTCTTCGTCGTCGGCGCGGTCAAGTTCTGTGCGAGCGCGACATCCGCTCCCGTTGCGGGCCACAACGCCCCGTCATACATCGTGTCGTGCGGATAATTGGCTTCGACCGCCGTGTTCGCCGGATGCCATTCCTTATACCAAGCTCCGATGTCCCCGGCTTGGAAATCAGGATTGCCGATCAAGTTCGCCGGGTTGACGTTCGCAGCGGAGTAGATCTCGACTTCAGACAACTGCATCCGATATTCGGAATTCATCTGCCTCAAGTTCGTCCCTTCGATCTTGACATACCGTGCCGTCTGCGGGCTGAATGTAAACGGCTGGACATAGTTGCCTCTTAGCGCATAGTTCGTATTTGTCGAGACCGTCGTCCATGGACCTGAGGCATTCGCCGCTACCTGGATCGTAAAGTCGAGCGGGAAGCCTTTGCCCAGATTCGCCTGCGACTCGCTGCGCGGATATAGATCGACTTCGCTCACTGTCTGGCTCGAACCGAGATCGAAAGTAACGGATTCCGTATGGTTGGCTCCCGTGTTGCTATCGCTCGACCAGCCGTACGACATACCGGCTGAAGTTCTCAAATCGTCGTTGATCCGATTTTTCGCAAAGCCGGTCGACGTGCTTTCAAGCGAGCTTGTCGCCGTCACCGAGGCGTTCGCCGCCAAATTCGCATACGGCTGGAAGCCGGACGGTAACGCAAACAGGCGGCCCTCGCCGGGGAGAAGCGTAATATTCAGGATGCCGGTCGTCGAATTGTACGTACCTTGGACAAGCGCGCCTTCTGCCCCTGTCGTCTTGGAAATTTCGGTGATGGCCGACGGTTTGGAACTAAAATTGAAATCCAATGTCCGGCTGTTGTTGTAATCCCGGTTCGTCAGCATGACGTACGAGCGCCCGCTTGCATTCGTGAAATATCCGATGATCATCGGCTGGGTCAAATCCGTCGGCTTGACGAAGAAGGTGGAAGGAACGCCGTTGGTGCCGGATGGAATCGTATTACCTGTGTGGAAAACTCTTCTGGAGGTGAGGTTCTTTAATGTTCCGCTCAAATTTTTCATTTCCGAGCTTAAGGTTTGAATCTGCGCGTACTTCGTCAGCTTGGTGCCATCGAAATCGACAGGCGTATCGTAGTAGGTTTCGCCAACGTTAGGTTGCGGTCTCCAGTACGTAAACCAATTCAAAATCTTGTACCCATAAGTCAAATACGCATAGACGTTCCAACGCATCATGTTCATGTTCGGGTCGCGATATCTCAAGCTGCCATCCGAAGTACTGTTAATTCGAATGCTTTGGAGAAACGCGCCGTAAGGGACGTCGTTGGCCAGCCCCCTGCCGCGCACAAGCTCAGACGTCCCGAAGAAACTGCCATTGTCGCCTCCCGCTAAGAATGGATAACTGTCATGAAGGATATGGTCCGCGCCGCTTAATTGTATCCAATCGTCCAACTGGTTCTCGAAGGGGAATCCCGCATTGTCTCGCTTCGTATAGAGTCTGAAGAAAAAATCGTACGTTTTGGCCACGCCGGCTTCATAAGCGCTTCCATCCGCGTAAACGTTGGATGTCGATCGGACTACCCAGCCGACGCTGTTATTCCCGCCGCCATTGTGCGTAAGTTCCATGTAATAGGTCGAACCCGGCGTGACGCTCGCGTGTACCGGAAAGTACGGGTAGTTATACGCCTCGCCGGCATTTCCGTTGCCCGTGATCGCCGCTTGCCCAAGGAGCGTCGTTTTTGCCGTGCTGTTCCATACTTTCAGCGTCAACGTTTCGCTGGATGACCATTGGCTCGAATCGATCAGCATGTCGATGCCGTCGATATAGTTGACTCCCGCCGGGACTTTGAATGTCTGTCCGAGCGAATTGGTCGAGGTCACATACGAGCCGTTGCCCTGCGACCCCGAGTTGGATAACGCCAATTTCCCGGGAACGGAATACCAGATATCGTAGAAGTTGACGTAAGTTTGCAAGCCAGGCTTCAATGACTGAATATATTTGTACGTGTTCGCCACGCCTTCGAACTCATATTGCTGGGGCTCGTCTTGCAGCACGAGACCTTTCACTCTGGAGTCGTTCACATAGGGGGTCAGGATCGTGTTAAGGTTCGTATAATCCGCTGCCGTATAGCTTCTGAAACCGTACAGGCTGGAATCGGTTACGAGAAGTTTGACGTTGTTGGCATAGCTGTTCGCGATCCCGGTTTCGTTATCCGCTTTATTCAGCGTATTTCCCGGCTCGATTCCTTGAACCATCATCGTATCGATGCCGGAAGCCGCAATATCGGCCCAAATCGCGTTCGTGTTATAATCTACCGGCTTCGCGGGCGGTTGAACGTATCCTCCGATTTGAAACGTTCCCGTCCCGGAAGCGAACGCAGGTACAGCATTAACGAGCGCCAATAAGCCGCTTAAAGCCATGAACGACACAACTGTCTTTTTCCGTCTAAATCTCATCTTTTCTCCTCCATTCGTTTGTCAGATCTGGTCATGCACTTGACTGCCAGCTTATACAAACAAGCTCCTATCACCCCCTTTAAGGATCACAAAGAGAAGACACCGTAAGGCCTCCCCTTCGCTACGCTCTTGCGCATATCCTTCGTTTTACTTGACCGCTCCGGCTACAATCCCCTCGTTGATTTTCCTTTGAAAAATAATATAGACGATCAGAATCGGAATCGTGGATATCAATAACCCCGCGAATAACGGGCCGAATTCGATCCTGTACTGCATCTCGCCTTGCATGACGCCAAGCCCTACGGGCAGGGTGTATTTGAGCGCGTCGCTAATCAGCACAAGCGCGTATTGATATTCATTCCAGAACGACAACGCGTTCACGATGCTTACCGTAACAAGCCCTGGCGCAGCTAACGGGAGCATAATCTTGAAAAACACCCCATATAGCGACGCGCCGTCGATGACGGCCGACTCTTCCAATTCGTGCGGCAAAGATTTGAAGAATCCCACTAGCATGAACATGCCCATCGGCATGGCCGAAATGGAGTAGAGAAGGATAAGCCCCGTAAACGAATTGCTCACATGCAGGGCATCAAACAGAAAAAACATCGGCACGATAAGCATAAGCGTCGGAATCGTCATAGCTGAAATGTACAAGTAGTAGAGAAGGCTGCTGCCCTTGAAAGCGTACCTGGCCAGCACATACGAAGTCGTCGCTGTCAGAATCAAGGCAAGGATCAAACTTCCCGTCGTTACGATAATCGTATTCACGAAATACGAACCGAAGTGGTACTTCTCCCATGTATAAGAGAAGTTCGACCATAAGAGAGGCAGCTTCGGTAAATCCCAGGCTTTGCCCGAGTACACTTGCTGGTTATCCTTAAATGACTCAAGTATCGAGAATAACAACGGATAAACGCAGCATACGGTCCAAAAAGCCAATAACAACCCGGAAAGCAACCGGGCAAGCGGGCTAATTCCATTCGCTTTCATATTGATCCCCCCTACGAAACTTCAATGGATTCGCTCTTCATCAACCGCTGCAAAATGACGGTGGTCAAGAGAGAAAGCGCCAGAATCAATACGCCGATCGCGGACGCGTAACCCATATGGAATTGCTTGAATCCCATCTGGTACAAATAGTAACCTAGCACTTGCGTGGAGTTATCGGGACCGCCTTCAGTCATGACGTTCACGATCCCGAAGGAACCGTTCAAGGACGTAATGACGATTAACACCACGGAAACCCGGATCTGTTCCCAAATAAGGGGAAACGAAACGTGACGGAATTGCTTCCACTGCGTGGCCCCCTCCATCTCTGCCGCCTCGAATAAGCTCGCGGGAATGCTCTTGATCGCCGCGATCAGCAAAATCATGAAAAATCCGACGCCTGCCCAGATTGCCGGAGGGAGAAGCGCCCACAAAGAATAGGATGAATCGCCCAACCATGGAATGTCCACGTTACGATTCAGCACAAGCGACAAAATTCCGTTTAATAAACCGAAAGACGGATTGTATATAAACCGCCATAATACTGCGATTACGACGATTGATAGCACGTTCGGGAAGAAAAACGCTACTCTGAAAAACTTGGACCCTCTCAGCTTGAAGCGAGTCAAAGCGACGGCGAAAAAAGTCGCCAACAGCAAAATGCCGATGACTTTCCAGAACACCAAGAAATAATCGTTCCAAATCGCTTTCAAAATAATCGGATCCGTAAACAGTTCGCGGAAATTGTCGAACCCGATGAAATCCATGTTTTCCGAAGCGCCTGACCAATCGTAAAAACTGATATAGAGAGCTCTAATAATCGGGTAAAGCGTAAAAATACAATAAAGAACAAACGTCGGCAAAATAAAAGAGGCAATAAATAGAAAGCGCTTCCCTTTTCTCGTCATCTGTTACCCCTTCTTTTTCGTCATTTGGGATGAGGATAAGGAAGCAAGCATCCTTACCCTCATCGTCGATATCCTGCTATTAACCTTTAGCTCTTGCTTTCTCCGCCGCTTTCTCGACGCGATCCGCCCACTCTTCCGGCGTGATCTTACCCGCGGTCAGTGCGATGATCGCATTTTCCATCTCTTTCGTGACGTCGGCGTTGATCGAAACCGCCGGCAGGACGATCAGATCCGGGCTGCTATAGTACTTGCTCGCGCTAACCGAAAGTCCGCTTGCTTTCGTGCCGTTCAAGTCGATTTTGTAGTTCAACAGCGCTCCTGCGAGTTCGGCGAACTCGGTAGCCGATTTCTTCGTGTACATAAATTGGATGAAAGCTTTAGCCGCTTCCGGATTTTTCGCCTTCGCCGCGATTGCGACCGGGCTTGAGTACGGATTAGCGATGTATTTGCCGCCTGGCTTCTGCGTGATCGAAGGGATCATGCCGAACTCGAATCCGGCCGGCGTGTCTTTCTTCATTTCGTTCTCGACCCACAGTCCGTTCGGAACGAATGCGTCTTTGTGCTGAACGAATTGGATTTGCGAATCGGTATGGTTGAGCGCGATCGCGGCTTTGTCGATGAAGCCTTTGTCGCGCATCGTGACGACTTGCTGCAGCGCTTTCATGACTGGCTCGCTCTTGAACACGCCCGGTTTCAAAGAGGCGATATCGTTTATGATCGAAGGATCGTCCCCGTTGTTCGATACGATTGCGGGGAACAGGAAGCCGCCATTGAAATAGCCCGGATACACGCCCGCATGGATGTACGGCGTCATGCCCGAATCTTTAATTTTCTGGCTGACTGCCAGGAAGCTGTCGAAGTCGGTCGGCACTTCCCAGTTGTTTTTGCGGAACAGCGCTTGATCGTAGAACGTTCCCCACGAACCGAATACGTATGGGATCGAGTAGATTTTACCGTCATACTGTTGCGGCTGTGCGATCAGGTTGGCGGAGATGAGCTCCCCGTCGCTGTTCTCGGCCGTTTTGTACCAATCCGTTAAATCCATCAATTGACCGTCTTTAATCGCTTGCGGCACATCCAGTCCGCCTGCGCAGTCGATGAATACAAGATCCGGCGGATCGCCCTGAATCCAGCGCGGTTTCATTTGATCGTTAATTTTCGGACCGGCCGACTCTTTAATGTTCACGTCTGGATATTTCTGTTTGAATTCGGACAGGACCGCTTTCTGCCAAGCATCGCCGTAACCGCCTACGCAGTACTGGACTTCGAAATCCCCTGCAACCTTCGGCGCATTCGAACTTGCGCTCGCGCTAGGCGACGCATTGTCCGAAGAGGATGCCGATGAGGACGCCGTTGGCGACGACCTCTCCGATTCTTTCGCCGAGTTATTGGAATTTCCGCAGCCTGCAAGAGCAGCGGATAGCACAAGCACAGAAGCCAGACCAGTAAATATTGTTTTTTTCGTTCTCACTTCAGCAACTCCCCTCAAGTTTTACATTGAATAAATGAACAATCCCCTCGTCATTCTTGCCGATTGCCAAATGTGCGACTTGCATCCACCTCCTTTTTTTCTGGAAAGCTTTAGTCTTTATAGTATTAAGTGTACAATAGAAAGCGCATTCAGTATTTGCACTGGATATTACTCTTCTTGCGCAACACCCTTTAATTACAAGCGAAAGGACTCACTTTCCCTCGAAATCATTGCACTTTATCAACATTCTCTCGAACAGCGGGGTGGATGATTTGAAAATACGTACGTGCAATACGGTTACGATAAATAAGTCGAATACCGCCTTGGGAGGTATCCATGTAGATAGCTTCGAAATTTTGTACATAACGAAAGGACGCGCCAGATTTCAGTGGGCTCATAATAGCAGCGAGGTAGAAGCTCCGGCTATTTTTCTTATTTCTCCCTCTACGCCTCATTCGCTGGATAGTGCCGGGGCAGAGATGAGCTGCTGCTTCTTGGAGCTGAGCGAATTGAACGATCCTTTTTTTACAACCTATAACGTCGACCGTTGGAACCTGATGCAGAGTCAGAAAGTTAACGCTTCCCATCCGCTCTTTATTTCCTCGATCCAGCAATCCTTTGATTTGATCTACCAGCTTTTCTTTACCAAGATGGCTAAGCAGCACGAAGAACTCGAACAAGTATGCGTGCTCGAGGTACAGAAAATATTCAAATTGATTGCCCACATCCTTCTTTCCACATCTAATCAAGGGAACATGGACGGCCAGAAGAAGAAATGGACCTCGCTTGAAACCGTCGAAATTCTGATCAACTATATGGAGTGGAGATATAGCGACGAGATTACCCTTGAAATGCTCTCCGACTTGGTGCACCTCAATCCTTCTTACCTCATCCGCGTATTCAAAGAGCATACTCACTGCACGCCGTTCGAGTATTTGCAGACGCTTAGGATGAAGGCTGCCGTAAGTTATTTGACAAGAAGCGACTTGCCTCTCAAATCCATCGTCGAGAAAACCGGATTCAACAGTATTCATTACTTCTCGCGGTTGTTCAAAAAAATGTACGGGGACAGCCCCATTCATTGGCGAGATCAGATGAGAGCGAAAAAGCCAGAATAACGGCAACTGCTGCCGCTATTCTGGCTCCCTGTCATCTCAATCCTATCTCTGACCTCTACGCGAGCAGATCTTTCAACGTTTGCGGAGAGTTGTCCCACCACTCGGCGTTATGGGCAATGAGCAGCTTCACCAGCGCCGCTTTCTCGTCTGGGCCGATGTTGTCGAGCATGTATTTCCGTTTGATTGACGCGTCGAGCCTGTTCACGTGGTCGGGCAGCAGCTTCCAGCCTTTGCGCGCTTCCGTATCGATCAGCATCTCGCACGATGCCGCGCCCGCATAGTACGAACCATTCTCGTTGCGGTCGACGGCGACCCAGACGACCCATGCTTGACGACCGTTCGGGACGAGCGACTTATCCGGCGAAAATTTGATTCCTTTCTCGATCTTGCTCTTGGCATGCATCGCACCTACGTCGATGTACGCCTCGCCTTCGTCGATAATGACGCAAGCGACTTGGCTAAGGTCGATAGACCCCGCTCCGAATCCTCTATGTTCCTTGTTGCTGACGACGTTCAAAGATAATTTCTTCTTCTCAGGCGGCTGCGCGCTCGTGTCCATTCGTAACCCTCCAACCTACTCATTGTTCGTATCCCCTTATTTTAGCGATTTCTATGAAAAAAAGCGATCATTGTGTTGTTGGGTCCAGGGCAATCGCTTACGAAAATCGGGCAGTGCTTGCTTGGTCGGTGTCCGATGCTGATTAGCCCGATTGAGTATGTTTTCATCCAAACATTCGCGAGGCATCCGTCAGCGGGCATTTGTGCGAAATTTCGTACAAGGCGGTGCGTGAGGTAGTCCGTCAGCGGGCGTTTGTGCGAAATTTCGTACAAAGCGGGGCGCGAGGTAGTCCGATAACGGGCATTTGTGCGAAATTTCGTACAAAGCGGGGTGCGAGGTAGTCCGCCAGCGGGCGTTTGTGCGAAATTTCGTACAAGGCGGGGCGTGTTGTTCCCGCTTTTTACTCGATTGTGTATGCTTTTTCATCAAACATCTGCATTGCGGTATCCGTTTGGCTGACTGTGTATGATTTTTCGTCCATAGACTCTGCTTCTACTTTTCATGACCCGTGCTGTGAGTATGCAGTCTGCTGAGTTCAACCTATCTCTATTCGTAAGCGATTGCCCTGTTGTTGGGCCTACTCCATGTAAAAGTTAACGTTGACGTTAACGTTACACAGGATTATGATTAGTTCTGCGAACAAGAAGGAGTGACGGAGATGGAGCAATACAAGATCGACGATGTGGCCAAAGCTTGCGGGCTCACGAAGCGCACCATTCGATATTACGAGGAAATCGGTATTCTCATGCCGCCCGAGCGAAGCGAAGGCGGGATGCGGCTGTATACGCAGCAGCATATCGACAGACTGAATCAGATCATTAAAGCCCGCGACGTGCTTGGCTATACGCTGCAAGAAATTCAAGATTTCGTCGCCATCCGGGAGGAAATGTACGGACGCCGAAACGTGTATAAGGAAACGGGAGACGAAGCGGCGAAGAAGCTCGAGCTGATCGAGATCAAGCGTGTCGTCGCCAAGCAACTCGAGATGATCGATCAGAAGCTGCAGACGATGACCGAGTTCCGCAAAGAGATCGACGAGATTTATCAACGCGTCTGCAAGGCGCTGGAATCATAACTACATCAAAAGAAGGGAATTGCTACAAGCATGCAGTCAACTCAAGGACAAGCGACACATAAGAAAAACTCGATGTTTGATCAACCGATCGCCGTATGGGCGGTCGCCTTCGCCAGCATAATCGCCTTCATGGGACTCGGACTTGTCGACCCGATCTTGCCGATGATGAAGGACAAATTAGGCGCTTCCGACAGCCAGCTTACGTTATTATTTACAAGCTACAACGCAGTTATGGCCGTAGCCATGCTCATTACGGGCCTAATCTCTTCCAAGCTCGGCGTCAAAAAAATGCTGCTCACCGGAATCGTCATCATCGCTGTATTCTCCGGTCTAGCCGGCTGCGTGAACGACGTGATGGCCATCGTCTGGCTGCGTGCCGGATGGGGACTAGGCAACGCATTCTTCGTCGCAACGGCGCTGTCCGCCATCGTCTCCATGTCCCATGTCGGAGTCGCGAAGTCGATTATTTTATTCGAAGTTGCCGTTGGCCTGGGCATTTCAGTTGGACCTCTTCTTGGAGGCGAACTAGGCGCGATTTCGTGGCGCGGACCGTTCTTCGGCGTCGCCGGTCTGATGGTCATCGCGTTCGCGCTGATCTTCTTCATGATGCCGAAGGCATCAACCGTCGCAACTGCCGCGAGTTCGAAGCGGAAAGCTTCCATCCTCGACCCGTTCCGCGCGCTGAAGCATCGCTCGCTTCTCACATTCGGCATCGCGGCAATGCTGTACAACTTCGGTTTCTTCACCCTGCTCGTGTACGCCGCCCTCGTGCTCGGACATTTGCACCATGTCGACGTTCACGGACTCGGCTATGTTTTCCTCGGTTGGGGACTGCTGCTCGCCATCACTTCCGTGTTCACCGCTCCCGTGCTGCAGAGACGCCAAGGCACGATCAAAGCGATGTGCGTACAATTGTTGCTGTTTGCAGCGACCTTGTTCGTCATGGGGTACTGGACGACGGACAAAACGACCGTCATCGCCATGGTCATTCTGGCCGGCGCGTTCCTCGGCAACAACAATACGCTCATTACGACGGCGGTCATGAACGCCGCCCCGGTCGAGCGCCCGACGGCTTCGGCGGCATACAGCTTCTTGCGTTTCATCGGCGGAGCACTCGCTCCCTACTATGCAGTTAAGTTCGCCGAATGGTTCGACTTTCATGCACCGTTCTACATCGGCGGAGGCTTCGTCGTTCTCGCTGTCATCGTCATTGCCTTGAGCCATAAACATCTGAAGCATGTCGATCAGGTCGAGGGACATTAAGCGACCAAAAACAGCCCAGCGAGTTCACTCGACTGGGCTGTTTTGCTTTATGAAAGCCGACGGAGACATTCCTCGGCTTCTCTTGAACGCATGGCAGAAAGAAGCTGCACTCTCATACCCCGTCCGCGTCGCCACGTCTTGTATCGACTCCCTTTTTCTCAGCATAGCCTCGGCTTGGGTCATCCGATATTCCCGAATATATTTGTTCGGCGTCATTTTCAGCGCCTGTTTGAAGATTCGTAAAAAGTGCCTCAAGTCCAGATGAAGCAAGTCGGCGAAATAGCGGTTGCACAAGTTGTCGCCGTATTTCTCATGGATGAGCTCGAGCACCCGGTTAATTCGACTATCGTTCAACCGCTCGATGCCGTACGTTTCGCAGAACACCGCCAACAGCCCTTGAAAGAGGGTCCTGACTGTCACTTCATCGCGGGCAGTATGATCATCCGACAAATAAAGCGTAAGAGCTCTCGTCAAATGATCAACAACCGTATTCGGCTCCACCCGATATTCCGCGAAACGATCCATCTGCAAAGGCGGAACCGTTACAAAATCGAAATACAAATGATCCAGGCAATCTGCACCGTCATGGACCGCCGAAAATTCAATGCCGTAAGGAAATAAATAAAGGTGTCCCGGTTTTAACTGATGCCTCATTTGACCACCTGTAAAATAGGCTGTGCCGCCGAATACATAATAAAGCCGGTTTACATAAGGAAAGTGATCGAACGTCCAGTGGCTGGGTGCAACCCCTTTACCATAACAAATAAACTTGATCATGGACTCGGCAGCCACATGCCTACCTCCTTTTCACATGTCGCTTTTGATGCGATAAAACGTCGCTCTTGCATACATCATTCGTCTGTCCGCTTCTTTAAGATAAGGATATAAGGATTCACTTATCATCTCATCTTGGCAGGAGGCGTACGATGCAAAACAAAGAATGGTTCAAGCAAGCACAGTTCGGCATGATGGTTCACTGGGGATTATACGCCCTACCCGCAGGGGAATGGAAAGGCCGGCGTATGTCTTATATCGGCGAATGGATCCAATCCCGATACAGAATCAACAACGCGGAATACGGACAACTCGCGCAGGCTTTTAATCCGATTGCCTTCGATGCTGAGGAATGGGTGAAGCTTGTCCGGGACAGCGGCATGAAATATTTGGTCGTCACCAGCAAACATCATGACGGCTTTGCCATGTACCACTCGAAAGTCGACAAGTTCAATATCGTCGATGCCACTCCTTTTAAACGGGACGTCATTGCCGAATTGGCGGAAGCTTGCTATAAATACGGCGTGAAGCTCGGGCTATATTATTCACAAGAATTGGACTGGCGGGAGCCGAATGGCGGCGGGTATACAGCTGAAGAAGATAACTTCGGCATGAGTTGGACGAACGATTGGGATTTTCCCGATAACGATACAAAAGATTATTCGCAATGCTTCGAGAACAAAATCAAACCGCAAGTCGAAGAGCTCATGCGCAATTACGGCGATCTTCTCTTGATCTGGTTCGATACTCCATTTACCATCTCGCGGGAACAAAGCGACGAATTGTACCGGCTTGTTAAGCAATATCAACCTGACTGCCTGATCAATTCACGTATCGGCAACGATGTCGGCGATTATCATTCCTGGGGCGACAACGAAATTCCGGACGAGTATATGTCGGATGGCTTATTTGAAACGCCCGCGACGCTCAATGACACTTGGGGTTACAAGAGCTTCGATCAGAATTGGAAAAGCGCTGAAGAGGTGCTCCGGTTGAAGCATCATTTGAATACCAGAGGAATTAACTACCTGCTAAATGTCGGACCGGACTACCTCGGAAGGATTCCCGGCCCTTCTCAGGATATTCTGAGGAAAGTCGGCGGGGCGATCAGGTAGCCGCGGGAGTAGGTGGGATAGGTGCAGGATAGCGCAGAGGCGCTCCCTCCGGAGTTCTACATGCTCAAGGTGCGAACCCATTTATTTTGTCGATGTTCATCGCAAGGAAGAAGAAGTAAAACACGATGTAAAAGACCGCAATTAAAGAAACACGGGCAACACCCGTTTTGAATTTTACGAACAGCCAGAGAGACAGCACACCGACAATTACGGCGTAGACAGCAAAGGTGCTGATGAAGTAACTATTGAACGCGCTCAACGGTACAAAGATGTTCATGCTCCGCGCCTTTTGCAAAAGAACAAAATATCCCGCAGCGCCTAACGCCACGACTATAGCCGTAAATCGCCACTTGGTCCACGCGGCCATAGCTTGTCCCCCTCCTAACTGCAGTAAATTGCACGGAGGTTCCAATCTTCCCTGCAGTTTACTTCAGTTTATCTCATTCGGGTAACTTCCCCAAGCAAATCCGCAACTATTTCTCCGCAAACTCTCCTACATGCCGAAATAAGAGCAATAATCCACCTATTCCTCCGAAAAACCTCCCATACGCCGAAGTAACTGCCATACTCCAACTATTTCTCCCAACCGCACCTCATTTGCAGCATTTCTGAGAAAATAGGTGGAACTCGTCGCTATTTGTGCCGTTCTCCGCTTCATGTTACCTTTTAACTGCAAATCGTTGCTAATCTGCAAGGTATCCCGCCGAATAAACACTGACCCGCGCTAAACGCCAAATAAGGCCCGAAACGACTCCGCAATGGAGAGATTTCGAGCCCCGTTATCGTCGAACAAATACGCGAACGTTTGTTCGTATTATTTTAGGTAATCCTATACTCAACATCATAACAAAACGTAAAAGATAAGTCTATTGTTTTATCGAAAAATGCGTCACAATAGGGAAGCGAAATAAGCGAACGACGCAAGGAGGTTTCACAAACGATGGAAACATCAAATCCGACCTACCGGGAAGAAACGCAAAGACTGCAGGAAACGTTCGAAGAGATCGAACGGCAGCGGGCGGCGATCGGCCCTGTCTATCGCGGACAGGATTTTACCGAGCAGCTGCTCGAGGAGAAAAGGGAAGAATACCGCCGCCGGCTAGCTCTGCTTGGCAATGAACCTTATTTCGGCCGGATCGACTTCCACGAAGACGGGAAAGCGGCGGCGGTTCCGCTTTACATCGGCAAGCGAGGTATGGACCGCGCGGACACGAACGAGGCCTACGTCATCGATTGGCGGGCTCCTGTCGCAAGCTTGTTTTATTCATTCATCGGAGGGGAATCGCCGGTTGAATACGAAGCTCCGGAAGGGACGATCGGCGGCTCCGTCTATCTGAAGCGCAACTTATCCATTCGCGACAAGGCGCTTCAGCGAATCGTCGACAGCTATGAGCGCGGCGGAGATAATATCGGTCTGAACGACGAGTTTCTTCTGTATAAGCTCGGCGACAAGAAGGACAACAAGCTGCGCGATATCGTATCGACTATTCAAGCGGAGCAGGACGCGATTATCCGGGCGACTCGCTATAAGGCACTCATTATTCAAGGGGCGGCCGGTTCCGGGAAAACGACGGTCGCACTGCACCGACTCGCCTTCCTTCTGTACCAGTACCAGCAGCAGATGAAAGCGGAGCGGATGATTATTTTCGCGCCGAATACGATGTTCCTCGATTACATCTCGGGCGTGCTGCCGGAGCTCGGCGTCGGCAATGTCGAGCAGACGACGTTCGCGGCATGGGCGCTCGACAGACTGAACGCGAATGTAAGACTCGTGAAAGATACCGCCGAGGGCAACGTTTGGTTCTCCCTCGTGGCGGACAGACCGCCGATCGACGACGAGACGCCGGGAAGGTTCAAAGGCTCGCTCGCGTTTAAGGAGAAACTGGATGAGAAACTGCGCGACATGGAGCAATCGTTCCTCGGCGACGAGCCTCCGGCTTTCGAAGCGTGGGACGGCAAAATATTGCCGGGCAGCATGGTGCGCGAATGGTTCGAAGTGGAATATCGCCACTACGCGCTCGCGCCGCGCCGGGAAAGGCTTGTTGCGAGGATCAATCGCTGGCTGGAAATGCAATTGACTGCGATCGGCGATCCGAAAATTCGCAAGGAACGGAGCAAAACCGCCAAGAGCAAATTGCGCACCTACGCGAACAAGCTGCAGAAGGCAGACGCTCTGGAATTGTACAAAAGCTTGTTCTCGGCTCCGGATGCGGCTGCCTGGATGCCCGCGAAAGTCGTCAAGGAGACGCATGCCTATCTGAAAAAAGGGTTCGTTCAGCCCGAGGATTTGCCTGCCCTCGTCTGGATCCACGTCGCGCTGAACGGGCGCGAAAATCTCTCGTTCGACCATGTTGTCGTCGACGAGGCGCAGGATGTGTCACCGCTACAGATCGCAGTGCTGAACGCCTTCATGAACGAGCCTTCGTTCACGATTCTCGGAGACTTGGCGCAAGGCATTCATGCCTATCGCGGCGTGCAGCGCTGGGAGGAGTTGGCTGCCGTCTTCGACGATGAGCACAACTCTTATCATGCGCTTCAACAAAGTTACCGCTCGACGCTGGAAATTATCGAATTCGCCAACCGAATACTCCCGCATACGAACACCGGACTTCCGGCGGCTACGCCCGTCTTCCGAAGCGGCGATCCGGTCGAGATCGTTCGGCTGGAGCGCGAGGAAGAGCGGCTTCCGTTCATTCGCGGATTCGTTGAGAGCAACCGGGAACGAGGCATGCACACGATCGCTATCATCGGCCGAACGGACGAAGCGTGCGAGAAACTTCACGCAGAACTGTCGGCGGGAGGCATCGAAGCGAACCTCATCTCCGAAGGCCAGACGCAATATCGCGGCGGCGTCACGATCGTGCCTGTCTACTTATCCAAAGGGCTAGAGTTCGATGCCGTACTCGTCGCCGACGCGAACGATCGCCACTATTCCAGCAATCCGCAAGACGCGAAATTGCTATACGTCGGCTGCACGCGCGCGCTCCATCAACTGGCGCTGTACGCTTACGGCGAAGTGACGCCTCTCGTTCGATAGGGGCCGGGCGCTTCGGCGTCTGTCTTGCCGTACTTGCAGGTCTTGCCGGTCTTGTCGGTTTTGGCGGTTTTGCCGGTCTTGTCGGTTTTGCCGGTCTTGCTGGTCTTGCCGGTTTTGCCGCTCTTGCTGCCGTTGCTTCTTTCCGCTGGCCTGCTTCCCCTCTCGCCAAAAGAATCGTTAGGTGCTCTGACGGTTCTTCTGGGTTAGGAGGAAGTTTGCGACTTTGTCTTAGTTGTAAAAATGGCAACTGATTCATAGTGTTTTCCGTTGCGAGGGTCGTTGGTTGTATAAAGGGCATTTGTTTTCTTCATTTCACCGGTTTTTTGAGCAATTGGCCGAAACAAGCGACCTTTCTACAACTGGTCTGCCAAAAGTCGGAGAAACGCTGAAATGAGTTGATCTTTTTACATTTAGACGATTATAACGATGGCAAGCCTCCGGCTCTCCGCAAACGCGGCGCGGTCGGAGGCTTGTTTGGCTTATCCCGAACGGATTGCCGAATCCGAACCGCTCGCCGATCTCATTAAACTTCAAGTCTGGAGCGATTTAGTGCCTCTTGAGCTATAATTCCCTGCAAGGAGCTACCTACGTGGGCGATTTAGTGCCTCTCGAGCAGTAATTCCCTGCAGAGAGCTGCCTACGTGAGCGAATTAGTGTGCCTCGATCAGTAATTCCATGCAGCAAGCTACCTTCGGGAGCGATTTAGTGCCTCTCGAGCAGTAATTTCCTGCAGAGAGCTGCCTACGTGGGCGAGTTAGTGTGCCTCGATCAGTAATTCCGTGCAGCAAGCTACCTTCTGGAGCGATTTAGTGCCTCTCGAGCAGTAATTCCCTGCAGAGAGCTGCCTACGTGGGCGAATTAGTGTGCCTCGATCAGTAATTCCGTCCAGGGAGCTACTTTCGAGGACGAGTTAGTGTGCCTCAAGCAGTAATTCCGCCTTCGCAACCCAATTTCTTGACAAGCATCGGAAATATTCCGCGGACAACCCACATATATATCTCGTACATGCTTGTCAACGGGGGGTTATCCGTATGCCTAAGCGCCGTTCGCTGCGAATGCTGCTTTTCGTCGCCGCCGCCGCTGTACTTGTGTTATCATTCCGGTTCGGGTTCGCCGACGCTTGGGTGGACCAATATGCCTGGCCGGCTTCGGCGTCGGTCGAGTTGGAGAACGGACTAGCATCCGCTTCTACCGCTCCCGCAGCCGCCGAACCTAAAGCGGACCCGATGCCGGATGCGCCGACGAAGTCGACTCCCTCCGTGCTCAGCAATCGGGTAGTGGAGTACCATATCTCCGTCAAGCTCGACGAAAGACTCGGAACGCTTAACGGCGAACAGACCGTCACTTGGAAAAATCCCGGCCGTAAACCCGTCGGGGAGCTGTACTTCCACCTCTATCCGAATGCGTTCGCATCGGGCAGCACGTTCCTGAAAGAATCGGGCGGCCAATTGCGCGGCGACAAAATGAAGCCTGGCAGCGGAGGCGGTATGACGCTGACCGCCCTGACGACGGACCAAGGCGAGACGCTGCTGCCGCGTCTGCAGTACGTTCAGCCCGACGACGGCAACAAGAGCGATCGCACGCTGGTCACTTTTCGCTTGCCCGAGCCCGTCAAGCCAGGCGCCACCGTTACCCTGCGTATGGCTTACACCGTCAAGCTGCCCGATGTCTTTGCTCGTATGGGCAAAGCCGGCGACTTCGTCATGGCCGGCCAATGGTTTCCGAAAATCGCCGTCTATGAGACGACGGGCACAAGAGGCAGAACCGGAGAAGGCTGGAACCTCCACCAGTACCATGGCGACTCGGAATTTTATGCGGACTTCGGCATCTACAGCGTTCGCATCGAGGTGCCCGAGACGTACGTCGTAGCCGCGACAGGATTTCAGACGAAACCCGCCGTCGTTAATGCAGGGCGCAAAACATTCCAGTTTTACGCCGACGACGTTCACGACTTCGCCTGGTCCGCCTCTCCGAACTTCGAATATGTAGAAGATTCCTTTTCCTCCCTGGGCGTTCCCGGCGTTCGCATCAAGTTGTATCTCGACCCCTTGCAGAAGGATTTGAAAGATCGCTACATGCATGCCGCCAAGTCCGCTCTCGCGAAGCTAGGTCAATGGTATGGGGAGTACCCGTATTCGACTCTGTCCGTCGTCATCCCGCCAGGCAACGCCAACGGTGCGGCAGGCATGGAGTATCCGACGCTTGTGACCGGCGCCTCCGCGAAGTCGGCAAGTCCAGGTTACGATCTCGAGCGAACGCTCGTCCACGAGATCGCGCACCAATACTGGTACGGCCTTGTCGCCTCGAATGAATTCGAAGAAGCGTGGCTCGACGAGGGCTTTACCTCTTATACCGAAGATAAGCTCATGTCGAGCATTTACGGCGTGTTGCCGAACTTGACGGTCGAAGCCAGCTACTTGACCAACCCCGAGCCGCTGAATCAATTTTCGTGGCGGTTCAGTTCCTCCGACGGTTACGCCGAGAACGTCTACATGCGCGCCAAGCTCGTCCTGACCGCCCTCGAGAAGCAAGTCGGAGACAAAACGATGAGCAAGATTATGCGAACTTATTTTCAGAAATACAAATTTAAGCATCCTTCTTCGGGAGACTTCCAACGGGTCGTGGAAACGGTCACCAAGACGAAATGGAACGACTTCTTCCTGTCCTACGTGCAACGCGGGGAGATGGCGGACTACGCTGTCGAATCGATCGACTCGAAAAAAACGAAAGAAGGTTACGAGAGCACGGTGCTGCTAAGAAGGTACGGTGGAAGCGCGCAACCGGTGTCCGTCCTTTTCCAGTTCGGAGACGGACAATCGGTTCGCAAGCAATGGGACGGCGTCCAGAACCACGTTCAACTCAAACTTCGCTCCGGGTCGCCGCTGACGTTCGCCGTCATCGATCCGAGTAACAGCGTCGTGCTGGACAACCGAAGATTTAACAATTATCTGCTCGCCGAAGTACCGCACGAGAAGCGTTCCCGCCTGACGACCGGGATTACGCAACTGCTGGAAGGCCTGTTCGGGACAATGGCGTGGTAAGGAGAGTGAAGCCGCAATGATACGTAGCTCGATAAAAAAGGGATGGGACATGACCGTCCGTCATAAAGTTGTAGTGGTTCTCCTGTTCCTGTACCGGTTGCTGTGGGGGTTTTTCCTGTACCGGTTCGTTGATTCCATCGCGACGCCGATACTGGCACGCTATCCGGAAGAACATCCGAATTCCGACGCGGCGCAGCTTTTCCTCGTCGAAGCCCAATTCCGCCTGCTGAAGACCGACCTCGTCAACGAGTCGCTTTGGCTGATCGGAGGCCTGCTTCTACTGCGGATGCTGCTGACGCCTCTCCTGAACGCAGGCGTATTCTACTCCTTCCATCACGCGACGGAGGACGCAGGCACACGCGTATTGTTCGGGATTCGCCGGGCATGGAAGCCGGTCACGCTGCTGTATTGGGCGGAGAATGCCTTGCTGCTATTGCCCGCCGTCTGGTTGGTGCCGTTCGCGAAAGACCGGTTTTTCTCGGAACCCACCTTGTCCGATTGGCTTAAAGATCTGGCGCCTTATGCGCTTGCCTGGTTGACCATCGGCTTCCTGCTGCATATGCTGTTTCAGTTCATGCAGTTCGGCGCCGCATCCGGCGAAGGCATCCTGAACGGGCTTGGCTTGGCGTTCCGCCGGGCGTTTCCTCTGCTTGGCACCACGCTCGCGTTGCTCGGCATCGGTTTGGCGGTGTCCGCGACTGCATGGACCGTCTCCATGCTTTGGTCCGGATTTATCGCCGTCGCGCTGCATCAGGCTTTCTACTTTGTTCGTTCCCTTCTGACACTGTGGGCGTCCGCGTCTCAATATCAGGTGTGGTCCGGAACGGAGTCGTAAGTGACTGTTACGAAATAACCGTTCGTCTATCCCTTGTCTTTTGCCGGATTACTGCGTCATCTTCAACCTTGCGTAGCTCTGCTACGCGGCGGTTTCGCTTCCTTGTACTCCGACAAAATCCTACGGGATATCCTTCTCGTTATTTCGCAACAGCCCCTAAGCATCCTGTCCCCTTATCGACAATATTTCATAGGGACATTCCCCGGTTGGCGCCTTTTTGCGGGCGCAACCGGGGTTTGACGTTATTATCGGCGGCTATTTTTTACACGAAAGGGGGGGCGTATTTCCTAGTTATCCCATGTAGATGAGTGAATTCTCATTTAGCACATGCAGGAAATTCGTCATAAAAACCGAATATGTATGACGAAGAAAACAAAAGCTGCCGAGTTCTCGCGAAAGCGGGAAACGGGGGAACCAGTCTTCACGGGTGAATTGGCTTCGCTTCACAGGAGCCATAGGGGAACCTTCTACCGAACCCTCCAGCTAACCTCGTAGGCATTGGAAGGAGTCAACCAGTTTTGCGTAAGGTTTCTGTCATGCTTATCGCTTTATGTTTCGCACTGGCCTTTCAGGTAGGAAGCGCTTTCGCCGATTCCAAAATGGAAGAGACGTATAAGCCCCTGCTTGGCATCGACTACAAGTACGGTGGAAATACCAAAAGCGGCTTTGACTGCTCCGGATTCACGCAGTATGTCTTTAAGCAACTTGGTATCAACCTCAGCCGTTCTTCGAGAGATCAGGCGAAGCAAGGCAAGAAAGTCCTCCGCGACAACTTGCGTCCGGGAGACCTCGTGTTCTTCAACACGAACGGAAAAAGCATTTCGCACGTAGGCATTTATGTAGGCGACGGCAAAATGGTTCACTCCCCTTCCACGGGTAAGAGCGTGTCGATCGTAAGCATCAATGACAAATACTACGCATCGCGCTATGTAACCGCTCGTCGGGTCATGGACACGGACACGTATCAAGAACTCGCAACCGATCCTGCGGACGCGGACGATGCGGCTAATGCAGCTGACGAAAGCGCGGAATAAGCGAGTGTCATAGGACAGAAGGCCATCCCGGAATCATCGTTAGATGATTGCTAGGATGGCCTTTTGTTATGACGTTGGTGAAGGCGAGATGAAACGCGCCGTCAATTCGGACGATCGCGCTTCAAGCGGTCAGCTTCTTCCGTGCCAATCTTACGTGAACTATACTTCGCTTGCTCGTACAGACGTTGCAACAGCGGTTTGGCTCCGGCGAACCATGCCCAGTAAGCGATAAGTTTCTTGGAATCGGGTGCGCGGCGATCAGTGCGATGTCGTTCAAGCCGTGCCAGCGTCTCCGCCGGCGTATCGGAGGGGCGAAATTCGAACCCTTCAACGATGCCGGACAGAACCGCTTCCTCGTACATGAGCCTGATTTGCTCCGTTTCGTCGAGCTTATCCCAGTCCGCTTTTCTCATCTTCTTATGAAACAAACCTCCAAACGCCGGAACGAAGCCGCGCCGTTTCGCGAGCGAACGCCTCTCTTCCACATAAGGCAGCGTTTCCTCCGGCCGCTCCCGACGGAACAAGGCAAGGAGCGACTGCCAGATGCTCCGCCACGTCCATGTTTTGTTACGCCACATCATTCTTATGAACAACAACACGAGAATGATGCAGAACACCGATATCACCCAGGTCAGCACGTTCCAGCCTTTCCATGTCGAACCGGGGCCCAATTGCTCCGTCAGGTTCATGGATCCCGTATCGTCTGGAGGCTGCAGAAATTTCTCCGAGTCGATCCATCCCGTATCCGGCTTCAAAGAGTTCGGTGGTGTCAGCCATCGCGAGCCGAAACTTACCGTCAGCGCCACGACCAGGACTCCTATCGCCAGAAAAGCGTGCATATATGTTCGGCTAGCTTTCCTAATCGAGCCGGTCGCGATGCCCTGGAGCAAAGCCGCTTCATCCATTAGACGTTTGTTGAGCAAGAGGAACCACGCGAGCATCCAGCCGACGGTCAGCACGATCATTTCCGGACGGTAATTTCTCCAGACCTCGTCCGCAGCGATTAACGCTAACGCCCCAGTGGCAATTCCGAATCCGAGCGCAGCTTGCAGATGGCCGAAGTGGGCGTAGCGGCCACGCCACAACGCAATCCCCCACCATATGAACACGACGACAGCGTTGTCCATGCTACTGAATGCATACACGGCTATGATAGCGAGCAACACAATCATGGCCACCCGTCTCCATACCGTCGGCAGCGTGACATGCAAGACTAAACCAACGGCAAACAGAACAAGCGCTAGACTGAAAGCACCGCTACCCGATACCCTCGAACCGGAGCTTGCCGAGAGCAGCAGCCACACGGGTATCCATATCAACCCCTCTAGCAAAATGCGGCCGATTATCCTGCCGAGCGGAGAAGCGCCCGCCTTCATTGCGAACCGGCTCATGACGCGACCTCTCCTTTCCCCAGCAACAGAAGCTCCACCGCATTGCCCTGTTCCCGCAATTGGCGGACAAACTGGCTTTCCTTCTCGCCGATGAACCCCGACAAGAGCAAATAATGTTTGCCTCGCCGCTTTTCATCGATCAATTGCTTGAGCAAAAACGACAATCCGAGCTTTGTCACCGGTTTAAAGCCTGCCATCGCCTCTAGCATGGCATCCATATGTGCGGCACCGCTTTTTTCGGAAACGCGAAAGACGGAAGTATCGCTTTCGTCCGTCGCCCCGTTAAAAATCAAGCCCGTCCTCCCCCCGCCACCGATCATGTACTGGGCTACGGAGGCCGCGTAACTCAGCGCTTCTTCGAACGTTTCCGCCGAAATTCGCACATTGTTCGCATGGTCCAGCAGTTCCGCATTCACGATCACAGTCAGATCATTATCCTGCATCGCCTCCCGCCGATGGACGAGCATTTGCCCCGTCTTCGCCGTCGCGCTCCAATTCACCATGCGAAAGGGGTCGCCCGGGCGGTATGGCCGTATGCCGGATACGAACGGCGCATCCTCGCGGATCGGGCTCGCCATGCTGCGAATGCTTTGCACATACTTGCGCGCCTCGAGGGGGAGATCGCTGATCGGTCTCACTTTCGGATAGACGACGATTTCCAAGTCCGCGGGCTGACGAACCGAACGGCCGGAGAAACCGACGAAGTCGCCCGATGTCAGCGTATAGCTATCGATGCGATATTTGCCCCGCGACGGGCAGACGATCTCGTGTTTACGCACGATTTCGGTGTTGCCCGGTATGCTGAACAGGCTCGCATGGTTTTGCAGCCGATCGCCGCTATGGATCGACATGTCCGCCTGCGCGTGCTTAAAAACGATTTGCGCCGGGAGCAGCGACTCTACTCGTACCCAGGGACGCGGCAGCCGTGCGCGATTCGCGATCGTCTCCCTCATCCACAACGATTCGCCGGCATGCACCCGGGAAGCGCTGAACGACCGATCATACGACACTGATTTTAATCCAACGATCCTGAAAACCGCCCATTGAAGCATATAAAGTGCAGCCATCACCAGCACGATCCACAGGACAACCGTCATGCCCGCCTCGTCTCCAACGCCGATTCCGTCGGTACCGGGATCCCTGCAATAATGGCATCCAGCAAGGCTTCAGCGCGCCTCGCTTCCGCACGCATCGCGTCCCGAAGAATGATGCGATGCGCCAGCACCGGCTTGACGAGTGCCTTGATGTCGTCCGGCACGACGAAGTCGCGCCCCTTCAGCAGCGCGCGGGCTTGCGATGCTCTCACAAGTTGCAAGGCTCCCCGCGGACTTGCCCCGAACGACAGGTCGGAGTGGCTCCGCGTCGCCGAAACAATCGCGATCGCATAGGCGTATGTATCGTCGGAGACGTGGACGCGACGCAGTGCCTGCTGCAATTCCGCCACTTCCGCACGGCCCAACCGCGTCTTCAACTCCGCAAGCGGATTACCAGGAATGAAGCGGCGCATAATTTCCAGTTCCTCGTCCGCTGTCGGATAACCCATCGATATACGCATCATAAAGCGGTCAAGCTGCGCTTCCGGAAGCGGAAACGTTCCATGGTTGTCGATCGGATTTTGCGTAGCGATGACGATAAAAGGCTGTTCGAGCGGGTACGTAACGCCGTCAATCGTCACTTGCCGTTCCTCCATGCACTCGAGCAAGCTGGACTGCGTGCGCGGAGTCGCACGATTTAGCTCGTCCGCCAGTACGATGTTCGCGAATATCGGACCTTTGCGCATTTCGAACTCGCCGCTTTTTTGATTGTAGAAGTTGATGCCTGTAACGTCCGACGGCAGCAGATCGGCCGTGAATTGAATGCGACGCATTTCGCAATCCAGCGACTGCGCCAGCGATTTGGCAAGAAGCGTCTTGCCTGTGCCCGGCACGTCTTCGAGAATGACGTGTCCCGATGCCAGCAAAGCGATGAGCAACTGCTCCACCACCTGCTCTTTGCCGACGATAACCGAACCGACATTATTGGCGATATCCATAAGCTGCTGGTTAATAAGAGCGTGATCCAAGACAACAACACCCTTCTCCGTTTTCTACAGTTTACCTGTAACGGAGAAGGGTGAGAATAGCAAAACTTATTTTATGGTTTATTAAATGCAGCTGCGACTATGCCAGCGCCTGTACGCGTTCAGCCTGTCTGAGGTCATGTTGTTCCAGCATGGGGTTGTTATTAAGCCCTGCATTCGCCGCTCCTGCATGGGATGGATCATCGGCAAGACCATACGACAGACAAAGCGGCGCTCCCGTCCGAGGGTCGGGTACGATGTCTGCATCGATATTAAACACTTCGCGCAGCATTTCGCACGTCATGACCTCTTCAGGCGGTCCTTCGTACAACACCGTGCCCGCTTTCAGGGCGACGAGATGCTGCGAGAACCTGGCCGCATGGTTCAAGTCGTGCACAACCATAACGATCGTACGCTTCTGTTCTTTGTTCAGCTTCTCGAGCAAGTTCATGACTTCCATCTGGTGCGCCATGTCGAGGAACGTTGTCGGTTCGTCGAGCAGCAACACCTCCGTGCCTTGCGCAAGAGCCATCGCAATCCAGCCCCGCTGCCGTTGACCGCCGGACAGGTGATCGACGGATCGATCGGCGAACGCGGACATGCCCGTCGCTTCGAGCGCCCAATCGATCATGCGGCGATCTTCGGCGGAGAGGTTGCCGAAACCTTTCTGGTGCGGATACCGGCCGAAAGCAACGAGCTCACGCACCGTCAATCCTTCAGGCGCAGATGGATTTTGCGGCAAAATCGCCAATTGCTTCGCCACTTCTTTGGTTGGCTGGCGATGAATCATTTTGCCATCAAGGTAGACCCCGCCGCCTGTCGGCATCAGAATACGAGCCATCGACTTCAGAATCGTCGATTTGCCGGAACCGTTCGCTCCGACGAGCGCCGTAATGATGCCATCCGGCACATTCAAATTCAGCTCCTGCACGATTTGCCTGCTGCCGTATGCAAGAGACAACTGATTTGTGTTTAACCGCGACATGGCGTAACTCTCCTTTGATGGTAGTGATGGTGATCATGTGATGCAATTATGGATAGGAACAATGATAATCGTTCTCAATATTACGCTGCTTATTGAATGATAATGGTTCTCACCAACGATGTCAATGCGCTGGCGGGAATTCAGCAGAGTATTAGCTGCACAACTCCACTTATTTCAGAGAACCGCGCGCAAATGGTGAAAATAAGACGAAAACTCCACCTATTTCATGCTAAACCCGCAAAACCACGCCGCTTTCCGCTAATTAACTGCATATCGTTGCTATTTTTGCCGACACCGCGTCAATTGAACGAAATAGTTGGATATCGTTGTTATTTCCTCTCGATAGCCGTATCTCGTCCCCACTCCCACATCGCCCCGCCATCCCACAACAAAAAACGCCCCGGCGGGCGGCCGAGGCGGTGCGATTGTACGTGCAGGTCAGTCGAACAAATCTCCGAAGACGTCCATGACGCTTTTTTTCTTTTTCTTGTATGGCGGATATGACGAATGTCCATGTCCATGTCCTTGTTGCTGCTGCGGATACGATTGCTGCGGTGGCTGACTATACTGTTGGCGCTGAGGTTCCTGTGCATTACGCGGGTCGCCGTAGTACCATTCGTTATATTCCTGTTTCACTTCGCGGACGTCTTGCATCAGCTTGTCCAGTTCCCCCCGATCAAGCCAAACCCCTTTGCAAGACGGGCACACGTCTATCATGATCCCATTCTTCTCCACTTCCCGCATACGGGAGTTTTCGCATACCGGACAATTCATCAGCCAATCCCCCTCGTTCGATTCATTGCCCTCTTTATTACGGACAGCATCTCCCAAGGTTTCGGCCTTCATTTACCCTCTGCGCGCTTTCGTACAATTCAACGCGTACGTTCTGCCGTAACCGCGTGCGTAGCGGATCATTTCATTTAACATGGAAAGGTCGGACAGCTTCGCAAAAGGACAAGGGTCCGGCCGCGTGTTCACTTCGAGAATCCACGCCCGGCGCTTCCCGTCGACCGCGATGTCGAGCCCCAGCTCCTTCATCCTCGGATGCGACGCCTGGAATTGGCTTGCCGTCGCTTTCGCAAGACGTTTGAATTTCTTTTGCAACCGATCCGCCGTCCCCGCGTCCGTCAACCTGCTCAACAACGCCCCTGCATCATGGATGCTGCCGCCCTGGCTTCCGTTCGTCACTGCCTTGCCCGGATGGGCGACACGCGCAGCTATGCCGGTTACTTTCCACCTGACTCTCCCCTTCTGAATCATCACGCGAAAATCAATCGGCCGTCCTCTCAGCTTCAGCATCCGCACGCCTCTTTGCGCCAAATACGATCTACCCGCCGTCTGTGCCCCGATCCACGAGTACATCTCGTCATAGGAGGCGAAAGTCCGTTTCCGCATACCCTGCTGTACGCTCCATCTGTCCACTCGCATGACGCCGATGCCAAGCGATCCTCTTTCCGGCTTGACGTATGCCATGCCATGCTTCTCAAGCAGCCGTGCAAGCGACTTCCGTGTCATTCGCCGAGTCGTCGGAATGTGCGCGGACAGAAACGGCGATCTGACCATCAGCTTTGTTTTCACCCATTTGCTGGATATCCTCTGCGTTGTGCTCAATGCGTCTCCAACTCCTTTTCTCCGCGAGTCGGCGCAATCGCCGAATACCTTTCCCACACCATATGGGTTTTCCCGCAGAGAGGAAGGGCGCGTGTCTACGCTGGATGAACAAACTGCTCATATACATGAATAATCCATTGATCAGAGCGGGGGAATCTTGGTGGCACATGACCGGCTGCGCCGCAAAATAGAGCGGACAATCGACGACTTTCCCTGGTACGGCGAACGACTCTCGGCTGAGGGCATCAACCTCTCGGGCGACATCTCCCTGGAACAGCTTCCCCTTCTGACTGAGGAAGTGTTGGAGCGACACTATTACGGCGGGGAACCGCCGCCGTTCGCCACGCGCGATGGCATCAGCTCTTATCGAACGTCCGGTACAAGCACCGGTCGCCGCAAAACCATCTATTATTCCAGAGAAGATGAACACCACTATGTGAGAATTAAATCGGAACTGTTCGCGAAGCTGCTCGAACCGCTCAGGGCCAGAACCGCGCTTTCCGACATGGGCACCGGGCACGCCGCCGCCACAGCGGTCGACGTCTTCGCCGGGGCTGGCGTCTTTGCACAATTGATCTCGTTCGAGAAGCCAGTCACGGAGCACCTGGCCAAGCTAGACTCGCTTCGTCCCGACGTCCTGTACACGATGCCTTCGATCGTCGACCGTTTGCTTGCCGCCTCGACCGCCGACCCGGCAACTTACGGCATCCGCCACGTCTTGCTCGTTGGGGAGATCGCCTCACCGGCTTGGCGCGCGGGCATTGCGGCCCGCTTCGGGCTCTCGCCGACTGACGTCACGGACACGCTTGGCTCGATTGAGATCGGCACGATCGCTTATTATTCGCACGAAGTGAACCGGTATTTGTTCGTCGAGGGGATCGAAGCGGAGGCTATTCCGATATCGGCGGTGTCTGACGTATCGACTGGAGAACACGACGAATCGTCTAAAGTCGCCCCGCCTCATCCGCAGGACCAAGTGCTCGTGTTGACTTCGTATACGCGCGATCTATTTCCGTCGATTCGATATGTCACCTATGATATCGTACGCGATCTGCGTCCCATTCTCATCAATGAGCGATGGACGATGAGTTTTGAGGCGATCGTCGGTCGTATCGGACCTGAGTTGAAGCACGGAGAGAAAATCAGCCTCTACGACATTGAAGAAGTCGTTTATCGTCATTTGCCGGGAGCAAACATACGCGTGCTAGCCGGCGGCAACAAACTGACCGTCCAGGTCGACGACAAGGAACGCGACCCGCAAGTCTATGCCGCTATCGAAGCCGACCTGGCGGATCGCATACCGGACATCGGTACGATGATCCGGGGCGGTCTTCTGGATGCGCTACGGGTCGTCCCCGCGAATATCTCTTATGAAGGCACAGCGTTGAAACACAAAAAGATCCATTACGACCGGGGGACGAATGCATGAGCGACCATCGACTCGACGAAGCCGAACTGATGCGGGGCATCGGAGGGACGATCGGGCGCACGCCTGCCGTCCCGCTCGCTCGCCTATTCGCAGACGAGCCGTTCAACGTATACGCGAAGCTGGAAATGTTTAATCCCGGGGGCAGCTCCAAGGATCGGCCTGCCCTTTCAATCCTTCGGGAAGCGATTCGTTCGGGCCAAGTCGGAAGGGGATCGACCGTCATCGAATCAAGCTCGGGCAACATGGCCGTCAGCCTGGCGCAGCTATGCCGCTATATGGGCTTTCGGTTCGTCTGCGTCGTCGATCCTCGAACGACGATTTCCCATCTCCGACTCATTCGCAGCCTCGGCGGAGAGATCGACCTCGTCGACGAGCCCGACCCAGTAAGCGGCGACTACTTGCCCGCGCGCATTCGGCGCGTTCGGGAACTGTGCGACACGACGCCGAACAGCTTCTGGACGAACCAATACGGCAATCCGAACAACTTCTTGTCGCATTACGAGACGACGATGCCCGAGCTGATTGCGGCTTTGCCGCGCATCGACTATTTGTTCTGCGGGGTCAGTTCGTGCGGTACGATCCGCGGCTGTGCGGAAAAAATCAAAGACAGCGGACTGGATACGAAAATCGTTGCAGTGGATGCGGTCGGCAGTGTTATTTTCGGAGGGGATCGGGGTAAGCGGCAGTTCCCGGGACTTGGCGCGGCGTTGACACCCTCGCTTAGCAAACACGAGTTAATCGACCGAATCGTCTACGTGTCCGATAGGGACTGCATCGAAGGTTGCCTGGCACTCTCCGCTAAAGAATCGATTGTAGCCGGCGCCTCATCCGGCGGCGTTGTCGCGGCGATCCGGGCGATGAAAAACGACATTCCGCCTGGTTCGGTATGCGCAGTGATTTTGCCCGACAGGGGCGAACGTTATCTCGATACGGTATACAACGAAGAGTGGGTGCAGCAGCATGTATTATCTTAACGACGGAAATATCCGTGAGATCGGCATCGACTGGACGGCATTGCGGGACTTGATCGAGCAGACCCTTCAGTTGGCCGGCACACCTGAGATCGTTCAGCCGCTTAAACCTTATTTACGCTACGGCGATCCGAGCAACCGCATTATCGCCATGCCCGCCTACGTCGGAGGCGCAACAGCATCGAGCGGCATCAAATGGATCGCAAGCTTCCCAGGCAATCTGTCGGCGGGCATACCTCGGGCCCACAGCGTCATCATCCTGAACGAACCGGACACCGGCGTTCCCGTCGCCGTCATTAACGGCGCGCTCGTCAGCCAGTTGCGTACGGCGGCGGTGAGTGCGGCGATGCTGCGCTCCTATATGGTCCTTGGTCGCCGAGAACGATATCGCGTCGGGATCGTGGGGTGGGGACTGATCGGCCGCAGGCAATTCGAGATGCTGACCTCGTTGCACGGCGATGTCATCGAGACGATCCGCCTGTTCGACAGTCGCGGTATCGACCCGTCGACGATCAACGCCGCCTGGCGCAACCGAACGATCGTGGCGAGCGATTGGCGCGAGGCTTATCGGGGCGCCGATATCGTCATCACGTGTACCGCTGCGACCGAGCGATATATCGATGAGCCGCCGACTCCCGGAGCGATATTGTTAAACGTGTCGCTTCGCGACTATATGCCGATCGCCGTCTGCGGGAATAAGACGACCGTTGTAGACAACTGGCAGGAAGTGTGTCGGGAAAACACCGACATCGAGCTGCTGCACCGGGAATCCGGACTGAGCGAAGGGGATGCGTTGACGCTGCGAGAAGCCGTCCTGGATGGCGCCCTGCGGCATTGCCCCGCCTCAGCGCCAGTATTCTTTAACCCGATGGGAATGGCAGCTTTCGACATCGCCGTAGCGGCGCATTATTTGAAGGAGAGTAACCGACTCGGCATCGGGAACCGGCTCGATGACTGACAGACACGAATAGTCGGTCCCTCCATTATAGGAAGAACCGACTCGTCGGAGCAGTCATAAACGTCAGAAAGGGCTTTTGACGAATGTATTGCCGATCAAGCTTAGCGGCGGCGAATCAGCTTCGTGACGCGACCGTTGTGAATCCATTCCGCGACGAAGACGTTGCCGTCCGAATCCACGCACACTCCGTGGGGGGAAGAAAAGCGGTTCTGCCGGTAGTATCCGGCGTCCAGATTCGGCCAACCGGGCTGCTTGTATGCCTGCTGGTCTTCGCCCAGATGAGTGATCAACTTGTCGTTGCGGTCGAAAATCGTGATGCGGCTGTGCAGATCCGGGAAGTAAACTTCGTCTCCATAGTAATAGAAGCTACACGGCATGTCCATGTTCTCGTCAATGACCCGCTTGAACCCGCCGTCCGGGGTGAAAACCTGAATACGGTGGTTCCCTCTGTCAGCCACGTAGATTTCCGGCTCCCCGCCGCGCAGGTCGACGGATACGCCGTGCGGGCAGTTCAGCAGTCCCGGCTCGGAGCCTTTGCCGCCCCAGGATCGGATATATCCGCCGTTGGCCGAATATTGATGGATCCAGCTCTGGCCGTAACCGTCGGCAATATAGATGTCCCCGTTCGGAGCAACCGCGACGTCGGTTGGGACGAACCTTCTCTCCCCGTCATAAATGTCCGGCAAGTCCGGCGTTCCGATCGTCAGAATCGTTTCGCCTTCCAGCGTCGTCTTGACCACCTTGCCGCCCGCCGTATCGGTCACGTACAGGAACTCGCCCTCCCCTTCCTTGTGCAAGTAGAAGCCGTGCGCTTCCTGGAAGTCTTCTCCCCAAGAGGAGAGGTAATTGCCCTCGGCGTCGAATTTGACGACCGACGGCTTCCCGGTATGGAAGACGTACACGTTACCCTTCGAATCGACGTCAACGCCGTGCGTATACCCCCACTGCATCGTCTCCGGAAGCTTTGCCCAGCCCTCCGCTACTTCATATACATGCGTGCCGTTTCCAACTTGAATCATTCTCCATCCACCGCCATTTCGAAATATCGTTCTCTGCCCTACTGATTCTCCTCCAAGAGGGAAATCTCCTTTCTTTTCCTCGGAAAAAGCTTTTCCAGGATAGGAAAAGCCATTTTTCCGTAAAAAGCGGAATATCCGGTTGCCGTTGCGCATGGGCTTCTCCATCGCTCCAGCCGTAGATTCGTCTGCAAAGCCATTTTCGAATATTAATAATATCGTTATACTGTTCTCATTGGAAATAGCAATTGACCACAAAATAAAAATGAACATAGGGAGCTATAACGATCATGGAACTTGGATTGCACGGCAAATCGGTATTCGTCGCCGCTTCGAGCAAAGGCTTGGGCAAAGCGACCGCTTTGGCATTCGCGCGAGAAGGCGCGCTGCTTACAATCGCAAGCCGCGATCTCGGGCAGCTTGAGCAAGCGCGCGACGATATCCGTGCCGCGACCGGACACGAAGCGAGAATGGCTCGGTTGGATGTGCGGAGCAACGACGACATCCGTGAGGCGATCACAGATGCTGTCGCCGCACAAGGCGGACTGGACGTGCTCGTCACGAACGCTGGCGGGCCGCCTGCGGGAGGTTTCGCGAACATGGCGGATGCCGATTGGCAAGCCGGCTTCGAATTAAATCTGCTCAGCGTCATTCGGCTCATTCGCGAAGCGTTGCCCGCACTCCGCGCAGCCGGCGGCGGGCGTATCGTCAATCTCGCGTCCACATCGGTGAAGCAGCCGATCGACGGCCTTATTTTATCTAACGTGTTCCGCGCAGGCGTGCAGGCGCTCACGAAGACGCTGGCGTCAGAGCTTGCACCGGACGGCGTCTTGATTAATACGGTAGCGCCCGGACGCATCGCTACCGATCGCATTTTCGAGCTGGACAGCAAACGCGCCACCGATCTGGGTGTTGCTCTAGCCGATGTTCAGGCACAAGCAACATCGCAAATTCCGCTCGGAAGGTTGGGCGACCCTGACGAATTCGGGCGGTACGCCTTGTTCTACGGCTCGTTCGCCAATACATACGTGACCGGCCAGACGCTGCTCGTGGACGGCGGCATGGTGCGAAGCCTATAATGGGCAGAAGAGCAGATCAGGCGAAAGGAAGTACGTAGCAGCATGAGCGGAATAAAGGAAAATTTGCGGACAACCTATAACAACTATGCGGAAGAGCGCGACGCGGCTGGGATGGAGTCGTGGAAGTTCCGGGAGCGGCAATCGTTCCTGCAGTCTATCCTCGAAGAGGATCTGAATTCGATTCTTGAACTCGGAGCCGGCACGGGAAGGGACGCATTGTACTTCCAGGAAAATCGGTTCGACGTCGTCTGCGTAGACCTGTCGGATGAGCATGTACGGCTATGTAATGAGAAAGGGCTTGATGCGCATCGAATGGACTTCTACAAGCTCGACTTCGAGCCGGAAAGCTTTGACAGCGTTTATGCGATGAATTCGCTGCTCCACGTGCCGAAGGCGGATCTCGGCATCGTGCTGGATGAAGTCCGGCGCGTACTAAAGCCGGGCGGGCTGTTCTTCTTCGGCGTGTACGGCGGAAAGAGCAGCGACGGCGTCTGGGAGGGAGATCGTTTCGAGCCGAAGCGCCATTTCACGCTGTACGAAGACGAGGAATTGCTCGCGGTCGTCCGCGACAAATTCGGCATCGAAGACTTCCACATCGAGTTTCTCGGCGATGACGTCCCCCATTTCCAATCGCTGCTGCTTCGAAAATAAATCTCTGCATGCTAAGGGGATGCTCCCTAGGTCATGATGACCTTCTGGGAACATCCCTCTATTTATCTTAAGCGTTAATTCGCCGGCTCGATTTTCCAAATTTGCTCGTTGTCGTTACTGTCCGGCCATTGAACCGCGTTCGTGCCGTTTGCCGTCGACGCTTGCGAAATCGCGAGCACTTGGCGGCTTCGCGCATTCGTAATCTTGTAATAACCTCCGCCTACCGGATAGACAACCCAGCGCTGATCGCCTGCGGACCAATTCGGCTTCTGGACGACCGAGACGCCTTTCGTATACGACCCATCGGTAGATAGTACGTAATTGCTGTTCCAGTTCACGATGGCATAAGTCGAGCTGGAAAGGGGGATGAGCTTCCACTTCTGGTCCGCGATCGACAAGTATGACCATTGGATGGCGTTGGCGCCGTCGGCAAGCGAGGAAGCGCTAATCGCGAGCACCTTGCCGCTGTTCTTGTTCGTTATTTTGTAAAGCACATTCGAGTCGGGCTGGTCGGCGGCCATCACCTGAATTTCCGACAAGCCAACGTTCGCCCCCGCTCCGCCGCTCGCCTGAAACTTGATCCAATTCACCGTCTTCGTCGGGAAAGTGACGACTTTCGCCGATCCGTCGGTCGGAATGCCGCTGACGACGACCGAGCTGCCATCGCTGAACGTCAATGTCCCTCCGTTAACGTTGTCCGACGCGCTGACGCGGTCGAAGAGCACAACTTGGTTAACATCTTTCCCGAACACCCAGTCCAGGCGAATCCACGGGTTCGTCTCCCCGTTCGATGTCCACTCGCCCGAAGCTTGACCGACATTCCCGTCGATCGCCCGTTTTCCTTTCAGACCGTTCCCCGAATGGGACGACACGTTCACCGTTGCTTGCGGCGCGACGTTGTCCCCCCTCATCGCCTGGAACTCCGACAAACCGCCGTTCAGCCCAACGCCTCCGACAGCCTGGAATTTGACCCAGGTGACATTTTTCGTCGGAAAATAAACCGGACGCGCCGATCCATCCTGCGGAATATTCGTCACGTTAATGGAACTGCCGTCGCTGAACGTCAACATTCCCCCGTTCACGTTATCCACGGAATTATTCCGGTCGTAGAGGACGATTTTGCCGATCGCCTGACTGGAAGCCCAAGTCAGCTTGATCCAAGGATTCGTCTCTCCATTCGATGCCCATTCCCCCGTATCCTGGATGCCGATGATGCCGTCTGCCACTTTAGAAGGGGCATAATTCGCGCTCGATTGCGAAGACGCGGAAGCGGCCGCTGTCGTCGCCAGGTTGAAATCGTTCTGATAGGGAGCGGAGGAGAACAACACGCCTACGATCGATTTGGCCGGCACGTTAAACGCAACGCTCGTATTGCCGCCGCTGACCGCGACCGGGACGGTCTGGGCAGTGGAAGTCGCGTCGCTCCTTTCGCTCGCTTCATAGATGTTGGCATAGGCCGACGATATCGAACCGAGTCCGGCGACGTTCAAGTTCACCGTCGTCTGCGAAGTTCCGTCGTTCACGAGCCAGACGACTTTATCCCCGTTCGCGTTCGTTGCGGCCCCGGCGTTCTTGATCGGACTGCCGAACGAAACGCTGTTAATGACGCTGTCGCCGCTCCCCAGTCCAAGATCGACCGACATCAAACGATAGGCGGATGCCCTCGGCGTCAGGTCTCCGTTGTCGTACACACCGAAATAATCGGGCCAGGTCACGAAATCATCGTTCGCAAAGATGGTAGAACCTGCCGCGTGTTGCTTGTACATGTTCGTTAATCGGTTGCCTACGTAGGAGATCGCTTCGACGGAAGCGCCGTTCATCGGATGAGGATCCCCGCCGTAATTCCACTCGGTCACGAAAACAGGTATATTCGGCTTCCCGCTACTTGCCGCGACGCTCTGCCAGGCGGTGACCGTTTCGACCGGATTGTAGTTCGTTTGATAGTCATGGTACGTCAGGAAATCCACGTTATTTTTGATCCGA
This sequence comes from Cohnella soli, assembly GCF_042655525.1. Lineage (NCBI taxonomy): Bacteria > Bacillati > Bacillota > Bacilli > Caryophanales > Paenibacillaceae > Cohnella > Cohnella soli. Next base: position 93,608 of record NZ_JBHSMI010000013.1, read on the forward strand.
TTGTCCGACAGCATGCTTGTCGCCCAGTTCGTGAGGGTCGCATCGAACACAGCCGGGCCGCCGATCGGTATCGTCGCGTCTACGGAGCGAACGCCGAGAGAGGCCGCTTCGTATATGTCTTTATACGCCGTTAGACACTCGCCGGGGGTACCTTTCGGATGATTTGCGATATCGGTCGCATAAGGGCTATCGGTCAAATTCATAAACCAATCGGTATCCGGCTCGTTCCATATTTCCACGTAATCGACTTTGCCTTGGAAATGCGCGTATATTTTCGTCACGATATCCCGATAGACAGTCAAATCTTTAGGCGGATAATGATTGTCTTTCTCTACTTTTTTTACGAAGGTCAACCAATCAGGTACATAGCTGATAATCAACATAATCTTGATTCCACGGTTATGGTATTCGTCCACCCAACCGTACTTGCTCCAATCCCAATTCGCCGGGTCTGCCACGTTGCCGACGTTGTTCTTGTAATCCTCGATCGTCGTCTTAGGGACGATTTCAGACAAGTAGGCATCCCGCCGAACCAGATTCATGCCCGATTGCTGCAGCGAATCGAGCATCGTCGTCTTCACGCCGCCGATCGCGGCTCCGAACACATACGGGTGACCGGTTCCATTGTTCACGGTGAAATCGGCGGACACGTTCGTCGCAGCGGATGCGACGGACGGGCGAAGCCAGATAGCGGGGATAAGCAACAAGCAGACGAGCAACAGCAGTACGGCTTTGCGATTGAATCCGAACGGTTGAGCGTTGTACATACGAATACCTCCTCGTAGAGTGTGGAAAAACCGCAAACGTAATCGTTCGTTCCTGCTTTATCCTTTAACGGCGCCGACGGCAAGACCTTTAAGCAAATGCTTCTGGGTGAAGAGGAAAAATACGAGGATCGGAATCGTCGCCACGACGCAAATGGCCGACACGGGTCCCCAACTCGTCATCCGGTACGTCGACGTGCCGATAATGGCTTTGAAATTGTAAATCTCCAGCATCAAGGTCTGAACTTTGCCGTTGTTCAAATAAATCAGCGGCCCTTGGAAATCGTTCCAATACCAGAACACTTCGACGACGAAGACAGTGGCCGTCGCCGGCATCAGCAGCGGAAATATGATTCTCGCGAAAATCGCGAATTTGCCGCACCCGTCGATCGCCGCGGCTTCTTCCAATTGCCGTGGGATCGTCTTCGTAAATCCGGCGTAAATCAGCGATGTATACGCCACGTTGCCCGATAAGTAGAGCACAATCAAATAAGGAACCGTGTTGATCAGATGCATCGCCGTCCCCATCTTGTACAGCATCACCATGTTCGTCTGGGCGGGGATGATCAGAGAGAACACGAAAACGAAATACATCGCCTTGAAGACGCGCTCCGTCGACCTGCTGACGACGTAACCAGCCATCGAAGAGAAGACAATCGCCAGCAGCAGCGTCACCGCACAGATGCCGACTGTCGTGAGTAGCGACGAGAGGAACGATGGAGAGGCGAATACCATTCGATAGTTATCGAATCTAGTAAAGTCCGGAACGGTGAACGGATCGAAAATATCCTTCTCTTCTTTGAAAGACGTCACAATCAAGATGGCAAACGGAATCACAAACACGAGCGCCGCAACGAACATAATCGCCGTAAGCAGGCTCATCCCCAGCTTCGACTGACGGGAGACAATCGCCCCTCTCACAGCTCGACCTCCCTTGATCGCGTAAGCTTAAGCTGTACGGCGGATACAGCGACGATAATAATCATGACGACAACCCCTGTTGTCGTGGCGTAGCCGGCCGTGCTCGCCTGATACACCTGATTGTAAATGAGCATCGTAGGCGTCAATGTAACGTCCCCTGGCCCGCCCTTCGTCATAATGAGCGGAAGATCGAACAGCTTCAGCATGCCGGACAGTTGGAAAAAAGTGACGATCGTTACCGTCGGCATGAGCAGCGGAACCGTAATGTTCCAGAATCGCGACAGCGGGGTTGCGCCGTCGATATCCGCCGCTTCGTAAATCTCCGTCGGAATGCTCTGCAAGCCCGCAATATAGAAGACGGCCGAGTTCCCTAGCCCTTGCCATAAAATGATGAACAAAATGACCCAGGGGGTTCTATCGTAGTCTCCCAACCAGTCCAGCGTCAGTGTCCCCAGGCCGATTTCTTCCATCACTTTATTGAGAATGCCGTCATAGGCGAGGATAATCACCCAAATATTCGAGATGACAATAAGACTAATGATGGATGGCAAATAAAAGACGGTGCGCAGCAACGACTTCCCTCTGATCGAAGAGTTCAACGCCATGCCGAGCGCCAGCGACAGCGGGTTCAGCAGAAAAACGGCGCCAAGCGTAAAAAAAGCGATATTTTTCAATGAGTGCAAGAACGATAGATCATGAAATAAATACTTATAGTTGTCGAGTCCGATAAACTTGGCCTGAGACAAGCCGTCCCAATCGGTAAACGAATAATAGATGCTCGACATAAACGGATATGCGACGAATACGCCGATCAGGAAGGCAACGGGCAGAAGAAAAACGATGCGCTGCAAGTAATCTATCGTATGGCTTTTCATATCGAAACCAATCCTATCCCATCGTAATTTGCGGCACGGCAAATAAACGCTGCAGCAGCTCAATCCGACCTACAGCGTTTATTTACTTGTTCGCGCGCCTTACTTGATGATGTTGAGCAATCCTTTATCTTTCTGGTATGCGGCATCTACGTCGTTCAGATCGGCTTCGGTGTAGCCTTTGCCTGCGGTGATTTTCGTTATGATCTGCGTCAGCTTGTCGTAAGTCGATGCAGGGAGCCACGTCGTGATCTGCACGGCGCTTTCGTATTTGGCGATCGCGTCCGCGAATGCCTTGCCGCCCGTCGTGTTCTGCGGGATTTCGATTCCTTTCAGGCCCGTGAACGCACTGTTCTGAAGCAAGCCGGGAAGCGTGCTCTTGTCGATCAACACATTGATCAGATCGATGCCACGCTGGCGGTTCGGATAATTCGCGTTCAGCGACAGCGACTGATTGGTCGAGGTTGTCATGAAGTTGTTGCCCTTGTCGTCGGGAATCGGGAAGAAGCCGAGATCCGTCTTGTATTTGTCCGCGACGACGCTGTTCACCCATGGACCGTTAAAGCCCATAGCGGCTTTGCCTTCGGCGAGCTCCTGAATGGCCAGATCGTTCGTCGTGCTGAGAATGCTTTTGGAGAGATAGCCTTTTTGCACCATTTGCTCGTACGCGTTAAACAGTGCCTTGAACTCAGGTCCGTTGATTTTCGTTTTGCCGTCGTACAGATCCTGGGCGATGTTCTTATTCATGCCGTAGAGGAACGAGGAGAACGAAATCCAAGTGCCTGCCGCCGGCCAGCCGTCCTTATACCCTGAAGTCATCGGCGTCACGCCGCTTGCTTTGATTTTCTCGCACAGGTCGAGAAACTCCTGGTACGTCGTCGGAATGCTCAGGCCCAAGTTGTCGAATATTTTCTTGTTATAAAACACGCCCCAGCCAGATACATCCACAGGCGCCGCAAGCACTTTGCCATCGTATTTGTTCTCTACCCACGTGCTCGGCAGAATGTCGTTCGCCCACGGCTGATCGGAAAGATCGGCCAAGTAGCCCGCTCTGGCGAACGGCACCAACGAATTCTGATGGAAGAAAATATCCGGAGCGCTCTTGGCAGCAAGCTGCGCCTTTAATAGTTCGTGGTACTTCTCGCCTTGGATCGGGTTCCAGATGATTTTGGCGTTCGGATACTTGGTTTTGTACAGCTTCTCGACGCCTTCCATGTATCCTTTCGCATAAGCGTTCGCGCTTCCGAGAATCCAGCTGGATACGCTGATTTCGAACGCTTCACTGTTCGGGTCTTTCGAATTGGTGCCCTCGGCGCTTCCGCTCGCATTCGAAGCCGGTGCTTCCGAAGCGTTATCTTTGTTGGAGCCGCATGCCGCAAGCATGGTCGCAGTAAGAATGGCCGTTAACGCCAATGCCGCTAATCTTTTCGCCAATGTTTTCCCCTCGCATTTTCCGTTATAAGTGATCTTTAACCGTTCCCTCTCATCAGAGCGCCCTGATAGCCTAATTATAGATTCCGATTGTATGCGTCGATAGTGGGCGTTTTTTTGATATAGTGAGTTTTTTTGTCGACCTCATCTCATTGCCGCTCTACTCTGTTGCCTGCGAAGAAGGTGTTCCCTTATGATGGGGAAGACTTCACATTCCGTGAAAGCCGGTGATCGTCATGCAGCTGTGGAAGCGGATTCAATCCCCTGTTCGCAAAAAAGTGTTTTTCAAAATATTTCTTCTCTTCTTGCTGGCGATCTCTATTCCCGCTTTCGTTCTGACGAAGATCTCGTATGATAATACGAAAAAACTCATTAAATCGGAGTTTATCGCCAACAAAAAAGCGCTGAACGCCCAAATCGCCAAAAGCATCGACGACAACTTGAACAGCATGCAGAAAGAATCGCTTGCGTTAAACTACAATATCGCCGACATCAAAACGTTCCTCTCTTACAAACCCGAGACGATAGACGAAAACTATTTTGTCGCCGAAGGGCGGATGAATCTGTTTCTGATCAGCATTCTGTCCAACAATGATCGGTTCGACGGGATCGGGCTGGCCAAGATGGACGGCAGCATGATGAAATACGTCAATTTCGATGGATTGGCTACGGTGGAGGGCAGCCGCCTTCCGGCATCCGTTGTACAGCAAGCGACCGGCAAGCAAGGCGACTCCTCGGTGACGCTGCTCGATCTGGATCAGAGCATGAAGTACACGATTCTCGATCGGCGGAACGGCAGCGCCATTGCCGTCTTAAGAGTGCTCTACGACTACAACGAAGGCGATAAACCGATCGGGTTAAGCTTCTTCACGCAAGGGTTGACCAAGTTCGGCGAAATCGCGGCGAAAGGGAAAAGCTCCGACAACGAAACGCTTCTATTCCTCTCCAATGATAATCGGGTCGTCTACTCGAGCGGCGAAATTCCCGCACGGCTGACAGACGCTTTAAGGAAAATAGAAAACGACGCGCGAAAAAACTCTCCGGCTTACAGCCTTACGTTCGGGGACAATGTCGTTTTCTATAATCAGTCTTCCGCGTTCGGATTCAAGGTGTTATCGTTCGTTCCCGAGAACGTTATTACCGACAAGCTATCGGTCGTTCAGAAGCTGAACGTCACGCTGATCGTCATTCTGGCCGTCGCCATCTTGATCTTATCCTTTTTCCTGTCCAACCTGATCACGCTACCGCTCAAAAAGCTGAAAAAGTCTTTTAAGCAATTCGAAACCGGGGATTTCGATTCCAGAGTGTCGTCCAAAGGCGAAGACGAATTCGCCGAAATATGCCGGAGCTACAATCGCATGGTCGGAAGCGTGAAAGCTCTAGTGACCGAGAAGTTCGAGCTTGAGCTTCTGCGACGCCAATCGGAGCTTGAAGCGCTGCAAAGCAAAATCAACCCGCATTTTCTGTATAACACGCTCTCCTCCATTAAGGCGGTGATTCAGAAGCAGGATGCGGACAAAGCGCGTCAGATGGTGCAGGACTTGTCCGATGTGTTCCGCTACACGCTGAATAAAGGACGATTCGTCGTCACGCTGAACGAGGAATTGCAACACATCCGCAAGTACCTTGCCCTGCAGAAGCACCGCTTCGGCGATTCGCTCGAAACAAGCTTCGATATCGATTCCGACATGCTCGATTGCAGCATTCTGCGATTGACGATTCAACCGCTGGTCGAGAATGCGATCGTTCACGGACTGGAAGGGGCGAGCGGCCGAGGGAAAATAACGATCTCCGTTATCAACGCCGACGCGCTCATTCATATTTATATCGAAGATAACGGGGCCGGCATCGAACCTGGCAAACTCGCCGCAATGAACGCGCTACTGAGCGAGAATCCGGAAGTCGCCCCTCACAGCGAGTCGAGAAACTATGTCGGCATTTACAACGTGAATTCCAGAATCAAGCTCTACTTCGGCACCGAGTACGGCGTGAAAGTGCTCGATTCTTCTCCGGAAGGAACGACCGTAAGAGTGACAATCCCTAGAAAAGCCGGTGAACCCGCATGAAAATATTGATCGTCGAGGACGAGCGGCTGACGAGGGAATCGCTCGTCGACAGCCTGCGACTGCGCGGGTACAGCGACATCGAAACGGCGACGGACGGCAACGACGCGCTTCAGACGCTAGACCGCTTCAAGCCGGATCTCATTTTGTCCGACATCCGTATGCCCGGAATGGATGGCTTGCAATTATTAGGCCATATTCGCGACAAAGGAATTCACGGCGTATTCATCATTATCAGTAGCTACGACTCGTTCGAGTTCGCCCAGAAGGCGGTCCGTCTCGGCGCTTTCTCTTATATGCTCAAGCCGATTGACGACCGGGAATTGGAGGACCAGCTTGAACGCGCCGAAACGAGCATCAGGCGTGAACAAGAACAACGCAACGAGAATGCGGATACTGGATTGCTCGCGCGCAAATATCGGAATCTCGCGCAAAGACAAGCGATTCAGAAATTCGTGGAGGAGGAGCACTTAAACGAGGAAGAACGTTGGACGGCGTTACGGGAAGCGGATATTCGTTTCGAACATCCGTTATACCTCGTCGCCAAAGCGAAGATTGACGGCTATGCCGACCCGGAATCGCACCTATCCGTCGTAGATCAGTCTCTCTATGCATTCGGCATCGCGAACATCGCGAGCGAGCTCATGCTGCATGGCGGCATTGATACGTACCCGTTCACCCAGGACGACAGCATCGTATTTTTGTTGAATGTTCCGGTCGAATATGCAAGCTCCGCCACCGAGAGACTGGAAACGTTATGGAGTCATGTCGCAGCTCAAGTACGCAGCCATCTGAAATTGACTTTAACGATAGGCGTCGGCTCGTTGACCGACAATATCGCCGACGTTAACGACTCTTATACGCAAGCCTCCAAAGCGGCGATGTCAAGGATAATGGGAGGCGGGAATCGGGTATACTTCGCCGGAAGTTCGGAAGAGAAACGGATCGAGGCAACGATCGCTATCGATTATTTAACCGAGCAGAAACTGCTTCACGGTCTGGAACAGGGCAGCAAGGAAGCGGTACGCGGGTTGATTCGGGAATTGTATTCCCCTTACTTTTCCCGCTCCAACGAGTTTATCGGCTCGTTGATGAAGCTTAATTTCAGCGTCGCTTTTACTTTGTTTAAGCTGATGCACCAGCTCGATACGCCCCCTGAGCGATTTCTTGGCAGCGAGCTTAAAGTGTATCGGCAAATGAATCAATGCGCCGACCTCTCGTCCCTGCTCTCGTACTGCGAGAACATGACCGACGTCTGCATCGACGAGATCCAGGCGGGCAGGAAGCTTAACCCGGATACGTCCATGGCGAAGGCGCTGGCTTACATCGTGGAGCATTACGACCAGGATATCGGACTCGCGTCGGTGTCCGAACATGTCCATATGAGTCCGGCATATTTCAGCAAGCAGTTCAAATTAAAGTACAACCAGAATTTTATCGAATTCCTGATTCAATTCCGGATTAACAAAGCGAAGGAATTGTTGAAATCCGGGGCTTACACCGCCCAAGAGGTGTCGCGAATGGTCGGCATTAACGACGAGAAGCATTTCTTTCGGACATTCAAGAAAATTACGGGGCTTACGCCCGGGAGTTATAAGAAGGGGAATTGAAATGACGAACAAGCCCTCGGCGTCCGGAAGATGCCAAGGGCTTGTTTATTTATGTGTATACGGCGAGCCTTTCGACTCACTTCCCGCCCTTGTTGGCAGCAATCTGCTCGGCGAGCTCGTTCAGCTCGGTCCAACGCTCGAGCAGTTCCTCCAGCTTCGTCTCAAGCTGCGCTTGTTCCGCCATCAGTTCTTGGAGCCGCGCCGAATCGCTGGCGGCCGCTTCCATCTTCTCGGCGACCGCCTTCAGCGCATCTTCCGCATCTGCTATCCAGTTGTCGATCTGCTCATAATCTTTCTGATCTTTGTACGACATCTTGAGCGGTCGTTCCCGCTCCGACCTGGCTGGCATTGCCGCATTCGTCGCAGCACCGCCACCGGATGATCCCGCCGTCTCTGCTGCACGCTGCTGGGCTTCCTGTTTTTCCGCAAACTCGCGATACTCCGTGTAGTTGCCGACATGATGCGTCACGACACCGTCGCCCTCGAACGCCAATATGCGGTCCGCCGTCCGATCGAGGAAATAGCGATCATGGGACACCGTTATGACGACGCCGGGAAAATCGTCCAAGTAATCCTCAAGCACCGTCAGCGTCGCGATATCGAGGTCGTTCGTCGGTTCGTCGAGCAGCAGGACGTTCGGCGCGTTCATGAGCACGCGGAGCAATTGCAGTCTGCGTTTCTCTCCGCCCGACAGCTTGGAGATGACACCCCACTGGGCCGCGGGCTCGAACAAGAAACGTTCGAGCATCTGTCCGGCGGACACGACTGAGCCGTCCGACGTCTTCACCTGATCGGCGCCTTCGCGGATGTATTCGATGACGCGCAACGACTCGTCCATCTCTTCATGCTCCTGGCTGAACCAGCCGATCTTCACGGTCGGGCCGAGCTCGACACGTCCCGCGTCGGGTGCCAGCTTGCCCGCGATCATCTTCAGCAGCGTCGACTTCCCGCTTCCGTTGCGCCCAACGATGCCGACGCGATCTTCCGGAACGGCGATAAAGCTCAAGTCGTTTATCAGTGCCCGGCCGTCCATGCTTTTCTTTAGATGCTCGATCTCGAGAATCTTCTTGCCGAGCCGCGACGACGCGATCGATACGTCCATCTTGCCGGCGGACGCCTTCGGCCCTTGTTCCTTCAGCGCCTCGAACCGGTCGATACGTGCTTTCTGTTTCGTCGAGCGCGCCTGAGCGCCGCGGCGAATCCACGCCAACTCGTTCCGGAGCAGGTTTTGCCGCTTCGCTTCGGACGCCGCCTCCCGCTCCTCCCGCTCCAATTTCAACTCGAGAAAACGGCTATAGTTCGCCTCGTAGAAATACGCCCGCCCCCGGTCCAGCTCGATGACGCGGTTGCTAACCCGGTCGAGGAAGTAACGGTCGTGCGTGATCATAAGCAACGCGCCTTTGCGTTTCTGCAGCATCCCTTCGAGCCATGCCACCGAATCGTTGTCGATATGGTTCGTCGGCTCGTCGAGAATAAGCACGTCCGACGGCTGCAGCAGCGCCGCTGCCATCGCTACCCGCTTGCGCTGACCGCCCGAGAACGTCTCGACTTTGCCATCGAAGTCGGCGATGCCGAGCTTACCGAGCGCCGTCTTCGCTTCGCTTTCAAGCGTCCATGCGTCGAGCTCGTCCATCCGCTGGTTCGCCTTAATCAATCGCTCTTGCAGCTTCTCGTCTTCCGGCCGCATCGTCAGTGCCGCCAGCACCTCCGCATGCTCGCGAACGGCGCGAAGCGCGGGCGAATCCCCGCCGAGCACATGCTCGAGCGCCGTCTCACCCGGCGCGAAAGCAGGGTCTTGCGCCAACATGCGCAACACGACGGAGCGACCGATCGACACTTGCCCGGCGTCGGCCGGTTCGATGCCGGCGATCACCTTGAGCAGCGTGGACTTTCCGGTTCCGTTCACGCCGATGATCCCGATTTTGTCTCCCGTTTCGACGCCGAACGTCACATTCTCGAACAGCATTTTGTCGCTATAGCTTTTGGATATATTTTCAACGGATAATAAATGCACAGGAAATAACCTTCTTTCGGACAAAAGATCGATCCTTCGTATCATATCATAAATTTTTCTCGGAATCCGGGAACCAAGCGGGGTTACTCGGAGTCTGTTTGTTATCGGGACGGAGAGAGGTTGACCGGATGAGCGACGAGCACTTGAAATACGTAACCGCCATCGAGCAATTCGATATAAGAGATTTAATGGAGAAGTACGGCGAAGACGTGTGGCACTACGCGTTTTTCCTGACACGCAGACATGATTGGGCGGACGATATCGCGCAAGACGTATTCGTGAAGGCGTATCGAGGCATCGATTCCTTTCGCGGGCAAAGCTCGATTAAGACATGGCTGCTTCGCATCACGCGAAACACCGCCTATTCATACCGTAAACTCGCTTTCTTCCGCCGAACGGTCGGACTCGAGCTTGGCAAACTGCGGGACACCCGGCCTTCGGCCGAAAATGAGTACCTCACGCAGAGTTACGCCGACGATATTTGGAGCCACGTGATGAAGCTGCCCGACAAATATCGGGAAACGCTTGTCCTGAGCGCCCACTACGGGATGCAGACAGAAGAGATCGCGCTCCATCTGGACGTCGCGATCGGAACGGTCAAGTCAAGGCTGCACAGAGCAAGAGCCAGGCTTGCGGAAGCGATGGAAAGGAGTGAGAAGGATGGCGCTATATGAATCGGATATGACGGATCGTCTGGCGGAGCGCCCTTTCCGGGAGCGGCAATTCACGGCTGCGCACATGGACGCGGTCGAGCGGGATATTCGGGAGTGGCCCCAAACGGGCAACTCGAAGGATGAAGGCACAGCGAAGCAGCCGCGTCCGGTTTGGCGTTGGCGCTTGCTTGCGGCCGTACTCTGCTTGATCGTCGTCGGGGGTGCTTTTGCTTTATACTCGGGGAACCCTCTCTACAACCGAACCACCGGCCCTGCTCCAATGCAAGGACGAACGATCTCCAACGAGGCTTATTCCATGGTTATCCCTTATGACTGGACAGCGAATATCAACACGGTTCGGACGGTTTTTTTCAAGGGGGAGCAGCAGGTCGGGGATGTGGTTTTGCATGCGATTAAAAGCTCGTTCTTTCCCAAAAAGATGGCCAAGGTCGAAAGCTGGGATGTCGGCGCCGGTATCATCGCTCAAGTATTCATTTTGAAGCCGGCACTCAAGGTCCAAGGGATAGACGTCAACCAGCACCAAACACTCTACTTACTTGTGGAGCCTCCCGCTCCGCTGCTTGCTTACGAAATGTCCTTCGACACCGACTACATTGACGAAGCGACCGCTACTCGGGTTGCTCATAGCTTTAAGTTTAATCCGGATAGCTTACAACCGCCATCGGCAACTCCCGATCCGAGCGAATCGCCTTCGCCGAGCCAAGTGCTCGACCTTAAGCAGCAAATATGGGCAGATATCGCAATGGGAGGCGACATGCTGCCTCAATACCCACGCAGCGAAACTCTCGACCAGCTGACATATGAGCAGACGCTCGAGGGGCTGCGGAACGATAATGCCCCCGTACGTTGGTATGCCGCTTACCGGATCGTCGAATTCGACGATGAGAAGCACCATGCCGCCATCACGGACGCGTTAACGACAGCGCTTGACGACAAGCGAGATTACGTTGCGAACGCCGCTCGCTTCGCTCTCGCTGTGCTTCAAGGCGACTTCTCGAATCGGGAATGGTTTACTCCTTCCCCGGACGGCCAATCGTACGGATTCGCCAAGTATCGCGAATCCAAATGGAACGACGGCAGGGTCTGGATCACGAAGAAAGGCGAGCGGCCGCAACTGGTCTATTCCGCCGGAATCGGAGGCGTTCTCGGATTCGGCTGGTCGCCGGACGGCAAGTGGCTGAACGTCGCTGCCGCCATACAACAAGCCCGATGGATCGCGCTCGTCGACCTGCGAACCAACACGATCCATGATCAACTCAATCTCGTTAATCGAATCGTCTCTGAACCGACCAACGGTTATCAAGTCGACCTAGCCAAGGCAGCGCGCCTAGATCCCTACGAGGACCTCGTCGAATGGAGTCCAGACAGCAACAAATTTCTGTTCAAATACTCTTTCGCCGACGAAAGTTTTACTCCATTCGAAGGTTACGGCATTTACAATGTCGCAACAGACACAATAGAGCAAGTATTTACGTTCCCTGCGAACGAAACCGCGACGCCGCCTACAAAGATCAAATGGAACTAAGTGCGGCCGTCAGCGCTTAGCGCCCCCGAATCGCTCGGGTCAAATAAATGCCTATTGTGACGAACAATACTCCTACGATGATCAGAATGTCCCATGCGCCGCCTACCCCGCCGCTTTTGGCCGCATTCACGATCGTCCACGAGATGTAAGCGAACATGACCGTGATCTCAAAATTAATCCAGGCAAGCAATTGCCTCGCAACCGTATATTGAAAGGCCGCATTTTGCTCTGTAATCGCCACCGGATAATTGAAGACATGCGGCACTCTCGACAGTTGGTTTAACCCAATAAACAGCAGCGCGGAAATCGCCGGAAGAATCCACAGCGTCCATCGGCTCCCCCAACCATCGGGCTCTCCTCGCAAATTAAAATGCGTCGGCATGCGCTGGGGCAGTCCGCCCCATTTGACGCTGATAAATACGATCATCGCGATAAGCACAAGCCAACCCGCCAGCTGCAGCGCCTTCTCCAAGGCGCTCCTGGCGATTTCTATTTTCGGGCGCGGCGATTGCCAGCTTTGCATCATACATTCCTCCGATTCGACAAGCTCGTGGGCCAGTCAGGTTTATTTGCGTCTCCGAAAGGATTATAATAATAGATATCGTACATTTGGGAGGCTGATTAAGATGATCTTCAATCATATTCTCGTTCCTTACGACGGTTCCGAACCTGCCGCCCATGCTTTGGACAAAGCGATCCAGCTTGTGCGCAGTGGCGCAGCAGGGCGTCTGTCCGTCGCACATGTCGTGAACTTGCAACCAGTCGTTATCGCGGACATGACTTTTGTTCCGCCAGAGACGTACCAAGAGCAAGTCAAGAAACATGGAGACGTCATTATCGACAAAATCAAGGAAAAAACAGGCGATCTCCCCGATGTCAACGTGGTCATTCTGGCTGGTTCGCCAGCGGAAGCAATCGTCGACTACGCGAACGACGGAGGCGTCGACCTGATCGTGATGGGTAATCGCGGTTTAAGCTCGCTTCGGGAGTTCATGGTCGGCAGCGTCAGCCACAACGTCATTCTCCACTCCTCCGTGCCGGTTATGATCATCAAGTAATTCGGCATTCGCACGAAAGGATCGCGTCGTATCGCGGTCCTTTTTTTGTTATGATTAAAAAAATGATTCCATTAACGAACGAATAGGTGATCTCATGACTCCGTCCACGAACGCCTCTATTCCCGTGCTCGGCAATCGGTCGCTGAATCGCGCCTTGCTCGAACGGCAGTTGCTGCTTCGACGCAGCCCGATGTCCCCCCTCGAAGCGACGGAACATCTTATCGGCTTGCAAGCGCAAGCGCCTACTCCTCCCTATTACGGCTTGCACAGCCGCTTGGAGCGTTTCTCGCAAACCGATCTGTCGGACTTGATCCGTTCCCGCCAAGCAACGAGAATTGCGCTTATGAGGTCGACGATTCACCTCGTCTCGGCCCGGGACTGCTTGGCGCTGCGTCCGCTCATTCAGCCCGTGCTTGAACGACAGTACCAAGGCAACTACGGCCGAAAAATGCCTGGTATTGATTTCGCGGAGCTCGCCGAGGCCGGACGAGCTCTCGTGGAGGAACGTCCTCTCACGTTCGCGGAACTCGAATCGGCGCTCACTGGGATGGCGCATTGGGCCGAAGAGGACAAGCATGCGCTCTCCTATGCCGTGCGGACTTACGTTCCGCTCGTCCAAGTGCCGCCTCGCGGACTCTGGGGAGAAAGCGGCCAAGCGACTCACACGAGCGCGGAAGCCTGGTTCGGCACTGCGCTTGACCGCAGCCGCGACGAGGAGTGGCTTGTTGAACGCTATTTGGCCGCGTACGGTCCGGCGTCCATTAATGACTTTCAAACCTGGTCCGGGCTGACGAGGATGAGCGAAGTCTTCCGTCGCATGAGGCCTCGCCTGACTATCTATAAGAGCGAGGAAGGCGTCGAACTCTTCGATCTGGCCGATGCTTCGCTGCCGGGCGAGGACGTTCCCGCTCCAGTTCGCTTCATTGCCGAGTTCGACAACTTGCTGCTCTCTCATGCCCAGCGCTCCAGAATCATTGCAGAGGAATATCGCAAAAAGATTTTTACGATAAACGGCATCATTCGCTCATCGGTGCTGCTGAACGGCTTCGTCGCCGGCATGTGGAAGATCGAGAGAGTCAAAGGATCGGCAACATTGAACATCGAGTTGTTCCGCCCGGCAACTGGGCAGGAGCAAGACGAACTTGCGCTCGAAGGCAACCGGCTGCTCGATTTCGCTGCCGCCGACTGCACAGAGCGCGACATTCGGATCTCCGTACAGCCATAACGGTTCAACGAGCTAAAGATCGCGGGCGTATTCTTCCGGCGTTTTGCCAAGCAATGCTTTGAAATCCCGGATCAGATGCGCCTGATCGTAATAACCCATTTCCGCGGATAGGTCAGCCCAATCGATTTCCTTGTCCTTTTCGATTCTTTCGGCGACTTCGTGCATCCGAAATCGCTGAATGACCCCTTTCGGACTTACGCCGACATATCGGTCGAACAGCCTTTGCAATGTCCTCGCCCCGAGCGCGAACCGGTCGGAGAGCTGATCTACTTTCACGATATCCCGTTCTTCCGCCATCTTCGCAACGATCCGGTTCACAAGCTCGACATTGGCGTCCGCCTCGGGAAGTCTGTCCAGCAAGAAACGGTCCATACGGCCGACTTGTTCGGACAGATCGTCTGCGGACAGCACTTCCTTCTCCAGTTCGAGCACCGCTGCGCCAAACACGTCCTCGGCCCCAATGCTGCGCTCCGTCAGCGTCGACAGAGGCTGCCCCCAGAACGGGTGAAAGCCGCCGGGGTTGAATTTCACCCCGAACACTCTGCCTACTCCTTCCAACACTTGTACCGCCGTTTTGTCCCATATCCCGTAAATTCTCGTTTTTCCTTTTTCCAGCACAAAATTCACGTTCGGATGTGAGAGCACCTTCTGGGTGTAAGGCTCCCTGCTCCGTAAATCCCATTCCACCGTCCAATAATGTTGAACGTATGATCGCAGCGGCTCCGCGGCCTCGTATCGAGACAGCCGGAACAGCCCATCCCCCGCCTGCGCGCGCAAAATCCCTTTCGTCGAACGATCTTCAATCGGCTGCATATCTCTTCTCCGTTTCTGCAAGAAGACTGGTAAGGACTAGTAGGCCTATTGTATCACGAACGGCGCAGGCCGGGCTCAGTCGGCAGCGGTGCGTACAGGGAAATTGCTTACGAAAACACGCCATTTCATCCGTTTTAACGTTATACATGCAGCCAAACGGAGTGCTCTCCGACGTGCCTCCGAGGGGGGATTGCTTTCAAATCGTGACTGTCGATTAATTTAAAGCCTACGACTTAATTTGAGTAACGGCCTGCAATGAGTCTCTTCCGGGAGCGAGATGTTCGAACTTTTCGAGCAACGGCCTGCAGCGAGCCCCATTCGAGAGCGAGATGTTCGAATTTTTCGAGCATCGGCCTGTAACGACCCCCTTCCGGGAGCGAGATGTTCGAATTTTTCGAGCAACGGCCTGCAGCGAGCCCCTTCCGGGAGCGAGATGTTCGAATTTTTCGAGCAACGGCCTGTAACGAGCCCCTTCCGGGAGCGAGATGTTCGAATTTTTCGAGCAACGGCCTGTAACGACCCCCTTCCGGGAGCGAGATGTTCGAATTTTTCGAGCAACGGCCTGTAACGAGCCCCATCCGGGAGCGAGATGTTCGAATTTTTCGAGCAACGGCCTACAATGAGTCCCTGCGGATGTGGCTCCGAGCAGGGAATTGCTATCGAATCAAATCCGCAGTAACTCTCCCTCCGGAGTGGCTCCGTATGGGGAATTACTTTCAAATCCGCTGTAACTCTCCCTCCGGCGGGACTCCGTGCGAGGAATTGCGTTCAAATCCGTTGTAACTCTCCCTTCGGCGGGACTTCGAGCGGGGAGTTGCTTTCAAATCCGCTGTAACTCTCTCTCCGGCGAGGCTCCGTGCAAGGAACTGCTTTCAAATCCGTTGTAACTCTCCCTCCGGAGTGGCTCTGTACGGGGAATTACTTTCAAATCCGCTGTAACTCTCCCTCCGGAGTGGCTCTGTACGGGGAATTGCTTTCAAATCCGCTGTAACTCTCTCTTCGGCGGGCACCGTGCGAGGAATTGCTTTCAAATCCGCTGTAGCTCTCCCTCCGGCGGGGCTCCGAGCGAGGAATTGCTTTCAAATCCGCTGTAACTCTTCCTCCGGTGGGGCACCCACCGGACGGGGAATTTCCTCCAAATCACTCTAAAAAGGCTCCGGCATCCCGCGAAGGACGCCGAAGCCTGCTATATCGGCCAATTCGCTTAATGGCGGAACGGCCTGACTTGCTCGCGAAGCGCATTCGTCAAACCCGCAAGCTCCGCGGCCGCTGCGGCTACTTGCTGCATCGACGCGTTCTGCTGCTGGGCTGCTGCCGCGATCGTGCTCGAATCGGCTGCATTTCGCGAGGCAAACTGCAATAAGTCCTGCACTGCCGCTCTCATCGCTTTTGCACTCTGCCCGATCCGTTCCGCCGAGGAATCGACAGCTTCGGCCTGATCCGAAACTTTGCCGATACGTTCACCGATATCGCCGAACGTACTTCGAGCGCCGCGAACGAGTCCCATACCCGTTTCCGTCGATGCCGTTCCGGCTTCCATCGCCAGTGCCGCCGAAGAGATCGCTTCTTGAATAGTCGCCAGTAAGCCGCTGATCTCCCCCGCCGCACGAGAAGATTGCTCTGCCAGCTTGCGAATCTCCGAAGATACAACCGAGAATCCTCGGCCCGCTTCTCCGGCCCTTGCCGCCTCCACTGCAGCGTTCAGCGACAGCAGACTCGTCTGAGAAGCGATCGACGTGATGAACGTTACGATCTCGTCGATGGCTGCGGAGTGCTCCTTCAGCTTGATCACGTGGTCTGCAGAAGCCTGCACGGAATGATGAATGACGTCCATCTGCCCAACGACATCGGCAAGCGACTTATTTCCGCCTTCAGTCGCCTTGCCCGCGCCTGCGACGAGTTCCTTCATGCTCTTCGTCCCGGCATGCACGTGTTTCGTCTGTTCCAGCACGTCCTGTGCGACATCTTGAAAGCTTTGCACGATCGAAGCTTCCCGTTCTGCACTGGTGGAGACGCTCTGGATGGCGCTCGCAATTTCCTCCGCCGCTTTAGTCGTTTCATCTGCGCTTTGCTGCATCTGACTCGCCTGGACATCCATCGCTTTGGCCGAACGGCCTATGCCTTCGAGCGCTACGGCTATCCCGTCCAGTGAATGGTTAAACCGGTCCCCTAGCCGTTCGAGCTCGTTGCCTGAGCGAAGATTGGACCGCTTCGTGAAATCCCCTTCCGACATGGCGACGGCCAGCCGGTCGATCTCGTTCACGCCGTTCAGAATAAAACGGTTAAACAGATGCGCCAGCAAAGCGATGGCTACGCATGCCGCGATGATGATCAAACCAAGTTCTTCTAGCAGCTTAAACAGCGGCCCGTACAGTTCGCTCTCTGGAATCGAGAGCGCGAGCAGCCAATCGGTGTCCGGAATAGCCGCATAATAGACACGCATCGTCCTGCCGGATTTCCGGTACGTCCCTTCCCCTTCGACAAGTTGGGAGTCATCTCCCGTTCCCGCCTGGAAAGAAGACATGACAACGTCCGATTTTGCCGGCTGTGCATCCTCATTCACGCCAGTATCCACAGAAGCGCCGGAATCTGCCGGAGCTTCCGAAGCCGGAGCCCCCTCTTCGGCGCCGAGATCGATGTCCAAGCCGAGGTTGTCGAGCGCTACCTCCGTATCCTCTCCGGTTCCCTCCGCCTGCGTTGCCCCACCAACCGAATCAGCGCTATCGGCACCCTCATCCGCTCCAACACTCTCGTCCCCCCCGCCTTCCGCGTCATTCGACGCAGCGGATTCGGCCGTCTCGCCCGCCTCGGTCGATGCGGAACCTTCGCTTCCTTCAGCGCCGCCACCCGTAACCCCGGCCGAAGCTGCGGCCGATTCGAGCATACGTTCCGCCAACCGGGCCAAAGATGCGTTCTCATCCTCCGTAAGCTTCGCTTTCATATTTTTCTCGTAATCTTTGATCGACACGATAAGGCCATCCCCGCCGATCAGGAAGGCCGTGCCGTTGCGGCCGACATGCAAACTCGCGACATACTGCTGCAGGCCTTCCAGCGAAATTGTCGTCTTCGCGATGCCAAGCGATTCGCCAGCTTCATTGAAATAGGGCAACGTTGCCTGTGTCATCGCCGTACCCGACGCCTCATCCGCGTAAGGCGCAGCGAACGATATTTTCGACCCTAATACGCCTTTCGCTTCTGTCACGGGGGCAAGTGCAGCAGGCGTCAGCGCAGCCGACAACAGGCGGCTATGGATATCGTTCACGTATCGAAACGTCTCTCCGCGCAGCTTGTCCTGTACGCCGTCCCCGATCAAACCGCGGGAGAACGAATAGCTTACTGCGGTCATCACGACCAGAATCGCGACAATCGCCGTCATAAATACAAGCAAATATTGATGATGGATCGAACGAAGCCAGGCGATTTTGCCGAGTCTGCCGAACGCTTTTGTCATTAAGGCCATGCGGATTTCCTCCCAAGAGTCAGACTGCCATAGCCTAACTGTAGATGGGTCATTTTAACCGGAGATCAACTTAACATGCGCTTGATGTTAATTTTGTCGATAATCGGCCGATAAACGTCCGTAAAGAAGGAATTCCAGTATCTGCCGTCGAATTTCAGTAGCCTTAGCACATGAAATTTTTCCCAAGAATGGACTGAACCCCTTTGAACCCGACCTCAGTTGCCTCGAACAAACCGAAACGGTTAAGACCCGAATACGTGATCGTAGGTGCTTTCCTTGCACTCGCCATCGGTATCGCAACGCTGTTGTTTATTCCTCGTTACTACTCGTTCTCTGCCATGGGCAAGCTCGTCTCCGTCCGGGATCTCGGTATCGAAGGCAGCGTAAGATTCGTGTACGTCAATGAAGGCGTCACGCGCAACTGGATTGAACGCTGGCAAGCAGAGAGAGAGTATCCGGATGCCGTGTTCGAACAGACTGACGCTTCCTCCATAGAGGACCTGAAAGACATGCTGGCTTACGGCGAGGAAGCCCGCGATGACACGATTATGAACGCACTTACCTCGGTCGAGGACGAGACAGAGAACTACGCGGAAAATGATGCGTTCCAGTCCCGCCTGGACGATCTCGTCGAGCAGGCTTCCGGGTATTACGGAGACTCCCTTGGTCTAATGGTTTCTCT
Organism: Cohnella soli; assembly: GCF_042655525.1. Lineage (NCBI taxonomy): Bacteria > Bacillati > Bacillota > Bacilli > Caryophanales > Paenibacillaceae > Cohnella > Cohnella soli. The sequence continues at coordinate 112,720 of NZ_JBHSMI010000013.1, forward strand.
CGGCCTCGTCGAAGAGACTCGAGGAGAAGACTTCTCCCAAGGCGGGCGATACATTATCGCTGGCACGGGAACGATCGAATCCGATCACACGGTCGGCTCGGTTGGCAGTATTCGGGACAAGCTGCGGACAGCGGAGAAGTTCGGCGCGGATTATTTCTTCGTGCCAAAGGACAAAGAAAGCTGGGAGTACGTAGGGCCAAGCAATGAGGAAGAAGCCGAACAAACTGCGAAGGAACTGCAATTGGCGTTGAAGGTCGTGCCCGTCGGCACGATGGAAGAGGCGTTGGATTTTCTGGAACATTTATAATATATCGTCGAGAGGATCGGGTCCCAAATGAAACTTTATTCCGAACTTACAACAAACATCATGAAGCTGATGCTCATCATTCTGATCGCCGTCGCCGCAGTCAGCACGCTGGCCACGCTCGCGTACATCATCGATATCGACTTCTACATCGACTACGCCTATGATGTCGACAATTTCGCGGGAATTATGCAACTCGTTATTTTTTACATCAATCTGATTGTGTTCCTCGTATGGATTTACCGGGTTCATGTCGATATGAAGTCGCTGTTTCCCAACCACTCTCGCGGACCGGGCGGGGCGCTTGCCTGCGTGATGATTCCGATCTATAACCTCTTCTACGGTATCTCTTCCACGTTTCTCCGAATTGGGAAATCCATGCAGTCGCTGCCTGCCGCAAGCACTCCAGGAAGGATCATCGGCGTTCTCGCCATACCGCTTACGATTATCATCTGGGTAACCAATGCAGTCGAACGATCTGTACAACGGCAGGATTCTCCCAACGAATATGTGCTTCTGCTCTCCGGCATACTCGATATCGTTCTCTTCACCGTCTATCTCACGATTTGCTTGCAAGTCGCGCTAGGGCTGCGGCAGGCTTTAAGCTCGCGCATAGCAACCACGGAAGCTGCTGCATTGGCGGTTGGGGATGAATCTGCGGGAGATACCATAGAGGAGATCGAAACGGCCTCGGAAGATCAGGTTGCCGCAACGGAGTCTGAGTCTGCCGTCACAACGGGGTTGTCGTTGGATAAGAGGCCTAGCGAATAAGGTGTAGCTCCCGGGGTTGCAAGTGGCTTTAATTATTGGAACCTTAACCGTCCGCTTTCGGGCGGTTTTTCTTTTCCAAAAACGAACGATTTCGAGGGATTCAGAAAATACCTCGGAAGATTATGCAGGGCTCTTATTGTCGAATGTATTTTATTTCTATCTATTAATATTTTAGGCTTTCTTCTTTTCCGTCATCTGTATTCATTACTCTTTCTATTTCGGCTAGTGAATGAATTGGTGTTGGATAGTACCTCCCGATTAGATGATCAGTTCCTAATAATTGCAAGAAATCAGTTATTAGAATCCGATCTTGATCAGGCTCTTTTCGTTCCATCATTCTATTAATAATACGTTTCCATAGCAAAGAATGATATCTTAGAGACTTTAGATAACCATGTCTCAATAATTTATTAGAGTGCCTATTTTTCTCGATAACAAATCCCGTATATAGAATTTCACCATATAAATAATTTTTCATTGAAAATATCACCTATTCACTTCGCCCGACTGTTGCGCATCGCCTTCACCACGTGAACGCCGTCCTTCGTTCCGCTTACATATGCATCGTATTCGGGCGACTCCTTAGCGATGAGCGCGACCCGCCCTTCGTCGTTGAAATGCAGCCCCCAGCCATACTTCTTCGGCAGCATGGACGCCCGCATGCACGCTTGCGATTTCCCGCAGAATGCGGCGCGCAGTTCTTCCCTCTGTGCGGCCAGTTCGTCTGCCGGAATGCCCTTGTGCCTCAAGTGCGTCTCGAACAGCACATCTTCCTGCGTATATACATACGGTTGATCGTAAAGCATCTCGAACTCGATTTCCGGCTTCGTTTTCCCGTTTTTCTTCCCGGGCGGGACGGTTCCCCGCTCCGCCGGACAATCCGCCGCAACCTCTATGAAGGTGTTATAATAGTTCCACTCCATACGATACGCCTCCTCTACAACCGCAGTCTGCCTGCTTCACTTTTCCTTGCTTACGATGTCCAGCAATTCGCTCCAGTTCACAATGCGCGGCAAATCGAGATGTCGATTGTACGAATTATCCCTGACGTACACTTTCAGCTTCATGCCCGCAAGCGATTCCAGAACGACTGGCTTATCGTCAAAAAAATAATCGAGGCCGAGTTCGTCGATGATACGCGCTTTCTCCAGGTCGGCCATGCCGCAATAGAAACGACCTTCCCGCACGGGAAACCCGTTACGGATCAGCATGTCGCGCGTCTTCCCGCAATGTTCGGCTTCTCTAGCCGTGACGTAATAGACCTCATGTCCTTGTCGATCCAGCTCCACAAGCGTCTCGACCGCTTCTTCGAATGGAGACGCCGAGTAGAAAACCTCTTCCCTATGGAGGTTCCACAGCTTGCGCCCTTCTTCCGGCGACAGTCCGAATGCGTCGTGAACAGGAATGGTCCGAAGCGAACGGAACGTCTCAATGTCAACGTTGCGGTTCAGCTTGGCATTAAATATCGTAAAAGCGCGTTCTCTTAAATTCAACAGCGTATCGTCGATATCAAATCCGAATTTCATCCGTGTGCTCCTCGTCATGATCATCGTGTGTTTCGTGCATCGCGCGAGCGCAACTGTTATAATCAGAGACGCATTCGCCGCAAGGGGGGCCATCGTATGGATTACATTATTCTCGATATCGAGTTCAACGGACGGAAGTTCGCCAGCGAACTGCCGATGGAAGTGATCGAGATCGGAGCGGTAAGGCTGAATCCGGCCTTCGAACAGGTAGACGAATTTTCCACTCTTGTGAAACCGGTCTACTTCTCCAAGCTTAACTCTTTTATTAAGAAAAAAACAGGCATTCCGCAAGAGGACATCGACGTCGCTCCCGGCTTTCCGCAGGTGATCGGCGAGTTCGAGCGTTGGCTCCGCCGCAGCGACGAGTTTCTGCTGTTTACTTGGGGCGGCGAGGACCTGAAACGCATCATTTTCGATACGCGCATGCATAAGCTCGACGATTCCTTCTGGACCGGCGCGTATTACTACGATCTGCTGAAAGGGTATTTGCGTTACAAAAACGTCACCAACGACGTCAGCGTGGAGGCAGCGGTCGCCGATCTCGGCATTCCAGCCGAAGGTTCCGCGCATCGTGCTTTGGACGACGCCCGCATGACCGCGGAAGTGTTCCGCAAAGTGGCCGAACATCTCGACCTCGAGCTGAAACAGCAGTTCAAAGACCAATTTTCCAACTCCAAGGAGCGCCGCTTCGTCAAGAACGCCGTCCGGATGATGCGCAACCAGAAGAAATACCAGACTTGGGAAACGTTCGTTGCGACGTTCCTCGCCTCCAAAGTCGATCTGTCAGACGAGAGGAAAAGCACGGAGCTGAAAGCTTACTACGAATCCGAGCTGGAGAAAATCGGAGCGTCTTTATAGCTTATTCTCGTCATGCCTCTCGGTTTCAACCGCTTTCTTGAAAGCATGCGGATCGTCCAGCGTCAAATAGACGACGTCGACGTTGCGCGGCAGGAAGAGGAGTCCTTCCGCACGCGTCGGCTCCGTCAGCCGGATACGAACATTAGCCGCGCCGAGTAACGGCGTAGCCGCCGTGCGCCTGTCTTCGTCGCTCACTTGTATCTCTCTAGCGACCTCCACTTCGGCGATGCGCGACAACGGAATATCGGCTTGAATGCGCAGACCGTACCGGATTTTCAACATACCGCTCTCAATGACTATCGGCTGCAGCACGGAAGCGCGATAATCGCCCCAGATAAGCGCCAGCAGCCACAGATCCCCCGCCGTAATGATCCACGCAAGCCACCCCGACGCCATGTCTGCTAGGAGCAGATGCGTGAACACCCCTTCTAATACGATAATCTTCGTAAAAATGCCGCAGTACAGCGCTTGATTCGATTGTTTGTGGTAAGCAAAAGCCGTCGTCCCGTCCGCGGCCGTTTTCTTCCTCCGCCAGGAAAACAGCAAATAGTAAAATAAAGTTACATCATGCAGCATCAACGAAGGCATCTTGCCTTGGCCGATCCCTTTGTGCATCGCAATCCGCATCGCTTCGGCAGTGTCGGGATGCTCGCGCTTCGTTTGCCGGAAGGCGCGGACGAGCCGAATAACAAGCCGAACTTCCACGTAAACCACGGTAAGTTCCAAGGCGAGAACCGCCAGTTCGATCGGCCAAGCGACGTCCTTGACGAGATGCCTGGATTGTGCGGGAAGAATGAGCCACGCCGCCACTGCGCCTAGCAGCGGCAATACAAAAGCTTTCTTGATCGGCTTGCCTTGTCTGCGCATAATCAACAGCCAATAAAGAAACGGAATGACGAGCATAAAGTCGAGCATAACGCCGTAAGCGAGAATGGAATCTTGCTCGTCCGCCGGGAACGAGCGAATCGCGGCGATATCCGCCGCCAAAATGAACAAAATGATGCCGAGAGACCAAAAAGTCGAACGCTGCAATTTAGGCTGACGTAGGACCAATGTTTTCATCCCCTTTATCCGAAGTGTTCACTTCCAGTATAAGGGATTCGCGGAGCCTGATTTGATTTAAAAATGGCGAAGCTGTGGCGGGAATTCGACGGATCGGTGGCGCGGAAATAGCGGTGCTTCAAACGGAGCGCAGGCGCAGCAAAATGGTGCCTGGTGCGGCATGTGATCATGTGACCGAACCAAGCACCTTCCATCTCAACTTACCCTTGCACGGGTGGACGCCAGCCGTTCTGCAGATCGCGAATCGAGTAGCCGAAATCCATCTGCAGATGCGGGTAGTCTTTGAAGCTTTTCCAATCCCCACCCCAGGCAAAACCAAGCTTCTTGGCGATAGCAACCACTTCCAACCAATCGGCACGGCCGTTGCCGTTGCCGTCGTATTTCATATCCCAGATCACTTTGCCGGCGGGCGTTCGCAAAGCGAAGTCGATGGCGAGCCCGTAATTATGATACGACTCCCCGCCTTTCGCTTTCGTAACAATGGTTCCACCGTCCCCTCGACCTTTGCGGTATAACGCGTCTTGCTCTTGTGAACTTCGAAACCCATCCGTGATGACGACTTGAATACCGAGCTTGGCTGCCTGCGCGACAAGCTTGTCCCGTCCCGCGGCGACGACCGGATGAAGTCCGGTTACGGGGGGCACTTCCTTAAACCAATCCAGCGGTACATTACGTTGCAACGGATGGACGTTCTGCGCGACCGCCGCAGCGACGACGAACCCTGCCAGTGCAGCCAGCGCAGCCCAACCCGGCATACCTCGGCGCGCGACCGCCGCCCTCGTTCCAGGCCTCTTTCTGGCGACGACGCCAGCTTGATTGTTCGTATTCATTTTCGGCTTATGCCTTGCCTTTCTTCCGCCTTGCGGAGAACTGTCGACTCTAGCGAATCTCTTACTAGAGTTCCCATTCTTCGTTTAATTATAATATAGAGCCTTCCCTAAGTATTCGCTTGCGAAAATAGATGGGAAGCGATATGAGGGCTACAAGTGGGTTTGGCCGAACTACAGACGAGAATGGCGGAGTTTGCGAGGCTGCAAGTGGGTTTGGTCGGACTACTGACGAAAATGGCGGAGTTTGCGAGGCTCCAAGTAGGTTTGGCCGAACTACAGACGAGAATGGCGGAGTTTGCGAGGCTGCAAGTGGGTTTGGCCGGACTACAGACGAGAATGGCGGAGTTTGCGAGGCTGCAAGTGGGTTTAGCCGAACTACTGACGAGAATGGCGGAGTTTGTGAGGCTGCAAGTGGGTCTCGTCGGACTACTGACGAAAATGGCGGAGTTTGCGAGGCTGCAAGTGGGTTTGGCCGAACTACAGACGAGAATGGCGGAGTTTGCGAGGCTGCAAGTAGGTTTCGTCGAACTAATTTCCAGCTCAAAATTCCCATGGTGCGCCGTAGTTTGTGTAAACCAATAATCGACCGTCTCATTCTGCCTGCTATCATATTAACTTGGGAATGCACGTATTCGTAAGGAGTTGCCTGGGAGCGTTCACCCGGACGGTTTCCGTTTTAACGAAAAATCTGTATGATAGACATATTGTCTGCAACCGGACGACCATCACACAACAGCTTTCCAGCTCAGAAAGGGAAATTGAAGAAGATGATCATCAAACCGAGAACACGCGGCTTTATTTGCACGACCGCGCACCCGGAAGGCTGCGCCAAACAAGTGCAGGAACAGATCGACTACGTCAAATCGAACCCGCCGATCGTCGGCGGCCCGAGCAAAGTGCTCGTCATCGGCTCTTCGGCCGGGTACGGCCTTGCAGCACGGATTGTCGCAGCTTTCGGCGCGGGAGCAGCTACTGTCGGCATCTACCGCCAGGGCGAGCGCTCCGGCGGACGGACCGCATCTGCGGGCTGGTATAATTCCGCCGCTTTCGAGAAAGCCGCTCAAGAAGCCGGCCTTCGCTCTTATAGCGTCACCGGCGATGCTTTCACTGCCGAGACAAAACAGAAAGCGATCGAACTGATCCGCAAGGAACTGGGCCAAGTAGACTTCGTCGTCTACAGCGTCGCTTCCGCGCGCCGCACGAATCCGATAACGGGCGAGACGTCCAATTCGGTGCTTAAACCGATCGGCAAGCCGTATACAAACAAAACGGTTAACTTCCACGACGGCGTGATCTCCGACATTACGCTCGAGCCGGCGACGGAAGATGAAGTCCGTCAAACCGTAGACGTTATGGGCGGCGACGACTGGCAGCTATGGATCGACGCGCTCCGGGAGGGCGGCGTGCTCGCCGACAATGCGACAACGATCTCTTACTCTTACATCGGTTCCACGATTACGCAGGCAATCTATCGCGATGGCTCCATCGGTCAAGCAAAGGACCATCTCGAAGCGACGGCCCGCAAGCTGAACGAAGAGCTCGGCGCCACCGGCGGCCGCGCATTCGTCACGGTCAGCAAAGCGCTCGTCACCCAATCGAGTTCGGCGATTCCGGTCGTGCCGCTCTATATTTCCGCCCTGTACAAAGTGATGAAGGAAAAAGGCATCCACGAAGGCTGCATCGAGCAGACGTACCGCCTCTTCTCCGATCGGCTGTACCGCGCGGACGGCAAAGTGCCGGTCGACAGCGAAAGCCGCATCCGGATCGACGACTGGGAGCTCCGGGACGACGTACAGCAAGAGGTCGCCCGCATCTGGGATGCGCTCACAAGCGACAATATTTACGAGTTGAGCGACCTGGAAGGCTACCGCCGCGAGTTTTTCCAACTGTTCGGCTTCGAGACCGACGGCGTCGACTATGAAGCCGACATCGATCCTAGCGTGGACGTGCCGAACGTCATCTAACAAAACGGGACGGCTGGGGTGCTTCGGCACCTCGTCCGTCCCGTTTATTTTATTTTGCAAGCAAGTCGTCGATGCCGAACGCCTCGGTCGGGCTTGTAGTTGCCTCTAGCACAACTGCGACCCATCCACTGGGCTCCCCGCCCACCTGCAGTTATCTTTTTGCACAACTACGCTCCCACAGCTCCAGTCGTTCGGCACCCACCGAAACCAAAAATAGCGCTGCGCGAAAGCTAACAGCTCCGACAGCGCCAGCATCTCCACCAACTACTTACAACGCATCCGTTCGCAGCAACTCGAGCGCCGTACGCATTTTATCGATGTATTCCGGCTGGTTTCCTGTGCACATCAGACGAACGTTGCCGCTTCCCCGCCCTGCCGCCACGCCGTACCGATTAAGCAGGGAAGACAGTCTTCTGATCGTTCCGGCATGGCCGTTCACGATCTCGATATGCGGAGGCAGCACTTCACGCAGCACATTCGTGTAAAAAGGATAGTGCGTGCACCCCAGAACGACGATCCCGTAAGCATCCAGATCGTAACCGGCCAGCTTCTCGCGGAAATAATCGCCGATGATCTTTCGGTCGAACTGCAGTGCCTCGCAATACGGCACAAGCTCGGGCAGCGGCAACGAATCGACGATACCGCCCTCGTCGACGCGGTGGACAAGCGCATAATATTTGGGCATGCTCAGCGTCAGCGCCGTAGCGAAGACGAGTACGCGTTTGCCCGTCGCCCGGTTCATTTCAACGGCCGGTTTCACGGCGGGCTCCATGCCGATGATCGGCAATGAATACCGTTCGCGCAGATCGCCGACCGCAATGCTAGTCGCCGTATTGCACGCCACGACAAGCGCCTCGATACCTTCGCCGATCATCGTCTCGACGGCTTCCAGCACGTACTCTCTCACTTGCTCTTCCGTTTTCGAACCGTAAGGCACGTGAAGCGTATCCGCCATATATAAATAATCCTGATCGGGCAACCTGCGCAGCGCTTCATCCAACACCGTCAAACCGCCGATTCCCGAATCGAAGAAACCTATCGTCATCGTCATCTGTTCCTATCGTCAGTCATGAAAGATATTCCTAGCATAGCGCGACTGAGGCACCTTCGCAATGTTAATTCTCTGCCATCGTTCCGGCTGGATTCGCAGCTTGATTATGATACACTTGACTAGAGGAATTTAGAAGAAGAACAAGGAGATAGACGCGATGAAACTCGTTTCATGGAACGTCAACGGTTTAAGGTCTGTTGCGAACAAAGGGTTCGGCGATTACTTCCGTGCAGTCGGTGCCGATATCTTCTGCGTTCAGGAGACGAAGCTGCAAGAAGGGCAAATCGAACTCGATCTCGGCGACGAGTACGAAACCTATTGGAATTACGCAATCAAGAAAGGCTACTCCGGCACGGCCGCATTCACGAAAATGAAGCCACTCTCGGTTCGCTACGGCATTGAGGAAAATGAGGAGCCCGAGGGACGCATCATCACGCTGGAGTTCGAGAAATTTTTTCTCGTCACCGTATACACACCCAACGCGAAAAGAGATTTATCCCGGCTCGACTACCGGGTAGAGTGGGAGGATCGCTTCCGCGATTATTTGGTTTCGCTGGACAAGCAGAAGCCTGTTCTCGCCTGCGGCGATCTGAACGTCGCTCATCAGGAGATCGACATCAAGAACGCCAAATCCAACCGCGGCAACTCCGGCTTCACCGACGAGGAACGCGGTAAAATGACGACGTTGCTCGAAGCCGGTTTCATCGATACGTTCCGGTTTATGCACCCGGATCGTACGGACGTGTACACATGGTGGTCGAACATGCCGGGAGTACGCGCCAAGAACGTCGGGTGGCGCATCGATTATTTTATCGCTTCGGAGCGACTCGCCCCGCTTATCACAGTTGCGGAAGCGGATTGCGACATCCTTGGGAGCGATCACTGCCCTATCGTGCTGGAACTGACCATCGATTAGCGGCAGCGCGCCTGCGCGAGTCGGCCTCCCCGGTCGTGCAGGCGCTGTCAATACGCCGGTTACGACGGATCACCCTTCGGCCTTTTCTAGGTTCAAGTTTACTTCTTCTCGCCGAACCGTTTGATAGATCTCACCCGGGCCCGCTGAGCTTCAATCTCGCGATTTTTGGAAGGCGCCTGGGTCACGAGAGAATCCAGCAGCTTCTGCGCGGCCGCCGTTACTTCTTCCACGGCCAACATAAACGCGGCCTCGTTCGTCTTGGAAGGTGCGTTAAAACCCGACAGCTTCCTGACAAATTGCAGAGAAGCCGCCCGAACTTCATTGGAAGTGGCCGGCGGTTCGAAATTAAACAACGTTTTAATGTTCCTGCACATGGCTTGTCCCCCCTTTCATACCTGCCCTTCGCATGGAAGAACCGCGGTTTATTGTCTGCTGACCGAACGCTCGGCGCCGCCTACATCACTTTCTTGCCTATCACGTGATCAAGCGGAATAAATCCGATCGCCCGGCTGTCCTCACTGTGATTGCGGTTATCTCCCATCACGAAAATATGTCCGTCCGGCACAGTCCAGCTCTCTTCCGTACTTAATTCCATCGCTTCCTGTATATAGGGCTCGTCGAGTTTCTCTCCGTTCCGGTACACCTCATGGTCTCTCAGCTCCAGCACGTCGCCCGGCTTACCAATGACCCGCTTCACATAAAACACGCGATCCGTCGTGTTATGGAAAAGTTGAAAAATCGGATTGTCTTTCACATCGTCCATGAAGGACCGATTCCGGTCTACCCGACTGTCGATAATGACAATGTCGCCGTAATTCGGATAATAAGAGAACGTGTGCGACAGCTTGGAGACGAACAACCGTTGCCCATCGCGCAATGTAGGGTCCATCGAGTGTCCATCCACTTTGTACGGCTGAATGACAAAGATACCGATAATCATCGAAAGAACAAACGCAATCGCAATCGTTCCGATCCACTCTTTTGCAAATTTTAATAAGACCATGAGCGCTCTCCCTCTGCGTCCTTTTCCACATTCTATCATACCGGGATAAGAGGTTCCATTCGGCGAATAAGGGACTGCCTCGTTCGCGCTGGCGAGTCGGAGACAATCCCTCGTATTTTTGTTATCTCTCGCCTACGAGAACAATACTCGCCATCCGAGATTTTTTGACCATCGCCACGAACAACCAGGATGCGACAAGAGCCACTACGGCACTGGCCCACAGAAGCAATTCGAAATAAGACGGGAAGTTCTGCATCACTTTGTCCCTCCACAAATACAGCACGAACGGATGGAAAAAGTAAATGCCGAACGATGCGACGCCGATGCTCGTCAGCGCCTTCGTAAGTAGGCCTCCTCGGCCGTGAACCCACATAGAGACACAGATCAATGCAAAGCAGCACAGCGAGCAGTAGCCATAAGTCAGCGCAAAATTGACCCAAGAGCGGTAAGGCTGCTCCAGATAACTCGGCTCATACTTCAGCATGGCGACTTGACCGACGTAGGCAACGCCGAGCAGAAGCGCGGACGACAGCACTATTTTCCGCCCGGGGACAGAAATCGACTTGCCCGACTTGAGCCGAATACCCGCGTAAGCGCCCAAGAACAAGTACAACATGTACGAACCGATAAAGACGCCGGTGCGTGTCATATGGAACACATAATAATTACTGAGATAGAACGCGATCTGCAGCGCAATCCCGATCCATATCAAATTAGCTCTGACCCATCGCAGGCGTACCAGCGCAAGAAACAGCGGGAAAACGATGAAAAACTGGATCATAATCGCGATGAAATACAAGTGCGGATAGTTATTACCGTATAGCAATCCTTCGAAAAAATCCGGAATCCGGTCCATCGGCGAAACGCCCTGTATACGGGATACAAACAAGTAATAAAAAATCGACCACGCGACATAGGGAAGCACGATCGACAACAACCGTTTTCTGTAGTAAGTTCCCCAATGGATGCCGGAGCGGCCGTCGTAATTATAGAAATGCACGAGCGCGCTTAGAAATAAGAACGACGGTACGGCAAAATAAGAAGCCGCGTTTACAATTAAATACGCCGGATACCAAGGATCGTCCTGCGGCAGCGTGCCGATTGCATAAGCGGTTGCATGAATGAGAATGACGGCGAGAATAGCGAAGGCCCGATATACGTCCAAATATTGGATTTTGCCGGTGACGTTCGCTTGTCGGGCTGAGGAATCGGATGAAGATATGGATACTGATGCGGTTGCGGATGGACTTGCCAAATGGACCACTCTTTTCTGGGGACGAATCAGCTATAAAACACCTCTCTATAGTTTACAAATTTCTGCACAAATGTATAGATGTCGTCAATGAAAAATTTATCACGGAGTGCTGCGATAAGAAAAAGACCGGACGACTTTCCTCAAAGGAAAATGTCCGGTCATTGCATATTCAACTTACCAGCCAAAGTCGAGCGTCTTGCCCGTCTCGACGTACGATTTGATACTGCTGAGAATCATCGGCCAGCTTTCCTGTGTCGACTCGTAGGAAGGATGGTCGTCCGGCCATTGGTCATTCACAAGCGTCAGCTTCGTGCATTTGCCGACCGTCTCGAACGTCAACGTCATTCTTGTCTGAAACTCCGCGTGATTAGCCCGGTAAGAAGGACCAGCATGCTCAGTGAAGCTCATCAATTTATTAGGTTCGTAGGCCAATACTTCCCCGTAAACGTGTACCGTCTCTTCCCCGTCAGTGCCAGGACCGACGTATTGGTACGGAGCTCCTACTTCGAATGTCGTACGCAGTTCACATCCGAAGAAAATCGCCTTCGTCGCCTCCGGCTTCAAAAATACGTTCCATACGTCTTCCGGCGTTCCGCCGATATACACGACATACTTCAAATCCGGTTTCATCAAACACCCTCCACTTCGTCTATTAACATCTTTTAACCATTATAGGGCCGACGATGGGACATGTATTGTAAAAACGCGACAGCCGAATTCTGGGCGAAAAGATTTAAAGCAAACCTGCGTACGCCAGCCCGTTGCGAATTCCGCCTTCATCGACGCGAGTGGTGACGTGATCCGCGAAAGGAAGCAGCTCCTCATGCGAATTGCCCATGGCGATGCCGAGCCCGACCAGTTGCAGCATCTCCTTGTCGTTGAGGCCGTCTCCGAACGCGACTGCCTCCTCTTTCTTTATTCCGAGCGCTGATAACAACACGTCGATTCCTTCCGCCTTCGAGCCCGTCGAAGTCAGTACGTCCATCGCCTTCGTGTGCCATCGAACGAAACGAAGATTCGGCAGTCCTCCCGGATACGCATGCTCCTCATGACTTTCACAATGGAGGAACACCTGATAGACTTCCCCGGTTCTCCAGAAGTCGGCATCAACGTCCGGCTGCTTGACTTTAAGCGATGCGACCGCATCGAATACGTGAGCATGTTCCTCCCGATTCGCGTAGAAGTTCGCCTTCCCTTCGAAAACGAGCGGATGTCCAAGCTCTTCGGACAGGGCAACAAGCTTCTCCAGGTCGGTTAGCGGAATCGTTCGTTGATACACTTCTTCGCCCTTGTACACCACATAGGCGCCGTTCAGGCTAACCCAAGAGTCGATACCCAGCTTCTCTGCGATGGGTTGAAAAAAGTAAGGCGCCCGCCCTGTCGCGATGACCGGTTCGATGCCGCTGGACTTCAATTGTCGGATCGCTTGGATCGTGTCTTCCGGAATCGTTTTCTCCTCGTCCAGCAGCGTGCCATCGAGATCGAAAAAAGCAATTTTGTAAGTCATAATGACAAAAGCCCCTTCCCTTATGCCAAATAATCCTATTGAGGTTGTCTACTATTATACAAATCTTTTTAAAAGATTTCGTCTGCCGGTCGTTAAATGAATGCAATTTCTGCGGCTATTCGACGTTTCGCACTCCCTTCGCAGGGCTGCAGTTGCTTTTCGGACAACTATTCGACGGCTCAAGGTTGTTTGCTTCTTAAAAACGGTTCCTCACTAGCAACAGCAGGGCCAGGCATTCGCTTACGAAAAACTTTGCTTTCTCGGGCAGTGTCGCATGCTGATTAGCTCGATTGTGTATGATTTTCATCCAAACATTCGCGAGGTAGTCCGTCAGCGGACGTTTGTACGAAATTTCGTACAAGGCGGGGCGCGAGGTAGTCCGCCAGCGGACATTTGTACGAAATTTCGTACAAGGCAGGGCGCGAGGCAGTCCGTCAGCGGACGTTTGTACGAAATTTCGTATAAAGCCGGGCTCGAGGTAGTCCGTCAGCGGACGTTTGTACGAAATTTCGTATAAAGCCGGGCTCGAGGTAGTCCGTCAGCGGGCGTTTGTACGAAATTTCGTGCAGACGGGGCGAGAGGTAGTCCGTCAGTGGGCGTTTGTACGAAATTTCGTATAAAGCCGGGCTCGAGGTAGTCAGTCAGCGGGCGTTTGTATGAAATTTCGTACAAGGCGGGGCGCGAGGTAGTCCGTCAGCGGGCGTTTGTACGAAATTTCGTACAAGGCGGGGCGCGTGGTGCCGCAGTTTGCTCGATTGTATGATTATTCATCCAAACATCTGCGTTGCGTTATCCGTTCGGCTGACTGTGTATGATTTCTCGACTATAGGCTCATCTTCTACTTTTCATGACCCGTGCTGTGGTCATGCAGTCTGCTGTGTTCAGCCTATCTCTATTCGTAAGCGATTTGCCCTGAAAGCAGGACTGCAGCCAGCCGTATAAGGCCTTGAACGAGGCAAGTCAATGTTGTAAACTTAATTTTTCACGCCGCACGCTCAGTATATCAAGCCACATTTAGGCAAAAAGTAAGCAAACGAATTATTTTTAAGGTGGGCATTGCAATTCCTAGTAATCCGATGTACAATTCAGGAATTAAACAAAGTAATAGAGACAATTAATCGTGGAGGATGAGAAACACATGCGTAAACACACCTATGGAATCGTCGCTCTAATTTTGCTGGCTTTGATGGTCAGCGCTTGCTCCAACAACAACTCGAACAATGGCGGCGCCAGCTCCGCTCCGGCTTCTTCGCCTGCTGCCAGCGGCGGCACTGCGAAAGAGGGCGGCAACCTGATTATCGCCGTCGGCGCCGACCCTGTCATATTGAACCCGAACTATGCGGGCGACCGTGTCAGCTTGACGATTGATCAAGCGCTTTATGCACCCCTTTTCCAAGTCAACAACGGCAAGAAGACGTTCTACTTGGCAGACAGCCTGACGCCTTCCGCCGACAACTTGACCTATACGCTGAAGCTTAAGAGCGGCCTGAAATGGCATGACGGCCAACCGCTCACCGCGGACGACGTCGTGTTCACGTTCGAGAAAATTCTCGACGAAAAACAAAACAGCTTCTTCCGCGAAAGCCTCGTTTTTAACGGCAAGCCGGTGCAAGTCGTGAAAGTCGACGATACGACGGTCGATTTCAAACTGCCGCAAGTGAGTCCTGCTTTCGAAGCAACGCTCGTGCAATTGACGCCGATTCCGAAGCACATTTTCGAGAACGAAACCGATATTGAGAAAAGCACGAAAAACGCCGCTCCGATCGGCTCCGGCGCTTTCAAATTCAAGGAATACAAAACTGGCGAATATGTAACGCTCGAGCGTTTCGACGATTACTTCGCGGGCAAGCCTCACCTTGACTCGATCACGTACCGTATCGCCAAAGACACGAACGCAGCGAACCTTGCGCTACAGAACGGCGAGATCAACGTCAAATATCTAGACCCGCAAGACGTACCAACGATTCAAGGAACGAACAACTTCGACATTCAGCCATACAGCGAAGGCCGCCTGGCTTACCTGCTCTTTAACGAGAACAGCGACACCGGCGCCTTGAAAAAGAAAGAAGTTCGCCAAGCATTGTCCTACGCCCTGAATCGCGAAGAGTTGATCCAAGCCGTATATAGCTCCGCGGATTATGCAGATCCGGCTAAATCGTTCGTCACGCCGGACGGTCTGTTCCACACGAACGACGTGCCGTCCTTCGACAACGACGCTGAGAAAGCGAAAAAATTGCTTGCCGACGCCGGCTTCAGCAACTTGAAACTGCGCTTTATCGTCTCCAGCGGCAACAAAGCGCAAGAAGCTGCTTCGCTGTACGTGCAGCAGAAACTGAAAGACATCGGCGTAACCGTTGAATTGAAGAACATGGACGCTTCCGCTTACGGTCAGAAATTCACCGATCCGAATGCCAAAGATTTCGAGCTCGCTTACGCGGGCTACATTATGGGTTACGACCCGGACGCATACCGCTCGTTGTACCAGACGAACGGCGGTTCCAACTACACGCATTACAGCAACCCTAAAGTCGACGAATTGTTCGAGAAAGGCGCCGGCGAAGCGGATGCGACGAAACGCGGCCAAGCTTATACCGAGCTGCAAAATCTGATCGCCGACGACGCTGCCGTCTACCCTGCAGCATATACGAAAACGATCGTCGCCATCGACAAGCGCTTCGGCGGCTTGGAAGAAGCGGTACTGAAGCCGGTCGTTATATTCGAAGACGTGTCCAAACTTTACTTGAAATAATGCTCCGACCCGTGAAAAAATAAGCTGGAAAGCTCAGCTTATTTTTTTGCACAATTAAACACTTAGCGGGAACGGGAGAACGCATCTTATGAGACAACTCATCATCAAGAGACTACTGCAGGCGATTCCGTTGTTGTTCTTCGTCTCCATCGTCTGCTTCGGTCTGATCAAGCTTGCGCCAGGCGATCCGGTGCTCAGCTTCATAACGCCGAACATGCACGCGGAAGATATCGAACGCATTCGCCATAACCTCGGGCTGGACCAGCCGGCATACGTTCAATACTGGCGCTGGCTTCAGGAGTGCCTGTCCGGCAACCTCGGATATTCGCTCGTGAACCATCAGCCCGTATTGGACCAAATTGTCGACCGACTCCCCGCCACGGCCGGCCTCATGGGCATCTCGATTGCCCTCGCAGTGCTGCTCGCGATTCCGCTTGGTTTGATCGCGGGCGCGAACCGGAACCGCTGGTTGGACAAACTGATCAACCTGGTCGCGTATATCGGCATCTCCATACCGCTTTTCTGGCTGGCGATTCTGTTGATTTATTATTTCGCGATCAAGCTGCACTGGCTGCCGAGCATGGGCATGCGGACAATCGGCAAAAACTCGGCGGGAGACGTCATCAAGCACGGAATCTTGCCCTGCACCGTGTTGACGTTCGGCTTCCTCGCCGGCTATTTGCGCTACATCCGGTCCGGAACAATCGGGCAACTGAAAGAGGAATATGTGCAAATCCAATACGCTTTCGGCTCCAAGAAATCGACCGTCTTGTTCCGCCATGTTATGAAACACGTGCTACTTCCGATTATTACGCTGCTCGGGCTGTCGATGGGCGAACTTGTTACGGGCGCGCTTGTCACGGAAACCGTATTTTCCTGGCCGGGCATCGGCTCCCTCGGCATGACCGCCGTTCGGGGCATGGACTACCCCGTCATTATGGGCATTACGCTCATGTCCGCACTGCTGCTCATTCTCGGCAATCTCTTGGCGGACATCCTATACGGCATCGCCGACCCTAGAATCAAATCGGGAGAGGTGACGTCATGAATCGCAACAGATGGCACAGCGTAAGAAGCGAACTTTTCTCCAACGTATTCGGCATCATCGCCGTTTGTATTCTCGTTCTGCTCACGATCGCATCAACGCTGGCGTTCTTGTCCCCGATGGATCCGAACAAGCTGGACGTCACCGCCAAGCTGCTGCCTCCGAGCGCGAGCCATTGGTTCGGCACCGACGATTACGGGCGCGATTACTTCACGCGGGCGTTGTACGGCGGCCGGGTGTCGCTGATGGTCGGTTTCGCATCCATGATTCTGACGACCGGCCTGGGTACTGTCATCGGCCTCGTCAGCGGATATTTTGGCGGCTGGATCGACAACTTGCTAATGCGTTTGCTCGAGGTGTTCCAATCGATCCCCTCGTTCCTTGTCATGCTGCTGCTCAGCGTGTTCCTGAGCCCAAGTGTCGGCAATATTATTGTCATCATTGCCCTGCTGATGTGGATGAACATCGCGCGGATCGTCCGCGCGGAGACTTTATCGCTCAAGACGCGCGAATACGTCCTGTACGCACGTGCGTCCGGGCAAAATTCCTTCGGCATTATCGCCAAACACATTTTGCCGAATCTCGTCCCCGTCATCATCGTCGGCGCGACGAACAACATCGCATTCGCCATTCTGATGGAATCTTCGCTGAGCTTCCTCGGCTTCGGCGTTCAGCCGCCGAATGCGACGTGGGGCAGCATGCTGAACAACGCGCAGAGCTACGTGATCCAATCGCCGTCTCTCGCGGTTTTCCCAGGCTTGCTTATTTTGCTGACCGTGCTCAGCTTCAATATTCTCGGCGATATACTTCGCGTCGGCTTCGAACCGAAGCTTGGCCGCAAGTAAGCGAAGGAGCGATACATCATGACAGAACGTCTACTCACCGTCGACGACTTGCGCGTCTCGTTCCGTACGCGGCACGGGGACAACCAAGCGGTTCGCGGCGTCACCTTCCACATCGATGCGGGAGAAACCGTCGGCATCGTCGGCGAATCCGGAAGCGGCAAGAGCGTCACCGCCAAAGCAATACTCTCCATTGTTCAGCCGCCCGGGGAGATCGTCTCCGGCAGCGTCTCGTTTCGAGGCGAACGGCTGACCGACATGCCGGAAAAAGCTTTGCGCAAAATACGGGGCAACCGGATTGCAATGGTGTTCCAGGACCCGATGACATCCCTCAATCCGGTCAAACGGGTCGGCGACCAGATGACGGAAGTCATTCGCCGTCATCGCGGCCTTAAAGCGGACGAAGCGCTCGCGGAAGCGATTCGCTTGTTGCGCGAAGTCGGCATCTCGGAACCGGAGCGGCGCGTTCGCCAATACCCGCACGAATTCAGCGGCGGGATGCGGCAGCGCGTCATGATCGCGATGGCGCTCAGCTGCAACCCGGAGCTGCTCATTGCAGACGAACCGACCACAGCGCTGGATGTGACGATTCAGGCGCAAATTCTTGAGCTTTTCAAACAATTAAAAAACAACCCGGACACCGCTGTCGCTCTTATCACCCACGACCTCGGCGTCGTCGCCCAAGTATGCACACGAGTCATCGTCATGTACGGCGGGATGATCATGGAGGAAGGCACGGTGGAGGACATCTTCTACCGCGCCCAACATCCGTACACGCAAGGCTTGTTACGATCCGTGCCGAAACGCGGGGGCGGCAGCCGGGAACGCCTCGTAGCTATCGAGGGCACTCCTCCGGACTTGCTCGATCCGCCGCCGGGTTGCCCGTTCATGGCGCGTTGCCCCCATGCGATGGATAAATGCGCGAAGCTGCCTCCGATGTTCCAGATCGGACCTGGACACCGTTCGCTGTGCTGGCTGGCGGAAGACGATCATGCGCCGGTACCGGACCACAGCGGCGATGTCGTCCATAAGGAGGCCGTGCAATGAGCGATATTCGCGAAACGAACGTGCTTGTGGACGTGAAAGATTTGAAAAAGCATTTTGTCAAAAGTAAAGATATATGGGGACGGACAACCGGCGTGCTGAAAGCCGTCGACGGTGTCAGCTTCCAGATTCGGCGGGGCGAGACGTTCGGACTTGTCGGGGAATCCGGTAGCGGCAAATCGACCGTCGGACGTTGCTTGTTGCGGCTTTACGATTATACGGCCGGAGAAGTGCTTTTTGACGGGCAGCCGATTTCAACGCTTGGGGAGAAGCAGTTAAAGCCATTCCGCAGGCGGATTCAATCGATTTTCCAGGACCCGTATTCCTCTTTGAATCCGGGTATGAACGTGCTGGAATTGATCGGCGAACCGATGAACATTCACGGCATGCTGCCTGGCGTCGAACGAGAAGACGCGATCGCAGCACTGCTCGACAGAGTCGGCTTGAAGCGAGAGCATCTGTATCGTTACCCTCACGAATTCAGCGGCGGGCAGCGGCAGCGGATTTCCATCGCGAGGGCGCTGGCCGTACGGCCGGAATTCGTCGTCTGCGATGAGCCGATCTCGGCGCTGGACGTATCCGTGCAAGCTCAAGTCGTCAACATGCTCGAAGATTTGCAATCCGAGTTCGGACTCACTTATTTGTTCATTGCCCACGACCTGTCGATGGTAAGGCACATTTCCGATCGGATCGGCGTGATGTACAAAGGACGCCTCGTGGAAGTAGCAGACAGCGATGAACTATACGACAATCCGCTGCACCCTTACACGCAAGCGCTGCTGTCGGCCATACCGGTGCCGGACCCTCGCGCTACAGCCGAGCGGATCGTCTGGTCGGGTGACGACCATCCGGCTTGGGATTCGGTTCCGTTGCGGGAAGTGTCGCCTGGACATTATGCAGCTATTGCAGAATAAAAGGAGAAGGGGTGGACGAATATGACATCGGTTAACGATACGAAAGTGAAATTGTCGCAATGGGAGGCTTTGCTGCTGGAGTCGTTGCGATCGCTCGGGTGGTCAGACGAGGAACTGCTGCGTCGCGTTCCCGCCGGGGACAATCTGCCAAAGGACGAAAGCGACTTCGAATTCGATTACGAGGCGCTGGCTTCTTTCGCCCGTCAAGAGCCTGAGATTTACGAATCGGCGGTCAAGAATGGCTACCAGATCAAATACAACACGATCCGCGGCATCCGCAGTTGGATTCTCGTCGCGCTCGGCGTAACCGCCGAACTATCGCTCGACGAAGGCAACGAGTATGCGACGGCGCCACTGTCCGACGCACAACGCAACCGTTTGGAAGGTGTGTTGTCGCACGGCTGGAGCTTGGAGGCAGCTGAAGCGCCAGGCTTGTACCGAATTGTACCGAGCCGGGCGTGAGATGCCTCTGAGATGGCGAAAGTGGAATGCGTGGTGATACGGGCGATGCCCGGCAAAGTGCGTTTATGGGAAGCAACCTGCGAAAAGGCGGGTTGCTTCCTTTTGCTTTAAGGAGCGATTTAGTTCGCATGAGCGAGTAACTTCTTGCGGTGTGCGGCATCAGGCAACGAGTTAGTAAGCATGAGCGAGTAAATCCGTGCGGAGAGCGACTTCAGGCGGCGATTTAGTTCGCATGAGCGAGTAAATCCGCGCGGGGAGCGACTTCAGGCGGCGAATTAGTAAGCATGAGCGAGTAAATCCGCGCGGGGAGCGACTCCAGGCGGCGAGTGAGTTCGCACTTGAGCGAGTAGCTCCGAACGGTGAGCGGCGTCAGGCAGCGAATTAGTTGGCATAAGCGCTTAAGCAAGTAACTCCCCGCGGACGCCGACGCTCCGCTGCAAATTAGTCCCGAAGGAGACTAAATCAGCAGCCCCCCGTCGCCCAGCCGTTACTTGCGCAGGGCCGCGTATCGATCCAGCATGCTTCTCAGCTTCGCCTCAAACATCTCCCGCAGCTCGGGCGGCTCGACGATGACAGCGCGGTCTCCGAAACCGAGGACAAGCGAAAAGAGCCATTCCGGGTTGCTTGCGTTGCCGATGTCCAGCGTCAAAGTTAGGGATCCGTCGTCGTTAAAAGTTTTGTCCGCGCCCATAAACACGTCGAGAGCTTTAGCCAGAGAATTCGGCGCGATGTGCACGACCACTATCGCCGGCTTGTCGCGAGAGAGCCAATCCGGTCTTTCGTCCGCCGGGCGAACTTCGTGGAAGCGGCTGAACGTTTCCGGAAGAACTGTCAACTCGACGATCCTCGACAGCTTGAACTCCCGGTAATCCTGTCTCGCGAGACAGAAGCCGTAGACGTACCAGCTTTGGTTTTTGTACATCAGGCTAGCCGGCTCGACCTTCCTGCTCGTACGTTCGTTTTTCGCATCGATATAGTCAAATCGAACGATATGCTTCGTTGTAATCGCGGAACGTATAGAACGAAGCTCCTTGTTGTTCAACCGCCTGTTCTCGATATCGAGCGACAGGCTCGGCATGCCGCCTCCCTGCTGAATCGTCTGCAGCTTTCGGACCGTCTCCATCGCCTTATCATCCCGGAACACGGAAGACATGCCCTGGAGAACAGTAATCAGTGAACCGACGTCGTAGGAACCGAGCAAGCTTCTGTCCATTTTATATTCTTCGACGATGCCGTAACCGCCGTGCACCCCTTGATAGGACACGATCGGAATACCCGCCGCGCAGATCGCGTCGATATCGCGATAGATCGTCCGTTGGGACACTTTGTATTTGTCCGCGAGCTCGGAAGCCGATACGACTTCGTTATTCAGCAGCATGTAAATCATGGATATTAAACGCTCCAGCTTCATTCCGTTCCCCGCCTATTCCAGAAAAGAATCCTCTTTAACCGAATTGTCGCACGACGCGGCAGTACGCACAAGTACATGGTTCGGTTCACTAAACTAGCTATTGGAATTAATTCATATCGGTTAAGGTAGGAATCGCAGAAAATGAATTCGAAGCTTGTGCTGATCAGTCTCTATATCGTACTCGTATATTGGGTCTCGGAACAATTTCCTGAATTTCACGCCTTATTCTATCCGACGTTAGGGGCGTTCAGCTTCCTTCTCGCATCGAGAAAATTCGAATTCAAGGAAACCGGCCGCGTGCTGCTCGGCGCGACGATCGCATCCACTATCGGTACGGCATTGCATGCTATGCTTCCCGGAGTTGCGGGCTTGCTCATCGATACGTTGCTCGTCATCTGGCTCATTCAGAGATTCAAATGGAAAGCTCCGCCGATTCTCGCCGTATCCATCATTCCGTTCTTCGTTCCGCAAAATAACCTGTGGGCTATGCCCGCATCCGTGTTTGTCTCACTGGCTGGCTTGATCGTCCTTCTCGAAGGTGCGAGACGGGTGTCCGAATGGCGCGTCGTTCTCCTGTCCGATCGTACCGGAATCGCTCCGGAAGCCGACTGACCTTCATCCACCATTTAGGCCGCTTTTGATTTTTTCCGAAGCTGACGATGCCGTCCGAATCCGAACAGAGCGAATAGCCGCACGTAGCACACCGCCACGGGACTGTAGAAAGGGCATCTGCTTCAAGGCGTTTCTCCGGGATTCCGCTGACTAGTTGCGCAAATGGCATTTGTTTTTGCTACTTTGTCGGTTTCAAGACAATACTCGCTGAAACAAATGACTTTTTTACAACTCATCCGCCTTAAGTCGGCTTAACGCCGAAATTAGATGCCGTCTGTACACTAAGTTAGCCATGTAGCGCGTTGCGTATTGCAGGGTGCTCATTACCCCTATATCGCCCGCAGCGCGTTGCGGGGTGCGGTTTGCTCATTCCCCTTGTAGCGCGCGGAGCGCCAATGTCTGGATGACCGCGTCATCCATCGGCGGGTTGTGCAAACCCGCTCTGACGTCCCGGTACATCCGTTCTAGAGGCAAGCTCTTGGCGAGACCCGCGCCACCGACGATTCGCATCGCCCGATCCACTACATCGATCGCTCCGTTCGTGGCGATGTGCTTCGCCAGTCCGAGCTCCGGCTTCAGCGCTTCGCGTTGATCCGGCGAACGGTCCCAGCGGTCCGCCACGAAGTACAAATAACCTCTCGCCGCAATCAGCTTCGCTTCCATTTCGCCAATCTGCCGTTCAATATGAGGGAGCTCCGCAATCGGTTTGCCGATAGAGTTCGGCTTATGATTGCGCGCGAAGTCAATTGCGAAATCCCGAGCGGCGTAAGCGATACCGATGTAACAAGCGGGAACGTGTAGCAATGCGCCCGCTTCGTCCGGCTGCTTCGGCTTCCGAGGAGCTCCGCCTGCGAATACCGTCTCCTCATCGGGCACGAATACCTCGTTGAGCAGCAAGTCGTGACTGCCCGTCGCCCGCATACCGAGCGTATCCCACGTCTCTTCGACCGTAACGGCCGGGCTGCGACGTACGAGAAACTCGCCGACGACATCTTCACCCTCTAGCGTTGCGGAAACGGTAAATGCACTGGCAATCGGACTTAACGTGCTGTATGTTTTGCGACCGCTTAAGAGCCATCCACCGTTGACGCGAACGGCTTTCGTCTCCGGCTTGCCGCCGCGCGTCGGACTTCCCGTCGCTCTCTCGCTCGCATAGTGGTTAAACAGCGCCCCTTCACTCACGACCTCCTCGCACAGCTTCTCGAATAGTTTCTCCGGCCATAACCGTGACAAGCGTAATTGCATTAATTGCCCGAGGTGCCAGCCTACGGCAAGAGCGGTCGAGCCGTCTCCCCTTGCCAGTCGGTCCTGGGACAGCACAAACTCGTACAGCGAAGCTTCTTCTCCCCCGAATGCCAGAGGAATCGTCAGCTTCAAATATCCGGCTTCCTTTAGTTCCGCAAAGTTAGCAAAAGGAAAACTGCCCTCCCGATCGTGCTGCGGCGCTCTCTTTGCGAATGACGCGGCAAGTCGCTCGGCTCTTCCGGCGATAGCGGCTTCACGGTCGTTACGAATCAAGAGATCCGGCGAGTGTTGCTGTGTCATGAATGATTGCCTCCCCCCGGTCATCCATTAAAATTGGGATTAATCATAGATTTCCACTCGGAATTTGTCAACCGAAATTTCCGCAGAAATTTCAGCCAGCAGCCAAACCAGTTGACAAATATTCAAAACACGCTTAAAGTGAATAACTGTGACAATGATAATCATTATCAATAAAGATGTGCCATAAATCTGCTCTTTTCACGCGCATCCAAAGGAGACTATTTTATGAGATCCCGTTTATTCCCTATCCTCATGGTTCTTTCGCTCGCTATCGTGCTCGGCGCTTGCGGAAGCAAGAACAACAACGCAGACGGCGGAGTCAAAACCATTACATACGAATCGCAAACCGGCCCTGTTGAAGTGCCTGCCGATCCGCAGCGCGTCGTCGTCCTTTCCTCTTATGCCGGCGATGTTTTGTCGCTTGGCGTCAACCTCGTCGGCGTAGATTCCTGGTCCAAGATGAACCCTCGCTTCGAAGAAAAATTGAAAGACGTCGCAGAAGTATCCGACCAGAATCTCGAGAAAATTATCGAGCTGAAACCCGACCTGATCATCGGCCTCGACAATGTAAAGAACATCGAAAAGCTGAAGGAGATCGCACCAACCGTTGTGTACACCTACGGCAAGGTAGACTACTTGACGCAGCATCTCGAGATCGGTAAAGCGTTAAATAAGGAAAAGGAAGCCCAGGCCTGGGTCGACGACTTCAAGAGCCGCGCCGCTAAGATCGGCGAGGACATCAAAGCGAAGATCGGCGAAGGCAAGACGGTGTCCGTCATCGAAAGCTTCGACAAGCAGCTGTACGTGTTCGGCGATCACTGGGGACGCGGAACGGAAATTTTGTACCAGGCGATGGGACTTCCCATGCCGGCCAAAGTAGCCGAAATGACGACCAAAGACGGCTACTACGCGATCTCGGCCGAAGTGGTCGCCGACTATATGGGCGACTACGTTATTTTCAGCAAAAACCCCGATGCGGATAACTCGTTCCAAAAAACGGACACGTACAAAAATACGCCTGCGGCGAAAGCGGGTCACGTTTTCGAAGTGAATGCGAAAGAATTTTATTTCAACGATGCGCTGACGCTGGATTTCCAGCTGGAAACCTTTAAGAAGCAATTTCTTGGCTAAAAGCATTCAACGGGAGGCGTTCATGATGACCATGAATCCTCCCTCTATTCTTATGCAAGGACTGGACTGATACGATGAATATAAGGAAACGAACGCCCTACACCTATACCGCGAAGCTGGTCGCGAGCGCCCTTGCATTGGTCGCTATGTTCGTCGTCGCCATGAGCTTCGGCGCTGCGGATGTCACGATGAAAGACGTGTGGCTCGTTCTGACCACGGGGCAGAAAAACGATACATTAACGATGCTTCGCGAGATTCGCTACCCGCGCGAAGTCGCTGCGATCCTCGTCGGCTCGGCCCTTGCGGTCGCCGGATCGATCATGCAGGGCCTCACCCGCAACCCGCTTGCCGATCCCGGCTTGCTCGGCTTGACGGCTGGCGCCAATGCCGCTCTCGCCCTGACGATTATTATGATCCCCACGGCCGGCTATTTCGGCACGATGATCGCCTGCTTCGTCGGCGCGGCCTGCGGCAGCTTGCTCGTGCTTGGCATCGGCGCCATCAAGAAGGGGGGACTGTCTCCGCTCCGGCTCGTGCTGGCGGGCTCCGCTGTATCGGCTTTACTCTATGCCGTCGCGGACGGTTCCGGCCTATTGTTCAAAGTGTCGAAAGACGTAACGATGTGGACTGCGGGCGGTTTGATCGGCACGTCATGGAGCCAGGTGCAGGCCATCGCTCCAATCGTGCTGATCGGCGTACTCATCGCCGTGGCCTTGTCCAGGCAATTGACCATCCTTAGCCTAAACGAGGAAGCGGCTGTCGGGCTTGGACTGCGAACAGTTTACGTCAAAGTCGCGTTAAACATACTCGTTATTTTGCTAGCGGGCGCTGCAGTTGCACTCGTTGGGAATATGGCTTTTATCGGATTGATGGTTCCCCACATCGTCCGGTATTTGTTCGGTACAGATTACCGGTCCATCGTTCCGATGTCGGCTCTCTGGGGAGCGGTGTTCATGCTCATGGCAGACACGCTTGCTCGCACAATCAATGCACCTTACGAAACGCCGGTCGTGGCGATCATTGCGATGATGGGATTGCCTTTCTTCCTATTGATCGTGCGTAAAGGAGTGAAGGGTACATCATGAATCACAGCTCACTTGCCAGAAAGCAGAGGATGACTGTTCTCGCGCTGTTGCTGCTCACCTTGCTGACGATCGTCGTCGGCATGGGGCTCGGCTACGCTTCGCTCTCTTATGACCGGCTTCTCCCGACGTTGTTCGGAGGGGGGACGTTTAAGGAACATTTCGTCCTCTTCGATATTAGGTTACCGCGCATCGCGATTACTTTACTCGCCGGAATGGCGCTGGCGTTATCCGGCTCTATCCTGCAAGGTATCACGAGAAACGATTTGGCGGACCCCGGCGTCATCGGCATCAACTCCGGCGCCGGCGTCGCAATCGCCGTGTTTTTCCTGTTCGTCCCGATCGATCCAGGCTCGTTCGTCTACTCGCTCCCGCTCGTCGGATTCTGCGGAGCGATGCTGACCGCCGCTTTGATCTACCTGTTCTCCTATAGCAAAAATGAAGGCCTGAACCCGACTCGACTCGTCCTTGTCGGCGTCGGTTTCTCGCTCGCGCTGTCCGGGCTGATGGTTATCATTATATCCGCGGCAGACCGTGCCAAAGTCGATTTTATCGCCAAATGGCTCGCCGGCAACATCTGGGGCACCGATTGGCCATTCGTCGTCGCCCTGCTGCCGTGGCTTATCGTGCTTATTCCATTCGCGCTATACAAAGCCAACACGATGAATATGCTTAGCCTGCACGAATCCGTCGCCGTCGGCGCGGGCGTTAACGTCCTGCGCGAACGCCTTGTGCTGCTCGGCACGGCGGTTGCCTTGGCCGCGTCCGCCGTATCCGTAACCGGCGGCATCGCCTTCATTGGGCTGATGGCCCCCCACATCGCCAAAGCGATCGTCGGGCCGCGCCACCAGATGTACGTCCCCGTCGCCGTGCTGCTCGGCGGTTGGCTGCTACTGCTGGCCGACACGATCGGGCGGAACATCGTCGATCCCGACGGCATCCCGGCGGGCATCATGGTCGCCTTCATCGGCGCTCCGTATTTCGTATATCTGCTGCTTAGAAAATAGCGCACATACCTATCGGAACAAATCCCGCACTTCGTCCGCGACCGTTCGGAGCGCCCCTCCCGTCAACCGCTCCAGATCGGTAGAAGTAAACTTCATGTCCGCCATCGCAAGCATATCGAACAAGGGAGACTTCATATCCGCATTCGTCCGGTAACGTACTTGCCGGCCGGTCGCGGCGGTCAGTGCCGCCGCAAGATCGCGCAAAGTCCATAATTTCGATGCGACCAGTTCGTAAGTCCGGCCCTCGTGACCTTCCTCCGTTAGAACTGTCGCGGTTGCAAGAGCCAAATCATCCCTCGCCACGGTGTTGAACGCCCAATCGCCCGGGGGGCTCCAAAGCTCCCCGCTCGTCGCCGCCTCGCGAACGCCGAGAAACTTCACGATGTCCATGTAGTAAGCGTTGCGAAGAATAACATAAGATAATCCGGATTCGCGGAGCGCTTGTTCGGTATCCAGATGAAGTCGATGCAGCGGAAGCCGCCCCCGTTCGGCACGGGCGATACTCGTATAGACAAGGCATTCCACCCCGGCCTCTTTGGCTGCTTCGATTGCGGCGACATGATGACGGTAGCGAACATCATCGTCGGGGTGCGGAGACGAGATTAACAATAGCTTCGAGACGTCCCGAAAAGCCGTCGCCATAGACATCGGATCGTCGTAATCGCATTTCCTACACGTCACCCCCCATTCCCTCCATGTCTCCGGGGCAGCATCCGGATTCCGAACGCACGCGATCACATCCCCCGGCGCATGCCGAAGGACAAGATTTCGTAAAACCCCCTTCCCCAGATTTCCCGTCGCTCCCGTTAGCGCAATCTTCATGTCGATCTCTCCTTTTTTGTCGATTTAGTTAAATGTTTAACTATATGAACGCGACAAGTCGCACTACTCCCGAGAGCGGTGCAACTTGCTAAGCAGATGCCATAATTGTTCGGTCTCCGCTTCGTTCAGGCTGCTCATCCCAGTGGAAATCGTGTCTCGATTACCCGGCAGCTTCTCGAGCAGAATGGCCTCGCCTTCCCCCGTCAGCTCGACTCTGCGTTTCCTCCCGTCCTCCGGATGCTCGGATATACGAATGAAGCCGAGCTGTTCCAGCGGAACGAGCAGGACGCTAATATTCGCTTTCGTCACGCCAATCCGTCCGGCTAGAACAGACGGAAGAATCGTTCCTCCGGCTTTGGCGATCTCGACGAGAATACGGATTCTCGCTCCGTTCAGCCCCTGCGACGCCCAATATTTCTCCGACAATCCGATCAAATGCGCCGTCGCGTCGACCATGGCGAAGAACGCGCGTACTTTCGGCGGCTGATTGTCGACGTATTCCCGAATATCCATCATTCGCGCTCCATTTAGTTAAATATTTAACTAAACACAAAATTACCATCATTCCTTCTAGCCGTCAATCCCGCTCATTCCCCCGGAAGAATCATACGATTGTTCACCGGCGATGCGAGAATAACGGACGTGTTCACGGTCCCGTACGGCATCAACCGTTCCACGAGTTTCGTCAGTGCGTCCATCCCGGTGACGGCGGCTTTCAGCACATGGCTGGCGAGTCCTGTCACGCGATGACATTCCAGAATATCTGCATCGTCCGCGATCCGATGCTCGAATTCTTGCGGGGATATTTTCAGATCGCTCATCTGGATGATCAGTTGAATGTTTCGGCCGATCGCCGCCGGAGACACACGGGCATAATAGCCGAGAATAATTCCCCGTTCCTGCAGACGAAGCAACCGTTCGGAGACGCTCGGACGGCTAAGCGCCAATCTCTTGGAAAGCTCGCTGACCGTCATCCGGCCGTCCTCCTGCAATGCGCGCAATAAGGCGATATCCAGTTGATCCATTGAAACCGCTCCATTTCATTTCGAAGGTGAATGATTTATTTTCAATTCATATCGATCGCTATTTTGCAATATTGCATTCATTTTATTATGTAGAACCTGCACAGCGTATTATATCATGAAATGAGCGTACGGAAGCGAGATAAAGCGACGGGAGAATGGGACGCAATGAGCGCACGAACGAAAGAAATCGGCGGGCTATGGCTGCAAATTGCACTTGGATGCTTCGTCACGGCTATCGGATTGATCATTCTCCAACATTCCGGAATCATCACCGGCGGAACGGCGGGCATTGCGCTCGAACTTTCCTACTTGCTCGGCGTCAAGTTCTATTATGCTTTTCTCCTGATTAACCTTCCGCTTGTCGCCTTCTCCTACATGAAGCTTGGCCGGGACTTTACGCTTCGTTCCTTGATCGCGATCATTCTGCTCACTGCCTTCAGTTCGCTCGATCAATGGCTGCCGCGATTCGAGCTGCCTGCAATCGGCGGTGCGCTCGTAGGCGGAGCAATTATCGGCTTCGGTGTTCATGTCTTGTTCAGGAACGACACTTCGATGGGCGGGACAACTGTGCTCGTCAAATATTTTCAGCAATTCAAAGGATGGAATCCGGGCAAAACGAATTTCGCAATCGACGGACTGACCGTCTTCGCGGGTTTCTCCACGCTATCGGTCGACAAAGGCTTCTTCTCGATTTTATCCATCGCCGCGACGTCTTATATGATTTCATTCCTCCAAAGCAAAAGCCGTCAATCGCTGCGCTCCAAGGCAATGGCGCCCTCGAATGCGGCTGCTGCTTAATATATTTTCGACAAATTATTAATAAGTTCGACAAATCCGGTATATGCATAGCCGCAATTATCCGATACAATCAACCTAGCTGTTAGAATGTCAGATTTTCTGACACGTATCGGATAAGGGGTTCCTATGAGTAACTTTTCCAACCGCAAATCACTCCCTGCGGAAGCGCCAACAGGCCAGCTTCTCACCTACTTTCAACCGATCATCGCCTTGGAAACCCGGAGCATCGTCGGATACGAGACGCTCGGCAGGCAAGTGGTCGAGGGCGCAGTCCGCAGTCTCGGACCGTTCTTCACGGACGACTCCATATCGGTTAAAGAGCACGTGCGGGTCGATCGACTGCTCCGCGAGCAGGCATTGGCCAAGTTGAGCACGATCAAGAATCCGCCCATGTTATTCGTCAACTTGAAGCCCTCCTGGATCTACGAGCAATATAAGCTGATCGGCGAGCTTCATACTTTACAATTGCTGGAGAAATACGAGATTCCACCGAACCGGATCTGCATCGAGATCACGGAAGGGGAATTCAAAGGTTCGATGTCCGAACTGGGGGAAATCATCAATCTGTACCGGGAGGCCGGCTGCCAGATCGCGATCGACGATATCGGAACAGGCTTCAGCAACTTCGACCGAATCGCCGAAATCCAACCCAACCTGCTGAAGGTCGATGTTCTCCTGATGAAAAAAAGCGCAAATCACAACGGGTATTTGGGTACTTTACGATCTTTCTCTTCGCTCGCTGAACAGATCGGCGCTTCATTGCTGATTGAAGGCGTCGAGAGCGAGCAAGACCTGAAGCGTGCCGTTCAGATCGGAGCGCGTTACGTGCAGGGCTATCTCTTCTCTCCGGCGGTACCGGAATTCTATTCCGCGGATGCTTTTACTTCCTTGATCGAATCTGAGTTAAGCAATAACAGGAGAAGGCTTCGTGAATCGATCAGCCACTGGGACGACGTCGGTAGCGCGCTCATCGACACCCTCCGGCTTAATGACATTGGCCACACATCCGAACTCACTGAGCCCGATCTGGCAGACCGCGCTATCGAACGACTGCTTCCGGCTCTGGATATCTCTTGCTTACGCGTCTACGTGTGCGACAACGACGGCGTTCAACTCTCCTCCAACTACATGCGGACGGATCGGGAAGGATGGCGTGTCGAGACACAATATCGCAACGCGGACTGGAGCTGGAGACCGTATTTCGTTCCCCACTTGTCACACGAGCATTCCCGCGTCGAGGCGAGGCTTTCTCTTCGCTATTCCGATCTCGAGACGCATGCCTGGATCCGTACCGTCTCCATCCCGCTCGGCCCAACCGTCATCCTGTTGATGGATATCGCCGATCCCACGGATCTATAGAATCGGCTGCTGCCGATTCTTTTTTATTTGGCAAAATCATATTCTATTTATATCTAAACATAACGAAAACATACCAAATAGATTTGTGTTGTGTTAAAATATTTAACATTAAAAGAGCAGATGGAGGATTTTTTATGCAAAAATCAAGGCGTTTCCGGCTTGGTTCTCTATTCGTTGCGCTATCACTATTTGCCGTATCATCTGCACCGCTTCAGCCGGCCGTCGCTGCACCGAAGAAGACGGAATTGCTCGTCTCCGCGGCGGCAAGTCTGAAAGACAGTCTGGACGCTATCGAGAAACAGTATGAGAAAACCCACCCCGATATCGATCTCACTTTTAACTATGGTTCTTCCGGTACGTTGCAGAAGCAGATCGAGCAAGGCGCTCCGGCCGACTTATTTTTCTCCGCTGGCAAGAAACAGATGGAAGCCCTCGTCGATCAAGATTTGATTAAAGAACAGAAGACGTTGCTCGAGAACGATCTCGTTATGGTCGTCCCCGCGAATTCCAAGCTGAGGTTCTCGACGGTTAAGGAATTAACAGGCAAAGACATCAAGAAAATCGCGATCGGGCAGCCCGAGTCGGTGCCGGCGGGACAATACGCCAAGGAAACACTCGAAGCTCGCAAAGTGTGGGACCCTCTTAAAGACAAACTCGTCTATGCCAAAGACGTGCGGCAAGTGCTGACCTACGTCGAGACGGGCAATGTCGAAGCCGGTTTTGTGTACAAGACCGATGCGCTCATCTCGAAAAAAGCGAAAGTCGCTTTGAAAATCTCGCCGACAGTGCACGCGCCGATCGTCTATCCGGCCGGTGTCGTCAGCGAGTCCAAACATCTCCAAGAAGCGCAAGCTTTCTACGCCTACTTGCAAACCGCGGATGCGGGGGCCGTGTTCCAGAAGTACGGGTTTAACCTCTCCAAATAAACAAATCAAATAAACGAAACGACGGTTGGTGATCACGATAAACGCTTCGGATTTCTGGCAGCCGATCGGGCTTTCGGCGCGTATTTCGCTGATTGCCAGCGTAATCGTGCTTGTCTTCTCTGTACTGCTCGCCTGGAAAATGGCAAGAGCGCGTTTCATCGGCAAAAGCATCGTTGAGACGATAATTCTGCTGCCTCTCGTGTTGCCGCCGTCGGTCATCGGTTTCGTTCTGCTCGTCGGCCTCGGCCGCAGAAGCACGCTCGGCAAATGGTACGAGTCGTTATTCGGCCAGCCCATTGTCTTTACGTGGGAAGCTGCGGTCATCGCGGCGGCGGTCGTCGCTTTCCCGCTCGCTTACCGGACGATGAGAGCCGGCTTCGAGGGCGTCGACACCGAGCTCGAAGCTTCGGCGCGGGCGCTTGGCGCGAGCGAATGGCAAGTGTTCCGCTACATTTCCGTGCCGCTAGCCGCCCGTTCGCTGACGGCCGGCTACATTCTCGGCTTCTGCCGCGGGCTCGGCGAGTTCGGGGCGACGCTTATGATCGCCGGCAATATTCCCGGCCGCACCCAGACGATTCCGACCGCCATCTATGTGGCGACGGACGGAGGCAGCATGAAGATGGCGTGGGCATGGGCGGGCGCGATGATCGCCCTGTCGTTCCTCATGCTGATGGTCGCCAATCGGTTTACGAAAGAATAAGATCATACCGCCGCACGCGGAGCACAAATACGCCCCTCCCGCCAACGAACGATCGCGGCGGAAGGGGCGTATCGCTTTTACGATTCGTATAAGATGTCGCCGGTCCGGCTCAAGTCGTAACCTTCCATATGGAGCAATTCGTTGCGAAACGTTTCCGAACGCAGGATGCCGATGACGCCGTCGATCCATGGCCGATTGTCCGCTTTCTTCAGCATGACCAAGTCGACCTGCTCCTGAATGAGCGGAACGAAGTCGACCCCCCCGACAAGACGCGCCGCTTTCTCGCTGCCGACGCCTATGTCCGCTTCTCCCGATGCGACTTTGCTCGCCACGGCCAGATGGTTGCTCATCTCTTCCTCGTAACCCGGCAAGCCGGCGGTTTTCACGCCGTGGAGCCTCAATTGCTCGTCGAGCAGAACGCGCGCGCCAGACCCTTTCTCCCGGTTGGCGAACCGAAGGTCGGCTTGCGCCAAGTCCGCCCACGACGTCAGCTTGCGGGGATTGCCTTTCTTCACGTACAGTCCGGCAGATCGCTTCAGCAGGTGTACGACGACATAAGACTGACCGACGAACAGCTTGCGCACGTACGGCGTATTGTAAGTACCGCTATCCCCGTCGAGCAGATGCACGCTGACGATATCCGCTTCGCCCCGGTACATCGACACGAGGCTGTCCATGCTGCTCGCGTACGAGCGCAGCGGCCGTCTGTCCGGCACGCGCCTTTCCAGATGACGGGCGAGAATATCGAGGCTGACGTCCTGCCCGGTGATGATTAGCGTTCGGTCCCTGACCGCGCCCGCATCAGGCGACGTATACATGATCGGCTGTGCGTCAGGGGCACTCAGAGGTTGCTTGGCCGGCGCAAAGCTAGCGCCCTTGGAGCGCTGCTTGTAGGCCTCGAGGTCCGACGAGTCGATGCGTTTTTGTTTGCCGACGCGGTACGACGGCAGCTCGCCTTTGTTCAATAGATCATACACTTTTAACTTTGATATTTTGAGCAGCGCCGCGACTTCTTCGGCCGTGTAGGACGTCTCTTCGCTCATGGAATCCTCCCCGTCAATCTACGCCAACGCGATGTTACCGCAACACTTCCTCGTGGTCCGCCATTTGGAATACCGTGCCCCGCTTCGCGGCAAAACGTTCCAGACAAGCGGTCACGCTCTCCCGCATTCGCTCGTCCCCGGCATCGACGCCGTCCTCCCACCACCAGGCGCGAATCTCCAGCGGCAACTTCTTGCGCTGCTTCACCGGATCGAATCGACCGACGATCCGATCGCCGTATACGACCGGCAGCACGTAATAGCCGTACTTTCGCTCGGCGGCCGGCTTGTACACTTCCCAGCGGTATTCGAACCCGAACAATTCTTTCACGAGCGGCCTGTCCCACATCAGATTGTCGAGCGGCGCCAACACGCTTGCCCGTTCGTTGGGGAGATCGTCCGACAATGTCATCTCCAACAGCGGAATGTCAGCACTTCGAATATAGAGCGGGTGCTTCACGTCTTCGACGCGAACTTCCGCGATCAGCCCTTCCGCCGCAAGTCGCGCGAACGCCTCGTTTCTTTCCTTGCTTTTCATCCCGCGAATGCCGAGCCACGCGTCGCTCGGACGATTCCACAGCAGCCCGATGCTGCCGATCCGGCGAAGCACAAACCAGGCGTAATGATCGCTCTCGGATTCGAAAGGATCTTCGGCGGCGTGCAGTTCTGTCGGCAGCAGCCGCTCTGCCAGATCGTAATATTTGCGCGTGTGCGCTCTATGATGAATGAGGAGTTGCCCGGCATGATACATAGCTTCGAGCGCAGCCCGGGATAATCTCGTCGGCCCCCAAGCCCAATTGACTTTCTCATCGTCTTCCAGATCGCTCGAGCAAAGCACGCCCCGGCTCTCGACTTCGCCCCGTACCCGCGTGACGGTCTCTTTGTTGGCACGAGACCACGCCCCATAATAATGTCGTAGCCGAGCAAAATGCGGCCAATCCTCCACCGGAAAAATCGACATGCACTTGTCCCAGTAATCGACGAGCCGTCTATCGGAGTACAGCAGTTCGGGCAGCATGTTGCGGTCGAAATCTTCCACCTTGGACTGCAGCACAAGCTCCGGATTCATCCCGACGACGTCGAGCGGGTCGTACTGGATACATCCGACGCGGCGAATGTACGCCATAACCCCCTCTTTGCCCCGGAATTGGAAATCGCCGCTTAACCCGTGGTACTTCAGCAAATATTTTCTCGCCTGTTGCTTCGTGATCACTATCGCGGACATGGTCGCCTCCCTAAAAGAAAATCGATTGTATATATCTGGTCAACAATGGATGTTCTACTTAGAAACAGCATATCGTATTTTGCGACGACAGGAGTATCTATTTTTATCGACGATTCACCACCATTCATTCAATTAAGGGAAATTGAGGGAAATTCCCTTGATGTTTTATCGCATTTTATGCTATGTTTGTTATATTTCTTCCAGAAAAAGTGAGATTTAAGGACTCACTGGACAGCTCTAGTTTTGCAAAACCATCAATGAAATCTGATTACTCTACAGGTGGAGGGGGGCGAATAGTGGCCTTAAACGAAGAAAATCGAGTATATCTTCAAGACGATTGCTATATTGACTTTGAAAGATCCGTTTTTGTGAACAAGAATTTACCTTGTGCATTAACCCAACAAGAAATTCGACTTCTTAAGCGAATGAATGCAAAGGCAGGGTCTATTGCAACATACAAGGAACTCACGGATTATTTATCCGACCAGTACGATTCAACATTTAGCCAGCGGGAACTACAAATATTTATAAGCAGACTTAGAAAAAAGATTGGCGAAATAAATACAACATACTTACTGTCAGTAAGAGGTGTGGGGTACGTATTTCTCCCCGACAAGGAGATTTAATAGCCTTTATGTCGAATGAGTTGCTATTTTTAGCAACAATTCGACATCAATTATATGTTATGGTTTTCTTGGAAATGCTGGCCAGCATCCAAAAAAATTTAGGAGGAATCCTTCGTGAAGAAGAAACTAATATTGCTGGGCGTATTTGCCGCCCTAATGCTTACTAACACCGCTTTCGCTGCAACCAGTAGTGCGACGATCGGTGTTAATGACACCTATGCAACGGGAAGTATTGTCCAAATGAATGGCACTATAGCTGTATCCGGTAAAAACAATGCGGTATCCACCGAGCGTCTCTGGGTTGAACTGTATAAGGACGATTCGACATTTTGGAGTTACGACACTAGAATTGACGGGGCTTTGTTGCCAGTTAATTCTACGGCGTCCTACAAATCTTCAGTTTCATCTTATAATTACTATGTCTGGTTAGATCCTGATGGCCCTAATCATACAGGTTGCAGTGGCAATGGTTCTGCAGTAAATTAATTTCCAGTGGGGAGTGAAGTTTCCTTCGCTCCCCATTTTAGATATCGAGGGGGAAGATTTTGTTGAAGATTCTCAACTCAATGAAGATTGAAATCATCCTGATTATTAGAAGAATCTGGTTCTGGGCCGCAATGATTGTCCCCTGCCTTATATTTGGTTTGATCTTAAATGATAAACTCAATATGTTTGATCCCGGAGGAGCGTTAATTTCTTCAGCCTACATTGTTCAAGCGGGTATTTTTTTATTCTTGATGTTGGGATTTGAGCTGGTACGAAGGGAAAAAAACTCAAATTGTGATGAAGTTATTACAGCGATGCCGGGTGCTAAATCGGCCAAGCTATGGGGAAAACTGATTTCCATCACCCTCGGAATTATTGTGTTTACAGTGCTTTCTTTCATTATTTTGTTTGTATTTTATTCAGTTTATCAGGTTCCTGCATATTTTCGTGGTGTTTCAGTAAAATACATCATTTTATACTGGTCTATCCCGTTTTTTATTGCAGCCTCATTTGGCGCATATTTAGGATCCTTTTTAAATTTCCGGGGCATTTATGTTTTTCTTGGCTTCGTTTGGATCGCTCTTGGTCCTCTTAATATCGGGATATTTGAAAGCATTTCGCTTCTTACTCAAGTAGATCTCATGAAAGTTTCAGAGTGGTTAAACCTGGGGCAAACAGATCCTCATGCTCTTTACGATTCATCCTATGGATTGCCTTTAGAAGGATTGAGATGGATCCAAAAAGGTTGGTGGGTTGTTGTAGCCATCTTTGTGATGAGTACACGTTATTTACAATTGAGTAAATTAAAAAAAGCTGTGTATTATTCCTTGGCAATCATGTTTTTGGCTAGTTCGGCTTTTGGGCTAACAAGCAAATTTGATGTAGTACGAGCGACCGCACACGAGATTAATTCTGTTATGAAGTATGATTATACATATTACAGCAACTATAGGCCCGCGAAGAACTCCGAGCAAACAACAGCCTTTAAGGTTGATTCGTATGACATCCATCTTAAATTAAAAAGTCAAATCTCTGCCGATGTTCAAATGAAGTTAATCCCCTCACAAGACGGCAACAAAATTATATTTACTCTTTACCATGACTTAAAAGTGAAGAAAATAATCGATGGCGAAGGTCGCTTTATCAAATTCTCACAAGATCAAGATCGTTTAGAACTCGAATTCCCAAACCGTTATAAAGCAAACCACACGTTAGTATTGAACATGGTGTACGAAGGATTAAGTTCGCCTTATTTTTTTGCAAATAGTCAAGCCGTTATGCTCCCTAGTTACTTTGCTTGGTAC
Organism: Cohnella soli; assembly: GCF_042655525.1. Taxonomy (NCBI): domain Bacteria; kingdom Bacillati; phylum Bacillota; class Bacilli; order Caryophanales; family Paenibacillaceae; genus Cohnella; species Cohnella soli. The sequence goes on from NZ_JBHSMI010000013.1 coordinate 149,922, forward strand.
CCTGTACCAAGCACTTATCCGGCCATGAAGGCGAAAGAAATTCAAATTGTTCGATACCCCTCTTTTCCGCGTTATGATGTGCAGTACACATTAACAATTGACGGATTTAAATCAATTTATACTAACTTGCAAGCAGCTGGCGATAGTGTCTGGAAGGGAAGTTCTTCGGCGGGAATTTCGATTTTTGCCGGCCCGATTTCTTCCCATTCAGTAGGTGGAGCATCCATCTACTCTCCAATCTCGTTGTATAAAATGACAAATACATTTAAAACATTTTTGAGCGAATTACGGAACATTACGAACCAAATCCAAGAAGATTTGGGGTTAAGCGCTCACGAACTTCCTCAAAAATTGTTTTTTGCAACAATTCCACCCGAATCAAGACAGTATCCAGCAAATATTTGGATAATGAAAGACCATGCTATTATCGGAATAAATCAGCAATATAACGACGGAGAGTTATTGGTTTCCGAGACAGCTTTAGTACCTGCAGTAATATCAGCTTTAACTCGTGATATTAACACGATCAATCAAAGAGAAGAAATGAATACGATGTTTGTCGAGGCCTACAGTTACTGGTATTCCAAGCGATTCCCCTCTACACAGAAATACGATATCGACAGAACTCCGTTATTAAAGCTCGATTTAAACTATTATGAATACAACAATATGTCTCGACAGAAAAAAGCAGTCCAGCAAATCCTTCAGTACACAGATGAAAATTGGGAAGAAAACGATAAGATGAAATCATTTTTCAGAGAATGGTATAGCCATCTTAAGCAACCCGAACAGTTGGACTGGGAGTACATTTTTTCTCTAGTAGGATCAAAGGAGGCGGACTAATCACGTGGAATCGTTACAGATTAAAGGGGTTTCTAAAACCTATGGTAAAAATCCCGCGCTGAATAATATTCATTTGAATATTCAACGAGGTATGTTTGGATTGCTCGGCCCAAATGGTGCTGGAAAAACAACCTTGATGCGAATATTGACAACTATTATACCTGCCAATAAAGGTGAAATCACATTCGGGCGTTATTCAATCAAACAAGAAAATGAATTCAAGTCGATTGTAGGGTATTTGCCCCAAAGTTTCTCTATATACAAGCAAATAAAAGTAGACGAAGCTTTGCAGCATATTGCAGTCTTAAAAGGGTTGAAGCACAACATCAGACAAAAAGTTAATGAGGTGTTGGAGCAAGTAAATTTATTGGAGCATCAACATAAAAAGATCGCCCAGCTATCGGGGGGAATGATTCGCAGAGTAGGCATTGCTCAGGCATTGCTGGGCGAACCGCAGATTCTGATCGTAGATGAACCCACGTCAGGTCTCGATCCGGAGGAAAGGATACGATTTCGGAAAATATTGAGACAAGTTGGAAATCAATCGATTGTTATAATATCTACCCATATCGTCGAGGATATCGAGACAACTTGCGACCAGGCAGCTATCATGTTTAACGGGAATGTACTGATCCAGGGTAATATACGAGATATTTCACAAGCTGCAGCAGGGAAGGTCTGGGAAACAACAGTAACTCCTGAGCAATTTCACAACATTCCGTACGACTGGAATGTCATATCGAGTTATCGCGAAGAGGATAGTTACCGTGTAAAAACACTTTCAGAAATCCAACCTGAGAATGGGAAAATGCTATCCCCTTCGCTTGAGGATGGTTATCTATACTTAATGAAGAGGGAAAAATCATGAAGGGAAAAATGACTGTTTTATTTGATTGGAAAGCAATGGGCGGCAATGCATATATACCTTTGGGGGTTATCATGCTGCTTTTTGTTTACGGGCTATTCAAAAACCATTCTGTTGCATCATTTATTCCAGGGATAGAAACTTGCATTCCTATATTTGGCGCCTGGTGGCCGATATTTCTGCTTAAAGACATCATTGAAGAGCCGGGAGGAGAAACTCTGTTCAGTTATTCCGTCTCCAAATATATGTGGGGAACATATCGTATATCTGTCTATTCTTTACTTTATCTCATATTGATATGCCTCCTTTTGATCGCGATAGATCCATTTTATGATGAATCGTTATTTATTTCTCTTTTTACTCAAATAGGGCTGGAATCACTATTTTTTTCCTCCCTTGGTTTTTTAACTATGGTTCTGTGTCGTAATACAGGTTGGGCATTGGTGCTAGTGGCGATATATGCAAGCACTCAAATCTTAACCGGCGGCGAATTGTTTTCCGTGATCAATGTTTATTGGTTCAATCATTCGTTAATTCCTTTAAACGAACAAATAAACCATCTGGGAAAATGGTTTATTTTCTCCGTTATTTTGTGGATTTTCGCACAAACTGAATTCAATAAACTACAAAAGTTTCGTTAAAAGTCTGGTGAACATATGGATGTTCCCACCAGACTTTTAATAGTTAAATTCGAAAGACACGGCGGTGAGAATTTGTATCTAAGTCCCCGCCACCGCAGGAGCTAAACAAATACATTGTAGAACCGCGAGCCGCGTGCAATTGTCATCCAGACAAGCGCAGCCAGCACGACCGCCATAAATGCAATCGTCAGGTAGTCCCCGGCGACGAACGGCCGATCTTTGTACCAGGTCCGGCGCTTGTGCCGTCCGAACCCTCTTAGTTCCATCGCCGCGCTGATCGTCTCGATTCTCTCGATGCTCGATAGAATAAGAGGCATGAGAATGCCGATGACATTGCGCAGCCTTTTGCCCAACTTCTCTTTCGCCGAAATGTCGATCCCTCTCGCCTGGGCAGAGAACGAGATGTTCTGGAAGTCCCTCTGAATGTCGGGGATGTAGCGCAGCGCGATCGACACGGCGTAGGACACTTTGTAGCTGATCTTCAACCGGTTCATCGACGCGGCGAACTCGCCGGGGTCCGTCGTAAGGACGAATAAGAACGCGACTGGAATAACCGCACCGTATTTCAGCGCGATGTTAAGCTGATAGAACAACTGCTCCAATGTCACGTTGTAGCGCCCCGGAAGCTCCAGCAGCACGTGCTTCGTTCCGTAGATGCCCACCCCCTCCTGTGGAGAAAACAGGTAGATCGCCACGTGGTTCAGCAGGAAAAAGACGCCGATGACATAGAGCAGGAACGAATATTCGCGCAGCCGAACCCGGGAGATGCGAAGCATAATAAGTCCGAATACGGCAAAACCGATCAAAAAACGAGTGTCGAACGTCATCATCGCAGCCGCCGACCATAAGGCGAAAAACAGCAGCTTCGTCGCCCCGGTCAGCCGATGTACCGGTGAGTCCAGCTTGGTGTATGCGAGCATTTTCATCTGGAACGCACCCGCTTTCCTCTATCTTCGGCAATAAACGTCCTCACGAACCCGCTCGGATCGGGCAAGCCTGCCCTGCGTGCCAGCCCCATCAACGACGTCTCTTTCAGCGACGCCGCCTGGACAAGCGCCGGATCGGTCAGCACCTCTTCCGGACGTTCATCAGCCAGAAGCACCCCGTCTGCGAGCACGACGGCCCGATCGGTATATTCAAGCAGCAAGTGCATGTCATGCGTAATAAACAGGACGGTAAGTCCCTCTTCGCTCAGCCGCAAAATAAACTCCATCATCTCGTTGTAATGCCGGTAGTCCTGCCCTGCCGTCGGCTCGTCGAGGATAAGCACTTCAGGTTGCAGCACGAGCACGGAGGCGATCGTGACCCGCTTTCGCTGGCCGAAGCTGAGCGCAGAGATCGGCCAGTTGCGGTACGGGGCCAACCCGCACACGCGAAGCGCTTCTTGTACGCGCTTCGCCGTCTCCTCCCCGTCGAACCCTCGAGTCATCAGCCCGAGCGCTACTTCTTCGTGAACGAGCGTCTTCGAGATCATATGGTTCGGATTCTGCAGGACGAAGCCGACCCGCTGCGCCCGTTCCTTGATCGTATCGGCGCCGATGTCCCGGCCTTCGTACCGAATGCGGCCAGCGGTCGGCTTATGAAAGCCGCAGATCAGCTTAGACAGCGTCGACTTTCCAGCGCCGTTCTTGCCGACGATGCCGACTCTCTCGCCTTTGCGGATGCGGAGGGAGACGTCGCGCAAAATCGGCTTACCCGGCTCGTAGCCGAAGCCGATGCCCTCCAGTTCCAGCAGCGGCGGGAGCGATTCCGTTGATCGCTCGGCGGCAGCGCCGACTTCCGATTCCGGCGCAAGCGCCGGCCGCACTTCGTTCCATTGCCGAAGCTTATCGGCGAACGGCTCAAGCTCCATCGCATCCAAACGACTCGGTCGATGGCACGCCTCGAACTCGCCGCCCGCGTAGCGCAACGCAGTCAAATAAAGCGGCTCGCGGATGCCCGTCTCGCCGAGCAGCGACGAAGTCAGCAGTTCGTCAGGGTTCAGATCCGCGACGATCCTTCCGTCCGAAATGACGATAATCCGATCGACGTCACGGTGAAGCACTTCCTCGAGGCGATGCTCGATGATCAGAATCGTTTTGCCCGTCTCTTTATGAATACGGTCGATCCGTTCGATCGCCCTTCGTCCCGCGTCGGGATCAAGATTGGCAAGCGGTTCGTCGAAAAGAAGAACGGGGGCGCCGCTGGAGATGACGCCGGCTACCGTTACGCGTTGTTTCTGCCCGCCGGAGAGCGAATGAGGGGAAGCTTCCAGATGCTCGAGCATGCCTGCTTCGGCTGCGGCTTCCTTGACGCGTGCAATCATCTCCGACTGCGGAACTGCGTCGTTCTCCATCCGGAAAGCAATATCCTCGGCAACTGACAAGCCGACGAACTGGCCGTCCGGGTCCTGCAAGACGGTGCCGACCCGGTCTGATAAACGGAACAAGTCGAGTCCCTTCGTCTCCGCGCCGCCGATCTTCAGCGAGCCGGTCGCGGTGCCGGGGTAGAAATACGGCGCCATGCCGTTAAGGCAGTGCGCCAGCGTGCTTTTGCCCGAGCCGGACGGCCCGAGGATAAGCACTTTTTCTCCCTCGTATATTTTCAAATCGATATCGACGAGGGAAGGGCTTGTTTGCACCCTGTATTGGTAGCTGAACCCGTCGAACTCGATAATCGGCTCGCGGAGCCGGTTGTCCATAACGTTGCACTTCCTCTGGCTGCAAAATAATAACTAAACTCCACTTCATTCTTTTGAAAAGTCATTCGATTGCACAAATAACTGCGATACTCCAACTAATTGTCTCTTCTACGCCCCAATTGCAGCATTTCTGCGAAAATAACTGGCAATCGTCGTTATTTAAGCCGCTCGCCGCTCTGTGTCGCATTTTAACTGCTTATCGTTGTTATTTTTCCATCAAACATCCAACCGGCCGAACGAGTTCTCCGCGGATTCTCTACATTCTTAAATATCAAGTAAAAAGCCGGCATTCGCTGCCGGCTTTCGGAGTCGGGGTTCGCTTGCTTTAAGCTTCCTTCATTAAGCTTCTTTCGTCAAGCTTCCTTGCTTCGTTCGCGTCTTTGCATAGGCGGACAACAGCAACGTGCCGAGAATAGCTACCGTCACGATGTTGGAAGCGCCGGCTACCAAGCCTTGCGTATACGATTTGCCGGACGGCTCCGCGTAGATGAGAATATCCAGCGTCGGGGCGACCACGAACCATGCGAACGCGTTCGCCGCAACCTGCATGATGTTGAAGGTAATGATCTCCTTGCGGCCGAACTCTCCGTCCCGCGCTCGGATGCGGCTTGCCGCAAATCCGATGATCAGGCCGACAACCGCCGAAGCGATAATCCAGCTAAACCAGGGCGATCCATAGAAAATAGCGTCTTTCAGCGTATGTCCGATAAATCCGACGAGCAGCCCGACAAGCGGCCCATACAAAATGGCGAATAGCGCCAACAGGGCGTAAGTCGTCTCGATGTTCGTATCCGGAAGGCCGGACGGGATGGAGCCGAATCTGCCCAGAATGGCGAATAATGCGGAACCGATACCGATGGCGACCGTATTGCGGATTGAAAGCGGGTTCGTGTTGCTAGCGGAGACGATGCTCATGGGAATCCTCCTCGACGGGTTATCGGACGAGACAGATGAATGTCGATCCGATCTAAATATGTATAGATCGTAAGATATAATACCAAGCGTGTCAATCGGAATTTAATGGCCGTTTTTTCCTGCATTCGAGATTCGTTCCAGCAAACTCAGCAAATACGTATCCAGACGCTCGATGATCAGTTCCTTGGTCAGTCCGGTCATGCCAAGTGCTGTCCATCCCTGGTACACGTCCGGCTCCTCGTCGCCGAAATCGAACAACGTGACGAAGTCCCAGTAGGGGTCGTAATCGAATCGATCTCCCGCAAGCTCGCGGTAGCGTTCCAGAAACTCGTCTGCCGCATCTACGCCATGCAGTTGAGCTAGATTAACGCGGCAGTGGCCGACGTCGACGCCAGCCGGGCCAATACAGCCGTTCACCCAATCGACGATTCCGCTCACCTCGCCATCCGTTGACCACAGCACGTTCGCCGGATGGTAATCCCGATGGATAAATTGCGGGACGAATGCAGGACGCGTCGCCTCTATGATGGCAACCGCCCGCTTCCATTGTTCCGGGATGCTCGACCAGGAAGGCGCATCCAGATCGGCTATGTTGGAATAGGGACGATAACCCCACGGCAAGTCGCCTGGCTCCACGCGATGCACGGCGACGAGCGCCCGTGCCAAACCATCCAACCAGCCTCCCCTGTCTGCCGGCTCCAGCACAACGCTCCCTTTCAGCCGAGACATGAGCGTAGCCGGCACACCGCATGTTGCGCCGGTTTCGTCCACTGCGATCACCTGCGGTGTCGGCACTTCGCCGTTCAGCGCGGCGCGGCGCAGGCTTACGGCTTCCCGACTGACAAGATCCGGCTCCTGCTTAAGCCAATCTTCGTCCTTGAATAAACGCAGGACGACATCGCGCTCATTGCCTTCAGCTCTCAGCTTTAATCGATAGATCGGCGTGGATATGCCTCCCAGCAGCCTGTCCGCTTTTATCACTTCTGCTCCCGGATGAACGGCTTCCGCCACCCAGCAAAGCGCTCGCTCCCCGACCTCTTTGTCCACGTTTCCCAGTTCCATTCTCTATCCCCTCCCGTCAGGTCGTTATTTTTTCATTTTTCCCATCAGCATCATTTGTTTCGCCAAGTAAGCCGGACTATAAGGAAGACCCTCCTGCAGCCACCACGTCACGATGCCCAGCAGCGACGATGCAATGATCTCCTTCGACACTGCCAGTTCCCGGCCTTCCTCCTGGCGGCGTTTCTCCCCGAGCGCTGTGATATTCATAAAAACGCCGTGCATACGTTTGCGAAAAACGACGCTGTTCTCCAGCATCACATTGTACAAAGCGGCGTTCCGGTACACATGCTCCAGCAACGAGAGCAACTGTTGCGGGGGCTCGTCCAATTTTGCCGGCAACGGAGTGGCGTTGGTCTGCCCCATCATCGATTCAAACAGTTCCGCGAGAATGTCGTCCAGCATCCGCTCCGTCAAGTCCTCGAGGTCGCGGTAATGCAAATAAAACGTCGCACGATTCAGTTCGGCCCGATCCGCGACGCTTTGAACGGTAATTTTGCTGCTATCCCCTTCCCGGAGCAAGGAAACGAGAGCATCCTTAAACATCTGTTTCGTACGTTTGACGCGAGGATCTACTTTCTTCGTTCCATTAGGCATTTACTCGCCTCCGTGACTAACTTTCGAGCTTTTCTCAACATGTAAACGGATTCGCGTCGAGTAATCGATAAGTCGGCTTAATGTGTAAATGGATTTCTTACTGTCATTCATGCTAGATTTTTATAGACATCGTGTCAACTATGCGACTTAAAGTCGAACGGACTCGCACTCCGGAAAGGGGAAGTTGAATCGCCATGAAAGCCGCATTATCCGCTCACTCCGCTCCGACCGCCGAAAGGCGCATCCAGAAAGGACCGTTGCTGTTCGTCCTTATCGTCGGAGCTTTTCTGTCGTTGCTCAACCAGACGGTCATGGGTGTCGCCTTGCCGGAAATGATGAAACAGTTCCATATCGCCGCCTCTTCGGCCCAATGGCTGACGACGGGTTTCATGCTCGTCAACGGTATTCTGATTCCGATTACCGCCTATCTGATGAAAAGATTCACGACGCGGCAATTGTTCATCAGTTCCATGGTGCTCTTGTTGGTCGGAACGGTCATCTGCTCCGTCGCTCCCGGCTTCGAAGTGCTGCTGACCGGCCGTTTGATTCAAGCTGCCGGGGCCGGCATCATTATGCCGCTGCTGATGAACGTCATTCTCGAAGTATTCCCTCCGGAAAATCGAGGGGGCGCCATGGGTTTGATCGGACTCGCGATGATATTCGCGCCCGCTATCGGACCGACGCTGGCCGGACTCGTCATCGAGCATTTCTCTTGGCGCTGGATGTTCTACGGTATGTTGCCGTTGGTCGCCCTCGTCATCGTCTTGTCGTTCAAGTATTTGGTCAACATCTCGGAGACGTCGAGACCGCGAGTCGATCTCTTCTCCGTCCTGCTCTCGACGCTGGGCTTCGGCGGTCTGCTCTACGGCTTAAGCAGCGCTGGCGGCAAAGGCTGGGACGATGCGGAAGTGCTCGGCAGCATCGCGATCGGCCTCGTCCTTCTTGTTGTCTTCTGTCTTAGACAGCTCTCTTCGAAAGAGCCTCTGTTGGATTTGCGCGTCTTCCGTTACCGGGCTTTCTCCGTTACAGCGATCGTTAACGTGATGGTCACGATGGTGATGTACGCGGACATGATTCTGCTTCCGCTCTATTTGCAGACTTCCCGAGGATACACGGTGCTTGAATCCGGCGAACTGATGCTGCCCGGCGCATTGTTAATGGGACTGATGTCTCCAGTAGCCGGCAAGCTCTACGACAGATTCGGCGCCAAATTGCTTGCCGTGTTCGGTCTGTTGATCACGATCGGGGGCATCGTGGGCATGTCTTCTCTAGGTGATGACACGTCGTACGGCTACATTATGATGATGAACGTTCTCGTCCGTCTCGGCATGTCGTTCCTGATGATGCCGGTCACGACGGCTGGCTTAAACGCATTGCCCGGGAACTTGAACGCCCACGGCACCGCCGCGAGCAATACGACAAGGCAAGTGGCCGGCGCGATCGGTACGGCGCTGCTCGTCACGATTCTCTCCACCCGTACGAAGGGCCATGCAGAAGATCTTATGGCGTCCGGAGCTTCGCTGTCGAAACAGCAGCTTGTCGTCGAAGCTTCCATTCAAGGCACGAGCGACGCCTACTTGTTCGTCGTCGGTCTGGCCGCTCTGGCGCTTGTGGCGACGCTGTTCCTGACGAACCGCAAATCGGCGGCTGTCGTTAAGAAAGAAGCGTCTGCAGCGCAAGCGGGGTAAACGCAAGAAAATGAATTGAGCCCGCAAATAAATACCGGGCTACTGGCTACTCAGTCACGCTGGCCGCTTTCGCGAGCAGGGACTGTCCCAAAAGCCATTTTGCGATCTTTTGTGCCCCGCGTGTTTCTCGTCCACATACCCCGTTTTGTTGCCGTTCTGCCCGAATTTGTACGAATTTTCATACACATACGCTCGTCCAGTTGCGGATCCTCCCGATTTTGTGTGAATTTTCATACACACACTCTAGTCCGGTTGCCGACCTACCCGATTTTGTGTGAATTTTCATACACACACTCTAGTCCGGTTGCCAACCTACCCGATTTTATACGAATTTTCATACACATACGCTCGTCCGGTTGTTAATCGTTCAACGCTTATTCGAAGCTATCGTCGATTGTACCGTCGTAGAAAGGACCTCAGCCCCCACATTGAAGTGGTGGAAATTGAGGTCCTTTCACGTGTGAATAGAGACGTTCGCCTGTCATGCGAACTCTTTGCTCCTTTAATCCCTCGAAGCCTCGTAAAGCTTGCGTGCCAGCAACGCCGGTTCCGTCCGGAACTGCGTCATATGGTCTCCATGCGACTTGATCAGCCGAAATTGGCCGAGCCGGCTGGACATGTGCGGATGCCAGCCGAAGCCTTCGGCCTGCGGCACCGCGGCATCCTCCATTAAAAACACATAACTCTTCGGGACGTTCAAGCTGAAAAACTTCTTCGTATCCAGCTTCTCGAACAGCGGTTTCGCGGGTTCCGGCCTGATCTCCGAATACAGCTTGCGTGCGGTCGCCAGATCGGCCGTGTTCACGAATGTATCCCTGAACACGTCGAACGGAAGCATAATCGTGTCGTCCTTCGACATCCGGCGAAGCTGCTCGAACCCTTGGCGCATCGAATCGGGAAATTGATCCGCCACCGATTGTCCGTCGGGAATGACGAAGCCATCGATGAACACGATTCTTTTCAGCCGGTCCGGGACAAGCTCGGCCACCTTCTGGATAACCGAGCCGCCGAAGCTATGCCCGACAAGAATTACATCGCGCAGGTCGTTCGCGATGATGTAATCCGCGACCGCTTTCGAGATCATTCCGTGCGTGACGTTTGTATTCGTATCGGCCCCATGCCCGGGATATTCCGGAACGAACACCTTGTGACCCATCTTCCGCAACTCGCCCGCGACTCCGTTCCAGAAGCTCGCGTCCGCCCAAGAGCCATGGACGAGCACGAAAGTCAGAGGTTGCGTCTGTGTCGACGGATAAAGAGAGCTAGCCGACAAATGGTCTGTCCAAGGCCGGTACCCTACAGGCGCGAGCGGATGACCGGAAACATAGTAGCCGGCGAAGTAACCGCGCACGGGAATTCCCGCTTCGGCAGCGTAGTGGTCATAATAATGCATACTGCACGTTCCTTTCTCGTATACACGCATGTATGCGCCTATATTATGAAAGGAACGCCTATTCGGTTCTTCCCGGCGAAACGGTGATCTAACCTTGCCGTATACTTTACTACTATCGCGAAGAGGAGTCGATTGCATATGAAGCTTCCGCCTCGCCGTATCTCATCGATCTCGCAAGGGACAATGAAATACATCGTCATCGGAGAGGGTACGCCGAAGATCGTACTCATTAACGGGAGCGATGGCCCGCTTGAGGGCTGGTACAAAGTGCTCGAAGGCTTATCCGCCGAAAGTGCCGTGTTCGCTTACAACCGCTTCGGTATCGGCGGAAGCGACAGGCCCCGCCGCCCGCAGGACGGGGAAACGGTAGTCGCCGATCTCCGCGAACTACTTGTCGCCGCAGGCGCCGTTCCCCCTTACTTACTCGTCGGTCATTCATTCGGAGGGTTGTATGCAAACCTGTTCGCCAGGCTGCACCCGGGTGAAGTCGCCGGCGTCGTTCTTCTTGAAGCAAGCCATCCCGGCGATCTCGACATCGAGCAGCTTCAAAGCCGACTCGTACGGGGAGTTAATCGTCTACTCGGCGCGCTTTCTCGCCCCAACGAGTTCAAGGAGACGAAGTTCGTACGACGAACTGCCGACCAGATCGAACTGGCCGGCGCTTTCCCCGACGTCCCGCTCGTTGTCGTCACCGGAGGCAAGCAACCTCCCTCCTGGCTGACGTCGAGAGCAGCGCTCGATCTCCGCCGCAGCAATCAACTCGCTTACGTTCGCCTCAGCCCCCAAAGTAAGCACATCGTCGCTGCGAACAGCGGCCATTTCCCGCAATTTTCCGAGCCTGAGATCGTCGTCCAAGCGGTCCGGGAATGTGTGAATGCCATCCGTGCCCGGGAACTGAAGTAGCCTCCCATAGCCCCTAACCCGAACGCGCTCTTACGCTTTCGCCCGAATCTCTTCGCGCAGATGCGAAGCGAACGCGCCGACCTCCATCGCTCCGAGTTCGCCTTCGCCGCGCTTGCGTACGGACACCGTGCCGGATTCCTTCTCTTTCTCGCCTAACACAGCCATATAAGGAACCTTCTCAAGCTGGGCTTCGCGAATTTTGTAGCCCAGCTTCTCATTGCGGCCGTCCACTTCGGCACGAATGCCCGCGTCCGCCAGCGCACGCTTGACTTCGTATGCAAAGTCCGCGTACCGATCCGATACCGGAATCAACTTTACCTGTACCGGAGACAACCAAAGCGGAAATGCTCCGGCATAATGTTCCGTCAGAATGCCCATGAAACGGTCGATGGAGCCAAAGATAGCGCGGTGAAGCACGACCGGTCGCCGCTTCTGCCCGTCTTCCGCGACATACGACAGCTCGAATTTCTCCGGCATCTGGAAATCGAGCTGTACCGTGCCGCATTGCCAGCTTCGCTTGAGCGCGTCTAGAATGTGGAAATCGATTTTCGGTCCGTAGAACGCCCCGTCCCCTTCATTGATCTGATACGCGACTCCCCGTTTGTCGAGCACGCTTTGCAACGAAGCTTCCGCGACGTCCCACAGTTCCTCTGCTCCCATGTAATCTTCCGGCCTTGTCGACAGTTCGATTTTGTACGCAAACCCAAATTCCTTGTACATCTTGTCGATGAGGTCGATCGCGCGTCCGACTTCAGCTTCGATCTGATCCGGCCGGGCGAAAATATGCGCGTCATCCTGGCAGAACGTCCGCACCCGCATCATCCCGCTCAGCGCCCCGGAATATTCATGACGGTGCACCTGACCGAACTCTGACAAACGGATCGGCAAGTCCCGGTAAGAATGCAGCTCGTTTTTGTAAATAATCATATGGCCCGGACAGTTCATCGGCTTCAGCGCGAACTTCGTCTCGTCCACTTCCGTAAAATACATATTGTCCTTGTAATGGTCCCAGTGGCCCGACTGCTCCCAAATACGATTGTTCATCATCAGCGGCGTGCGTACCTCTTCATACCCTTGGCCGATCTGCGTCTCCCGCGAGAAATTTTCCAATTCCGTGCGGATCGTCATCCCCTTCGGTAAGTAGAACGGCATGCCCGGCGCTTCTTCCGAGAACATGAACAGCCCGAGCTCCTTGCCCAGCTTCCGGTGATCCCGCAGCTTTGCTTCCTCTAGCAGGCGAAGATGCTCTTCAAGCTGCGCTTCCTTCGGAAAAGCCGTTCCGTAAATCCGCTGAAGCACTTTGTTCTTGGCATCCCCGCGCCAGTATGCGCCCGCAACGCTCGTCAGCTTAAACGCCTTGATCCGCCCCGTCGATGGCAAGTGGGGCCCCCGGCACAAGTCGATGAACTCGCCTTGCTCGTACACCGTAATCTCCGCCGATGCCGGCAAATCCCGGATCAACTCCAGCTTATACGGATCTTCCAGCTCCGCGAAAATCTTCTCCGCTTCGGCGCGACTGACCGCCCGCCGGACGATCGGCAAATCTTCGCGCGCGATTCGGCGCATCTCTTCCTCGATCGCGGACAAGTCATCAACCGACAGCGGCTTCTCGATATCGATATCGTAGTAGAATCCATCCTCGATGACCGGACCGATGCCGAGCTTCACCGCTTTGTCGCCGTAAATTCTTTTGATCGCCTGCGCCATCAAGTGCGCCGTACTGTGCCGATATACGCCGAGCCCGTCTTTGCCGTCGAGCGTCACAATCTCGACCGCGCAGTCCCTCTCGAGCGGATAGCCGAGATCGACCGGTTTGCCGTCGATTTTCCCTGCGACCGCATTTTTCTTAAGCCCTGTGCTGATCGCCGCCGCCACTTCTCCGACTGTCGTCCCTTGCTCGAACTCCCTTACGCTTCCGTCCGCCAATCCCACTTGAATCGCCACGACAACAACCTCCTCGAAATGTGTTCCCCGACGCTTTCCGCGCCTGGGACAATGAATGGTGAACGCAAAAAAACGCCTCTATCCCGCGAAGGGACGAGTGCGTTCAGCTCGTGGTTCCACCCTCATTCGATCTGCCCTGCGCTTGGAGCGACGCCATGGCAAATCCTCATTTCGGAATCCGTTAACGGGGATCGGTCGGCAGCGGTTACTGTCTCGCGCATACGGCCTGGCGAGAGTTCATCGTCGCGGCTGCGAAGGGGTAATTCCCATCCGGTCTCCGCAGGGGCTCGCACCTTTCACCCCATTCTCTGAGCGGGCCTTGAAGGAAACCATGTCTCCGGTCATTGCCTTGAGAGTTATTATAGTGATCGTTCGGCGGTTGGTCAACGGGCATTGAATTATCCTGTCGTTGAATTATCCTCGTTGTCCGCCCCTACGCGGCCCTCACATCTTCACTTCATGTAGCTTCAACAGGAACACCGTCGCCACGATCACGATGGATACTGCCAGGAAAGCCGCTCCAAGCGAGCTTTGCCCAACTGCATATAACGCTTCCGAAGCCCCAATGAATACGACCAGCTTAAGAGCCGTTCGCGCAGGGAAAGAGAAAATGGGAACAGAAGCCTTCGGGGACAGGAACATCCCCCATGCAATAGCGACCGCCAATGGGGCAACGATCGCCAACAGCACTTTAATCGCCGTTCCACCTTCGACATGATATCCCCAGTAGCCGAACGCAACAATTGCGCCTAATTCCAACAGGAAAAATAAGACGAGAATGATACCGCCAATCGATTTCATGTTTTTGTCCGATGTGATGCGGCGGACGTCTGCAAAATCAATTGCATGCCTTCAATTTTAAGTTGGTCGTAGCGAATCGCCCAATCTTTGAAGCATTTGAATGCTTCGTCGGAATAACCGAATATTTGTTTCATCTCGCCGACGATTCGCTGCTCATCTTCGTCAAAGTTGCCGTCTGCGTAAGACAGCAGCACGATTTCCGCGAGGAATACGTTTTTCACCGCTTCGTCCTTCACATCGCGAAGCAATTCGGCAAGCGGAGTCGTCGACAACGCCGGGTCAGGCTCCCAATCGCCGAGTCCGAGTTCCTGCTTCCAGCCGAGAATATAATTGTGCTCGTTAAGATTGACGTAGCCGTCGCAAGCCGCCACTCGGCTGGCAAGCTCTAGAAATGCTATCTTATGTGCGGGTTCCACTAGAAAATGCAAGAACAATGCAATTCTCTCCTTTGGCGTCATCTATGCTCTCTTTCTAACTACGGAGGGAGAGACGAATTGGTTTCTATTTATTGTGAGCCCGGAACTGTTTCAGTTCCCTTGCCCGTCCTTATCCGGCCCCGGCTTTGGTTTCTTGCGCCAGTTACTCGGGTTAACATAACCTCTGATCTTCTTCGCGACTTCTTTCCCGACGAATAGTACGCCGACCCAGAACAACGCTTCCGCAACAATGAGCGCCACTGTAATGATACCCGCCTTCGCTCCGGCGCTGAGCGGCATGAACGGCACGACGAAGGGTGCGACCCACAACATAAACGATGCGATAATGAAGCCGAGCCCGAGCTTGTACAGCATTTTTTTCCTGTTGGCCATCTGAACTCTCCTCTGAAGGTCTTATACCTTATTCTACCTTATCGGAAGGCCAACCCGCCAATCGTAATCCCTTTATCGCTCCCGACTATTTCCAAGGGAATTGCCCACAATAAACGTACGCTCATCCCTGCCAACGCCAAGGAGGAACCCCATGATCTCGCTCTACTTCTGCGTGATGACGCTGACGACCGTCGGGACGCCGGATCTCACCCCCCCCCCCACACGACGTTCGGTAAAATTTTCACGATGATCTATACGTTTGCCGGTGTCGAGAGCCATTCGATCTCCCGCGCTGATTGTCATTTCTTCGACTTTTATTAAAAAAGACGCCCCCACTTCCATTGAAGCAGGGACGCCGTTGTCAGGGAACGCTATTTATTGGTTTTCCGCTTTCCAAGCGTCGAACTGTTTCTGGACCTCGGCCAAAATTTTGTCGATTCCGGCATCGACCAGTTTCTTTTGCAGATCGGTATAATACTTGTCGAAGTCGGTCATCGACCCCGTCGTCAGAATCGGATTCGATTCCTTCTGAATGGCGCTCACTTGCGCAATCTCCGTCTTGACCGGCTCGGGGTTAAAGATGAAGCCGAGCGCGCCGGACGCCTTGCCGTTCTCGTTATTTTTCCGCATTGCTTCGAGCGCGGCTGTCGAGTTCCAGTTCGAATCCCACTGATCCCACAACGGCCCAAGCCAGTTGTGCCAGATTGCCCACGTCTGTTCGGCGCCGCTCTTCGCTTCGATCGTCGGGTTATCGTCTGTCACCTTGCCGGCCTTGACCGTGTAGTTCTTGCCTTCGACGCCGTATGCCAGCGTGTTAAGCAGGTACTTATCTTTCCAGATCTCGTTCAACAGCATCATCGCTCTCTCGGGGTTTTTCGAGGTTGCGCTAATCGCCGTCGCGGCAGCCGTCATCGAATTGGTCGAGATCGTCGGATAGCCGGTGAGCGTCTCCACTGTCGGGAAACCGTAAGTCGCCGTCGACTTCGAACCGTCTTCCGTGTAGCCGCCCGAATCGCGCATGACCGCATACTTGCCGGACTTCGCTTCCGCCAAGTAATCGGTCTTGATCGCCGCGTCCTTGGCAATGTAGCCTTTCTTGTAAAAGTCGTTAATCGTCCTGTAGTTTTCTTTGTTCTGCTCCACATCCAGAATTTTCACGATTTTGCCGTCCTTCTCGCTGTACGAGATACCGGGCGAGAGCGTCGTATAATCGTACAAAGTAATGCCGGACGCCGTTCCGTTCGCGGTGGCGAGGAGCGGAATCATATTCGGTTCGTTCTTCTTGATCATCGCCAAGTAAGGCTCAAGGTCTTTAATGCTCTTGACGTTCTTGTAGTCGAAGTTGTATTTCTCGACCAAGTCCTTTTTGAAGACGTGAGCGCTGCCGGGCGAATAAGGCGTCTGAGCCGGAATCGCCATAATCTTGCCTTTGTAGGTCACCGCTTTCCAAGCGCGAGGGTCTACCTTCTTCAAGATGTCCTGCCCGTACTTCTGAAGAAGGTCGTCAAGCGGCAGGAAAGCCCCCTTCTGCACGTTATCGTTAATCCGGTTCATCGAATAGGTCGTAAATACGAGGTCGTAAGGCTCGCCGGCGGCCGAGATCAGCTTCATCTTATCTTCCCAGCCCGCAGTGTCGATCAAGTTGAAATGAAGCTCCGCATTCAATTTCTCCTTGATCATTTTGTTCGCTTCCGCCTCGACCGCATCCTGATCCTTCATGTTGTCGATCGGTTTCGGCATGTACCAGCTGAGTTTGACGAAGTCCTTCGTCTCGCTGCCCCCATCCGGTTGCTGCGACGCGGCTGGCGACGCTCCGGCGCTGCCGCTTGGGCTCGCCGTCGGACTTCCGCTTGAAGCGCTCTCATTTTTGCCGCCATTATTGCCGTTGCCGCACCCGCTGGCGATTAGCATCGCCGCGAGCAAAACCGCCGTTCCCTTTCCAAACTGCTTCGAACCTTTTGTCTGCGCAGATCTCACTTGGATTGCCTCCCTTATATTGGTCCTTCATTTATAATTGGCAGCCGCGGGACTCTCGTCCCGATGCTGTAATTATCAGCCTTTGACCGAGCCTACCGTCAACCCTTGGACGAAATATTTCTGGAACAGCGGGAAGACAAGAAGCATCGGCCCTGCGGCCAGTATGCACATCGCCATGCGCGCGCTTAACGAAGGCACGAGCATGCCGGGTTTGACGAGCCCGTATTGCAACGCCTCCGCGGAATTCAAATGCTCCATGTTCTTCAAGACGCGAATGAGCAAATATTGCAGCTTCATCAGGTGATCGTTCTCCACGTACAGCAAGGTGAGCCACCAATCGTTCCAATACTGCAACGCGAAGAACAAACCTAATGTCGCGAGCGCCGGCTTCGAGATCGGCAGCACGATTCGGGCGAAAATCCGCAGCTCGCCCGCCCCGTCGATTTTGGCCGATTCGATGATCGCATCCGGTATCGTCTGCAGGAAACCTTTCATCAGCAGCACGAACCAGCCGCTGATCAGGTAGGGAAGGATGAGAGCCAGAATGTTATCTTTGAGCCCCAGCCATTTGACCATCAGAATATAAGAAGGAACCATTCCCCCGTGGAAAAGCATCGTGAAGAAAATAAAGAAGGCAAGAAAGGAACGGTAGCGATAATCTTTGCGCGAGATCGCGTAGGCGTACGTGGTCGTGACCCACATGCCGATCAGGGAGCCTCCGACCGTCGTAACGATCGTGACGAGATAGGATTGCAGAAGCACCCCGGGGTCGTGCAGGATCACCCGATAGGCATCGAAAGTAAAGTTCTTCGGGATGACGGAATAACCGAATTTGACGATGTCGTTCTCGCTTTGAAAGGAAGTCCCTATGATGACCAGGAAAGGAAAAAGACACGCGATGCACAGTGCGATAAATACGAGATGGATGATCGACTTGCCCCAGGACGCAGGCCGCCGCGATGGGGTCATCTTGAATGCGTTCATGGTCCCGCTCCTTAGAAGAGAGAATTTTCCGGATTGATTTTGCGGACGATCGTATTCGTGATGAGCACGAGCAGGAAGCCGACGATCGATTGGAAGAAACCTGCGGCGGATGCCATGCCGATATCGCCCATATCAATCAGCGAGCGATAGACGAAAGTATCGATGACGTCCGTCGTCGGATAGAGCAACGAGGAATTTAAGGTCACATTGTAGAACAACCCGAAATCGCTGTAGCAGATGCTTCCGATCTGAAGGATGACGATCATAATGATGATGGATTTGATCATCGGCACGGAGATGGAGAGCGCTTGCCTTATTTTGCTGGCTCCGTCGATTCTGGCCGCATCGTAATACTCCGCATCAATCCCCATTAGCGCTGCGTAATAGATGACGGAGCCATAGCCGATGCCTTTCCACACTGCTGCCGCTACCAAGATGTAAGGCCAATACTTCGGTTCGCTGTACCACAGAATCGGCTCTTCGCCCAGCCAGACCAGTAAGCGGTTAATGACGCCGTAATCCATATCGAACAGCGATCGAAACGCGAATCCCGCAACGACCCAGGAAATAAAGTAAGGAATGAACAGCATCGTCTGATAAGCTCTCACGAATTTCCGGCTAAGCTCGTATAGCAGCAGCGCGATCGTGACGGAGAGCAGCGTCCCGAGCACGATAAAGGTCATGTTATACACAATCGTATTGCGCAGCACCCGATAGAGCACGTTCCCGTGGAACAGGAAGCCGAAGTTGGACCATCCGACCCAAGGGCTGTTCCATATGCCCAGGTTGTATCTGTAGCTCTTGAACGGGAGCAACAATCCGTAGAGCGGCACGTAATTAAAAAGAACGATCAGAAGGAAGCCCGGCAGCGCCAGCGCCGACAATCCCATGTTACGTTTGAAAACCTTTAGCATCCGGTCCACACTTCCTTTTTTTGTTTGCCCGCTTCGATACCCCAACTTTAGGCGACACGCCCCACGATTGTATATTTCAAATTCGGTATTTTCCTCTAATCAAAGGCTCTGAATGCTGTATTTCTGCGGCTGAACGGCTTCAAATTAGGGCATATGTTCCACATCTCGTTTTCTCTCCCGGAACAGGCTTCGAAAGGCCCGAAATTCGCTTTCCTAACGAAAAATCCCCCGGCAATCGAGGGTCATGAATGACCCAAGTGCCAGGGGATCGTATAGGGAATTCATTGTTGCTTACACTTACTCCGCAATGACTCGATTGACGTTGCGCTGAAGGGCGTATTCCTTGGGCGTAACCTTATATTTCTTCTTAAATAAGCTGAAGAAGTACGTTTCGTTAAGAATGCCGACCCGCTTCGAGACTTCGATTACGCTCAGGTCGTGATGGATGAGCAGTTCCGCCGCCTTAGCCAATCGAAACTCGTTAATATAATCGGGAATCGAGATTTGCGTAGCTTCCTTGTAGATTTTGCTCAAGTTTCTCGTGGAGAGCTTCATCATCGCGGCGACGGACGACAAACTTAAGGAAGCATCCTGATAATTTTTATGAATGTATTCGGTAACCGCGTCGACGACGAAATGGTTCATCGTATTCGGCGCCTCCAACTGCTCGTTACTGAACGAATCTTGCAGGACGCCCCATAAAGTACGATGAATCTCGCCGATCGTTTCCTTCTCCAGAAGACTACGGGTGATCGAGGAGAGAGGCAAAGCAATCGAGGATGATCCCTTCGCGTGCTCCATAGCTCCGAAAACCGCGTCCGCCAAGCGGATAATCGTTACAAGAGCGTTGTGATAGTTAAGCGTCGATGTCTCTTCGAATAGGGTCGCCAGCACTTTCTTCATAGCGGGTACGTTCCCGGACTTAATCGTCTCTACGAGCCATTCCTCAAGTTCCTTGGAATAACCCGTCTTTTTGCTTTCCGCTTTTTTCTTGACCGTCTCGGACGTGATGACGGAACTATGCCCAAGAAGCAATCGGTACATCGACTGGTCCAATGCATGGTTGTACGAGTCGTGCAACCCGCCTAATCGATTCACGCTGTCGCTTATCGATGCCGTAAAAGAAACCTTAAAATAACGTGAAACCGTTTCCTGGGCGTCCTTCAGCAGGGCGATCATATCGCTCGGGAACATATCGTCCCCTTCCGGAACGTTGACGAGGAGTAGCACGTGGTCGTCCTTCATATCCAGGCCCTCATTCGGATATTTGCGGGCGACGATCTCCGAAGCGATATTGATCATTGCGAAGCGGATCGTCTCCCTATCCTTCGAGGTAAACGTATGCTGAAGCTCCTTGTAGTTATCGAGCTTCAATATACAAACGGCGTACTCGCCCTCCACAGGCAACGCGAACTTCATTTCTTTGAAAATCGTTCGCAGCTCGGGCTGAGGAATCGACGGGCCTTCCGTCAGCAAGCGGCTCAGCCAATAATGCTTCATGACGTCCTTGTATTGATACTTCTCCTTATCGAACAGATCGAGCTGTTCCATAGATTGCCGATAAACGGTGTTCAAGTAAGAAAATTCATCGATGACCACATCATGATCCGATCTGCGCACGCGATCCGACTTCACCGAGCTGACAAGCTTCCCTACCGGCCGGTAAATGCGCCGCGAGATCGCGATGGATAGAGCAAGCGCCAGAAGAACGACGACCAGCGTAATGAGTGCGATGCTTGTCTTCAAACTCTTGATGTACTTATACACCTCGAAGACGGGCTGCGTCTTCAGAAGCGTCATCCCTGCGCTATCGACATTCGAATAGGTGATCAAATAGGAAGTTCCGTCGTGCTTGCTTTGGAAGAAGCCATCGGGCTCGGCTTCCGGATGATCATTCCGATAGGAGACCCAATCCGCCCTCAACCACTTCATGATCGCTTGATCGCCTGTTCCGTCATCCAGATATTGTCCGGACTGGTCCATCATAAATACATTATCCCCATTACGCTTATCGACCATATTGATCTGTTGAATGTTGTCGATCAACCACTTGGATCTGACGTTGATAATGACGACGCCGTCCGGCTTCAGATCGCCCGCCGAAGTCTCGTAGATGACATAGGAGAATACGGGATCGGGCTCTTCTTTGCCGTTGACCAGCTTCTTGATATCCCGGAAGATTGGCTTCATTTTCGGAACCGATTGATCGTTGTTATAAATATCGAGAAGCAGCTTGTCTTCGAAAAAAAGCGGACTGCCCGCGTTGTAAGCTTGATCTAGATTGCGGTTATAAATACTGATGGAGTGTATATACGGATTGGCCGAGGTGATCGAGCTGACGACTTTGTTAAGCCGATTCGCCACGTCGACCATATCCTCTTGCTTCGCATACATAATAGCGCTTACATCGTTGTTTAGGTAAAGGGTTTTGCATAGATTGCCGATCGTCTGGTCCATGAATCCCATATTGTATTTCACCTGATACAGAATCTTCTGATTGGACGCGTATTGATTTTTCACGAATAGACTTTGCGTCTTTAGAAAAACCACGGTGGACAGAACGCCGATGATGAATAGAATCGCCACGCTGATCCATAGAACCGTTCGGACGAAATAGGATTTGGCGCCGAAAAACGGGCGTATGTTCAAGCAGTTGTCCTCCTCTTCCGAGTCAGATCCGAGAGAGAGTACCTTCGCTGGCTGACTGGCTTGCAACAAAAAGCTTAAGGGACCGGCATCCGCCGGCCCCTCGCCGAACTCGCGCCCCCTTAATCGCTCAGGTCGCGTTCGCGGTCGGCCAATTCATATAAATTCGCCAGGCTGATTCTCGCGCTATCCAGCGCGTCGCCTTCGCATTGATCTTGTTCCACGACGTACCACTCGACGCCGTTGCTCTCTCCCCAGCGCAAGATCGGGACGAAATCAATAGCACCCGTACCGATCTCGGCATACGTTCTTCTCTCGTCGCGCGTCATATCCTTCAGATGCAGCGTCGGCGCCCGACCGGAGTAGGGATGTAAAAACGTTGTCGGATCCTTGCCGGCTTTCGTAATCCAGTATACATCAATTTCCGCAAGCACTGCGTTGTCCGGCGATGGCTCGAGCACATACGTTAACGCGTCCGTATCAGACACTCGCGTATCGAATTCGAAGGCATGATTATGGAAGCCGACCGCGAAACCTTCGGGCTGTACTTTGGCGGCAATCGCGTTCAGTTCCGCACGCAGCCGTTCGTAACCCCACTCGTTGCGCCACTCGTGCGGAACCGACGGACAGATCAAGTAGTTCGTATTCAGCAGCTTGGCTTCCTTCATGACGCTGTCCGTCTCGTCCCGCAACCGCTCCAGCGACACGTGCATTCCTGCGGTCTTCAGCCCCGTCTCCCGCAGCGTCTCGGCAATCTCTTCCGCCGAATAGCCATGCAGCCCGGCGGTCTCTACTCCCGCCCAGCCCATCCGCTTCAATTCCCGGAGCGTGCCCGGCATGTCCTTCTCGCATTGTTGGCGCAGCGTAAAGAGCTGGATGGCGAATTTATGCTTCATTTCAAGGCCCCCTTTTACCAGGAAATCTCTAGAGAACCGCTAATATTCCCAAGCCGAATGCGATCGTTGTCGTATACGCAGCCGTCGAGGTCCAGGTACGCGTTGCCCAGCTTCACTTCGACTTCTCCCGCTAGCAAAGAATCGAGCGGCGGGTAGATCGTCACGTCCGCTTCGTGAAAACCTGTAACGGCAATGACGCGTTGCGTGCCCCTGTTCGGCGTCGGCATAGGCGACATCTCCCGGCAAGCGACCGAACTGGAATGACGTTGCCTAGCGAATACGCGGCATTCGTCATGGAAAGTACGATCCAGCGAATAAGTCGAGACGTCCGGGCCGACTTTCGTCGTCTGTCCGATGATGATCGGCGACCCTTCCGGGAAGCCCATCCGAAGCGCGACCGATGTATCCTGTCGGCAACCCGTGAAGAGGAACGCGTTGTCCTTGCGCCCGATGAAGAGAAGCGCCGGCTTGGTAGCTGCTTCTTCTTTCGTCTGCAGCAACCCATAGCCGAAATCCGCGAGCAAATAACGAGCCAGTACCGCGATGTCCATCAACTCGTCAGGCTGACGAACCGGCAGATGGGTAACGGCTCCCGTCTCGAATGGCAGCGACCCGCGAACCCATGCGACTTGGCCGCCTCCCCAATCCGGCAATTGCCTGGTCAGCGCAACTATGCGTGCCCGATCTCCTTGGATCGCTGTCGCGCGCACCTTCGTGCCGCGATCTTCATGATCCGCCAGGACATCGTTAATCGTCCCTCCGCCGATGAGCGGGTTGTGGTCGAGGATCCGAGAAGCGGAGCCGCCCGAAGCAGACGACAAGTCGTTCGGCAACGAAGAGAGTCCGGTTACTTCCATGCGGCCGTGAAGGCCGTCTCCCTCCGCCTGCCGGATGTTCAGCAGTTGACGCAAGGTCGGATCGGTCACCACCCCATACAGCAGAACTTTTCCTCCCGCTTGAACATAAGAGACGAGACGTGCGGCATCGGCCCCTTGCATCCAAGAAGTCGGGGTGAACAGGATCGTCTCCTGCAGCCGTTCCCGCGTCTCGACGCTCATCGCCGCGAAATCGTCGGTGCTGAGTACGGTATTGAGCGGCAAACCTTGATTGACCGCGTTGCGCACGAACCATTCTTCGAAGAAAATCAACTTAGAAGCTTCTGCCGATCGTTCCACGGAGGCACTATACTCGCTGAACGGATACAGCCAGGTCAGAATGCCGGCCTTGTCAGGGAAGTCCCGAATCGCTCGGCGCAAATGCGGAATGACTTCCGCCGGGCAATCTTCGTTTAGTTCCCCCTTCTCGGTATCGATCGTCAGAATCTCGAAGATTCCCGGGTTCTCCAATTCGCCGTCGCGATTCATCCGGGCGACCGACAACGGACAGTAGATATCGTGGGGCTCCCGATCGTACAGATCCCACCAAGGGTTCTGCCAGAACCAAGGGTCGTTCGGATAGAAGCGATACGGGTACGTCTCTCCAGGCAGAACCGCAATTCGCGACATATAGGATGTCACTTCCAACCCGAAGTCGAAGTTGAGCGCTCCCCACGGCGAATTCGGAGGCGGCAGCTCGATATATTTTCTGCGATACAGTTGCTGCAACGGTATGAAGTCCTTGGCGATATCCATCCCCGATCCGAAGTTCGTGCCACGAACTTCCGTCCGATAGTCGGGGCATTCCTTCTTGAAGAGTTCCCAGAACGAGAGCGCGCTCGCCGACAACTCTTCCGGATCCGCAAGCGGCAAGTTCGTCCCGTCGAAGTTCGCGCCGAGGTACGTCCATGGGAAGTAGGAAAAGCCGAAGCCGTTGGAGAACCAGATGTAATCGAAGCCAAGCGCCGGCAAGAAACTTGCGCATTGCCGTCCCAGAAACTCCCCGAACGGCGTGCCCTCGGGAATTCCGTTCGGATAGGCCGCATAGGGCGCCCGATCCTCATGCAGCTTCGACCACGTGCAGACGACCGTATAGTCCGCCTTTAAGCTCACCTCGCTTCCGCCCAATACTGCGCGGTTAATTTCCGGATGCAGCTTATATTTGAAATCGGAATAGGCGAACTCGGGTCCCGCGTCGAAGGTGGCCCCCACCTCCATCCGAACGCCGAACCTCTCTCGGGCGATGCGCTTGAACGACGCTACGATCGTTCGCAAATCCCCATAAGTCAGGCGACAAGCGTCAGGCCTGTAGACTTTGGCGATTCTCGGGTCGTCCGAGCCCGCAACGTGACCGAACTTGTCTTCGTTCGCGAATCCGATATAACGCCCCCATTCGATCTCGCCGTCCATTCGACCTTCCCACGTCAAAATCTCGCTCCCGTCCGCAACCCAGAGCAGCATCGAACAACTGTCGGCCATTCCAATTAAAGGCATCCATTGCCGAATAGCTTCCGCGCACGTCGCGTCGATGGCCGAGGGAGCCATGCTGATAAAAGGCTTCAGACTCATTTCCAGCGTAACCCTCTTTAATGCATTGCTTCCCTTTGCCTGTTTCATTGCCTTCCGTCCTTCCCCGTTGCACCATTGGTTTACACGATCTGCAACTCGATATCCATCGTCTGAGCGAGCTTGCGGATTTGCGAATTCACATGTCCGATCCCCAAGGCGAAATGGTGAGTCGGCCCGGCAGAGCACCACTTCTCAACGAATTCTGCGACGCTGCAGCCGAAGTGACAACGCGTATTCGTATTGCCCGTCTGCGGAATGGGGCCTTTGATCGATTCCCCTTCCGCCGCGATCAGCTTGAACTTGCCGTTCGCCGTCTGCGAGATGCTGAGCAGGGTGACCGGCCCCGACCGGATGCTGAACTCGACGCCGATGCCGGACCCGCGTTTACCATGAAAAAGATCAAGTCCGCGGATGACGGGCTGGCCGTCGCTGATCCGAATGTTATGAGGACCGTCATGTCCGACCAGTACAATATCGTCGATGAAATCGCAAGGATGCAGCTCTGCGAAGGAGCCTCCCGCTTCAAGCCGATCCATGATCAGCATTGCCGCACACGTCTTCAAGTCAGCTTCCCCAGCGAGGGGAATGCCTTTGCCCGTCAACAATGAGTTGCCTAGCACCATATTGGAGGCGATACGTTCGTACTCGTTATTGTCCGTTCCCTTGTAATAATAAGCGAGACCCGTCAGCCCGAATTCCGCGATCAGCTTATCCAAGCCCACGGCAACACGGGCGGACCAATCGAGATCTTCCGGTCTGACGATTCTTGTAATCGGATCGATGAAGGGATCGGCGATCGTGAATACGCTGCGGATCTCCTCAACTTTGTCGGCGACTTCGACGGTCGTAACGCTGTTGACAAAGCTGGCCAGGTCGCACATCTCCAGCATCTGCACGTGCGAGCCGAAAGACAGCGTAAAAGCGGTGGGGTCCGAGTTCATATCGTACATGCCTTCGTACGTATGGCCCAAATACCCGATTTTCGCATGCTTGAAGGCAGCTCGAGCGTTCGCGACCTGACACCATTCCCTTAGCTGCGCCGCCACGAGCGGATCATTGTTCAAGGTTCCTATGACCATCCCTGCTGCAGGCTTGCCGGCGCGAACGAGGACGCCGGCGATCTCCGGCAAGGAGCAGATGTTGTCGTTCGCGAGCTGCATGTACGTCGTCGTCTTCTGGTAATCCAATCGCGGCAGGGGCTGCAGCGCGACGAGCACAGTAGGCAGCGACAGATTCAGAATCGGAGTTGCTGCCGAGGATGAAGTGACATAAGTACTTAAGTTGACGAATAGAAAATCGATGCTCTGCGACTTCAAAAGGGCCGCCGCCGCGAAGGACTTTTCGACGCTATCGACGAATCCAGCCGAGACGACCTCCACCTCTTGGCCGCGAAGCATGGATTCGAATTGTTTCCCGTAGCCTTCCAACTCGTCTTTCAGTCCGGGGAACTGTCCCCAATAAGGCTCGTGCCCGACGGTCATCACGCCTACTCGGGCTTTTTTTCTAACAATCGATTTGTTCACTTGTCCCGTGTCCTCCTCTAAGTTCAGTTCAACTTGAGTATAGGAAATGGAGGTTGGCATGGGTAGAAACGGAACAACAAATATTGGAGTAATTCTACGATTGGATTAAAAATTCGAAAGCCAGCAACTCTCTCAGAACAGGTTCAAGCGACTTCGCGATGCGGGAATAGCCCAGATCGGAAGGATGGATGCCGTCGGCGGTACAATCCTGATAGTCCGCACCCAGCAGGTCCGAGCCATCGAAGAAATGAAGATTCGCATCCCCTGCTTCTATTAATCGCTCAACCGTTGCCCGTTGGATTTGCTTGCGCTCCTCGCGGCCGTTCCGCGCACCTTCGTCGAAGGCCTCTCTGGCCATTCGAATCTGCGACACGACGAGAATCGGTACGCCGGGATGACGTTCCCGGTAGATGCCGATAAATTCAGGCAATGAATCCCGAAGTCGCTGCATACTCGGCACATTGGCTTCGTAATCCAGAATCAGTAACGCCGGATCGTCAACTTGCGCGAGCAGATGGGCGAGCTCGGGCTCTCCTTGCGCGTTGCCGGAGAAACCGAAGCTGACGAACTCGATTGGCAGGCTGCGGCTTAGAATATTGGGGTAGGCCATACCGGGGCGGGAAGCGCAAGCTCCGTGAGTAATGGAGGTTCCGTAGACGAGAACCTTCCTTGTGGAAGGGAAATCCGGGAACTCCTTAAGCTCTGAACCAGCCGTGACACCGATCCATAGCTCCTTCACGCCCTGGTATAACGGAAGATTAAGCGTAATGTCCCGCATCTGACGCGGAAAAGCATCGTAGAGCACGGATTCGTATTCGGTAGCCGCCATATCGAAACGGGCCGTATTCACGTAACGTTGATCGCCCAACTCGCCAATATAGCAATCGACGCCGCATTGTCCCGTGGCGGGCATTTGGTACATGACAGCTTTGTCCGCGAGCCCGACTCGAACGAACAGTTTCGGCGAATCCGTACGGAAGCGGACCTGCACGCCGGTCGTGAAATTCGCGAGCCGGTCCACCTCCGGTCGCAGCGGATGATTGGGCCGAACCGGCAATCTTCGATAGACGCCATCTTGCTCAAGCCATGGAAGTCCCGTAATCCGAAACGGCGCCCGTAACGGAGAATGCCATTCCAAGTCACTGTCGCTATTCACCGGAACCCGCATATTGGCATCCAATGACTTCGTCTTCTCTTGTTCTCGAGCGTCCATTGTTACTCACTCGCCTTCCCCATCTAGTCCTGACAGTCCTATCCTACTTAACTGTAGCCGTCCCTCGGCGAAGCCGTACACTATAAATGACGTCGATTCCTTCGAATCACGATCGGATCGCATCCACGATCATCTTGAAAATCGCGAGATCCTGCAAATAATCCTCTGGTGTCGTCTTGGGCTCCTTGCCCTCCGTCACGACTTCGTGAAAGTATTCCAGCTCGTACACGTACGCATCCTTGTATGTCGGGCGAACAACCGTCTCTTCGAAACCGTCTCCGATCGTCTCCCGAATCCGCAAGGTGGTAGGTAACTGGCGAAGATATGGCGTATCGTACTGAACGAGGATCGATTTTCGTTCGCCATATACTTCGATATGCGCGTCGAACCTCCCCTGTTGATCTACGCCCGTCTCCAATGTAGCGTTAAAGCCATCGAATTCGAAGATAACGCTCTTGAAAGATCCTCCCCTCCAGGACGCCGCTGCTTTCACCCTGGTCGGCGAGCCGAGCATCTCTCTCATGGCCGATACATCATGGCTATTGAGCCCGAGTAGAAGGCCATAGGCAGCATAGATCTCGTCCGAAGCCTCCCCGACGGCTTCCCTCATCAATCTGGCGTTCCTCTGCCTGCGTTCTTGCATCGCTTCGGCGGGAATATCGTCGAATCTGTAAACATGACCGAATTGGCTCGTGAAAAACCGATTGGGACCAATAATGTCTCGAATCCGCGCATAGTTGATCGGTCCCAGCGACTTCACCTCTTCCACGGCCCGTAGATACGCCGGCGCGAATCTTCTCATGTAGCCGACCATCACGCTCGCACGGGAAGCGTTCCGGGCTTCGATGATCGCGCGAGCCTCCGCTTCCGTCACGCACATGGGCTTTTCCACGAAAACGTGGATGTTCTTGTTCAGCGCCGCGATCGTGCATTCGGTATGATACTCCATATTGTTCAAGACGAATACGGCGTCGAGCTCGGCTTGTTCGAGCATCGTATTCGCATTCGTATACAACTTCTTAACCCGATACTTCTCTCCAATCGTAACCAAGAGCCGCTCTGAAATATCGCAGAAGGCAACCATCTCATAGAGCTCGGGCAACGATTCCATAATAGGCAGGTGAATGATTTGCGCGATTTCGCCAACCCCGATAACGCCAACTTTTATTTTCCCCATTTGAGATGAACCTCCGAAATTTTTCTTTGAGTATTTCTACGATTCCAACTACAATTGGCTCATGATCCGCTTCCAGTAAAGGAGACTTCCGATGATCGAGCCCCTATCCGTTTATTTCGAGCACTGCGAGCCGGACTGGCAGGTGCCCTCTTCCAGAACCAACAACCATATCCTCCTCTTAATCACAGAGGGTTCGCTTCTGTACGTCGTTGACGGTCAATCCCACGCGCTCCGCAAGGGCGACGTTCTGTTCATTCCTCAAGGAGTCGTCCGACAGGCTTATAAGCACACGAACGAAGCGCACGAGATGTACGCTGCCCATTTTCGCTATCAGGGCGATGGAGAACAGCTCCCTCTGCTCTCGGACTTTCGACTGCGTTACGCCCATCCGTACAATGCCGATTATTTCACCATGAGGTTTTCCCTGCTTTCGCAGCATTGGCTGCGCAAATCAGCCTGCTCGAATACGATCTGTCACGGGATCCTGCTGGAATTGCTCGCGCTATTGAACGAGGAAGCCGATTCTCCATCGTTGCCGAGCAAGTCATACAACCTCGTCCTGCATCTTCAGACTTACATCCTCGAGCATTATCGCGAGCCGCTTCCCGTTGCCGAGTTGGCCGCATTGGTCGAACGCACGCCGAATTACGTGAGTTCGATCTTCCGACGAGCCACAGGCCAGACGCTCTCCGACTACATTCAGCAAATCCGCATCTCCGCTGCACGAGATCTTTTAACGAATTCAAGGATGAACATCGGCGAAATTTCCGAGTTTCTCGGCTTCTGCGAGCAATCTTACTTCAACAAAGTGTTCAAAAAAGTGACCGGGACGCTGCCTTCCGCCTACATGAAAGAAAAGGTTCAAGTATGGAAAGAGTTAGATTAGCCGAATGGCGGCGGCACCAGCACCTTCAATTTATCGAGTCTCCGCCAGTTATGTATACTTTAAATCAAGTCGATCGCTGCAAATTACGAAGAAAAGCGAGAGAATCTCAAAAGCACACAGCTTTATCAACAAAATCTGCCCCGTATCCCCACCTTATACACATAGTTATACACAGACTTGTGCACAACTTTGTGTATAACGTGAACAGCAATTGCCGTTTTTCCACAAGCTTCAAAGTCGATCGACAATGTTATCCACACAAGATACCGCCATTTTCAGATCGTCGCTAAAATCGTCCACCCTAAAATAAAAAAAAAACGTTAGTCCTGGCCGCGAGCTGAACTGCGGCATGAACTAACGATTGCATAAGGTTCAGACAGAATCGAGTTCCATCGTCATAAATAGACTGTACGGATCTTCTTTGTAGTCGGCAAATGGGCCGCAAACGCGGAATCCGAAGCTTTCGTACAGTTTGCGAGCGGGGACGAACCCCGGCGGCGTGCCCGTCTCCAAGCTGAGCTGTCGGAACCCGCGCCTTCTTGCTTCTACGATAATATGCTCAAGAAGAAGCTTGGCCACGCCTTTCCTTAAATGAGCGGAGGCCGTCCGCATCGACTTCAGTTCGGCATGTCCGTCGCCAAGATCCTTGATCGCTCCGCAGCCGGCCAATTCGTTACCGTCCCATACGCTCCAGAACGTAATCTCCGGCTTGCGCAGCTGCTCGAGATCCAGCGTATGCACGCTCTCCGGCGGGCTCTCTTCGTACATCCCCCGTACATGCTCTTCGAGTAGCGCCCTAATCTCTGCACCCGATAAATCATCAACGATAATGTTCATATACGCCCTCGCTTAGAAAAGTTCAGCATTATCTTTGCCACACTCAGGCAAGTATATCTCCTATGCATTGGCGGCGTATACCGCATGCGTATTCTCGAATGCTGGAACATATTGATTTTGCGTCTGCAAGATGGCCGTGAGGGCGTTATACGCACCGTCTTTGCGATTGTTTAACCTTGCGTTGTTCCTTAAGACGGCAAGATAAGACTGGTTGTCTACCACGCTCAGAAGCCGATCCTTCAAATCCGTGCCGTTCCGCGCTTCCAATGCAGCCCCGATTCGAACCAAATACGCCGAATTTTCCTGTTCCTGCCCCGGTATCGGCTTATATAAAATCATCGGAAGCTCGAGGGCTAAAGCTTCGGATACGGTAATTCCCCCTGGCTTGGTCACGATGAGATCGGATAAAGCCATCAATTCATGCACATAATCTACAAAACCGGTAATGACGACTTTGTGGCGCGACTTCGTTTGTTGGCTGCCCAGCTCGTCTTCAAGAGCCTTTTTAAGCTTCTCGTTCCGCCCGCACACGATAATAAATTGGAGAGCGCACGAGAATTGTTCTGTTCTAAGGAGGGTGGACAACTGCTTCCCAATGATCCCTTCTCCTCCTCCCATTATGAGTACAACTGGCTTAGACGGGTCAAGGCCGTGTTTCTCGCAAAGCGCAGACCGGTTATAAGCGCGCGTGAAGGATAGCTTAATCGGAATTCCCGTTACTTCGATGCAGCTCGCAGGGACGCCATGTTTAACGAGCGCTTGCTTGACATGATCGGCACCCACCATATAGCGATCGGTAAAAGGATGAACCCAGTAGCTATGATCGGTGTAGTCCGTAATCACCGTTACCGTCGGAACATCAGTCATATGCTGAGTCTTTAAGTAGGACATCGCCGACGCCGCCCCGGGGAAAGTGCTGACGACCACGGTCGGTTCGACCTCGTCGAGCAGCTTCAGCATCCGATCCGCGCTAAAAGATCTTAACCGTTTGAACAGGTTGGATAAGGTGTTCTCGTCGCGGGTTTTGCGGTACAAGTACCCATATACGGAAGGCAACCCCTTTACCCATTGCACATAGCAGAACCGGCCTACTGAATGCAAATAAGGGTGGTTCCATTGCAAGAAATCCACGATTTTCACTTCAACATCGGGACGATAGAATCCCGTCGCTTCGAGAATCGCCTTCGCCGCTTGATTGTGCCCGTCGCCCAGCGTACCCGTAAGGATCAATATTTTCTCGCGCTTATTTCTGCTCATGGACCGTCACTTCTTTCTTCTCTATTTTCGAAAAACCCGTGATTGCCTTACCTTTTCTGAGTAGGAGGACGAGCAACGATACCGCGATAATGCAGATTACGAATCTCATAGAGTATTTAGAAATCATATGGATTAATTTTTCGAATTGATCGCTGAAAATATGGCCAAGCATGACGTATGTCGTTACCCATAACAATGCGCCAAGATGATTAAAGATTAGAAAGTAACGAAAACGGATACCCGATATTCCCGCGAAGTAGCCCGTGAAATGTCGAAAGCCCGGGATAAAATAACTGACCAGCAACAGCTTATTCCCATATCGCGCAAACCACTTTGTTAGCTTGTCGAATCGTTTGGCGTTTAAGAAGATGAACTTGCCGTACTTTTCGAAAAAAGGCGTGCCTAATTTTTTTCCTAAATAATAAGTGATTGTCGTACCGATGGTAGCCCCGAGAAATGCGCAAACCATTGCGATCGCGAGATTGAAATGACCAAAGGCAGCCAGATGGCCGGCAAATGCCATTGCGAGCTCACCGGGAAAGGGAAGCGCCAGCGATTCCGTAAACAACCCGACAAACAATACGATATAGCCATATTGCTCGAAGAGATGATTCATCCATTCCATTGCTCAAGTCTCCTAATCGTGGCGTACTATATCGGCTCGCGAATCGAAATCTTAACTTATGAGGTGCGGCCTTCTTTCTGTTTCCATTGTATCCCGCGTCAATAAACTCTCCCATCGCTCCACGTCGGGTTTTCGCACTGTCTTTTGTCCAGTTTGCATTAGCCTTAAGTCTTGGTTTTGTATAAAAAAACCGCTAACCTCCGCAGAGGCTAACGGTTTTGCGTTCATGGGGCAGGTTAAGCCGCTTTTCCTTGTACACGATTACAACTTGCCTTTAAGGCTGAGCAAATACTTGATAATGACCGCGACCGCGCCCACGTAATAACCAACCAATACGATCCATCCGGTCGTGTCCATCACAGAGATGGATGCGAGTACAAGCAGAGGGAGCACGTAGCTAACGATGTCTTTCAAATAACCCAGTACCGGTTCGTGAGAGATCGTGCCGCCCTTCAACGACTTGTACAAACCAGCAAGAAAATCGACAGCCATCGAGCCGAGCACGACCCACATGGCCACTTCCATCCAGTACGTTAAGCTGCCTATCATTTTGCCTCACCTCCTGCGGAGAGGAATGATGATCTGCTATATGATATGCCGGTCCAACCGAGGTTGTACCTTAGCAAAACGCACAGAGTTATCGCCCTGATTCGCGAGGCGTTCGACAACTTGCAAAGGAATCACGAAAAATATCGGTTGGGGCTTGCTCGCGCTGCTCTCGTGCGGCATCGGCTACTTGTGGCTCCTCCCTTATATGAGAGTCACCCAAGCTCACTTCTATGAAGACCTGGTCCGCAGAAACGCCAAGCTGCCCGAGCCTCCCGCTCCGGAAGATTTCATTCCGTTGAATAAATTATAAGCTCGACTCGGTAACCGTACCGGCGGTCGGATCGAACGTCAGCATCTTCGTCCCGATCTTATCGATGAAGAAACGGTCATGGCTGACCGTCACAACTGCGCCGGGAAAATGAATAAGCGCCTGCTCCATCACCTGAATGCTCATAAGATCCAGATGGTTCGTCGGTTCGTCCAGGATAATGACTGCGGCTCCGGAGAGCAGACATTTCGCCAGGGCGACCCGCGCTTTCTGGCCGCCGGACAAATTACCGATGTTCTTGCTCAGATCGGCTTCCGAGAACTGCAGCATAGAGAGAAATTTGTTGACCTTCTTGCGCGGCGCGTCTAGTCCGAGCCCGTACGTGTTGACCGCGTGGCTGACCGTGTCTTTCGGATCGAGCTCGTCCCACATCCGGTTGAAATACGCGTAACCGACGCCTTTCTCCCAGACGACCTCGCCGGATTCCGGCTTCTCTTGTCCCGTCAGCGCCTTGATCAGCGTGGACTTCCCGCTTCCGTTCGGACCGACGATGACAAGCCGGTCTTCTTTCTGAATATCGAAGCTAACGTTATCGAAAATACGTCTGCCCTCATAGCTCTGTCCGAGCCCTTTCGCTTCGCACAGCTTGTCCGGAAAACGCAACCGCTCATAGATGTCTGTAATCAGTACGTTGACCGGATGCGGTTCGATCCGTTTCTTATTGTCCGCAAGCTTGCGGGACAGACGATCCTTGGAACCGGATTTGCGCGTCGCGCGGTCGTCGATTGCTTCCGCTTCCATAAGAAGCAGTTCTTCCTCCCATTCGAACTGGCGGTCCAGCTCCTTCTTGCGCATCTTCTTCTTGCGAATGTAGTCGGTATAATTGCCTTCATACTCTTGAAAACGATAATTCTCGATCTCGATGACGTGCGTTACCGTCTTGTCGATAAATTGCCGGTCGTGCGACACAAGTATCATGGCGCCGTTGAACCGGTACAGCCATTGTTCGAGCCAGGCGATGCCTTCCATGTCCAAGTAATTCGTCGGCTCGTCGAGCAAGACGACGTCGGGCTGCTGGATGAGCATCTTGGCAAGCGCCGCGCGGTTCCGCCAGCCTCCGGACAGCTCGTCCACCGGCTGATGGCGCGACCGATCGTTAAAGCCGAGCTTCGTCAGCACCGTATCGATCTCCACGGAAACGTTCCAGCCGTCCAAATGCTCCATCGTTTCGAACAGCTCCGCCTGTCTGGCAAGCAACGTATCCATCTCGCCATCATCCGCGACGGTTCCCAATTTATCCGCGATTTCCTGAAGCTCCCGCTCAACCGCCGCCACCTGCTCGAAACAAGCCTCCAACTCCTGTTGAACGGACAGGCGGCCGCTCAGCTCCGAGAATTGCGAGAAGTAGCCGATTCTCGCTTGCGGATCGACTTCCACTTTGCCCGACGACGGTTCCTCCTTGCCCAGAATCAATCGGAACACCGTCGACTTGCCTGCGCCATTCCTGCCGATCAAACCGATTCGTTCGCCCTTCGACAGCTTAAAATAAATTTCTCTGAATACCATCGACTCTTCATATTTCTTCGTCACATTCTCTAATCGAATGACGCTCATCGTAATCACCTTCCGGTTGTATCGGTCTAGCGTGATTATACCATTAGGGCGTATCTGAATACTCCGAGGGGAGCAGATATTGCCGAATTTTCGTTCCATGCAAGGAACTTTTGTGAAGGCGTACCGGGGGTACGTCGAACAAAAGTGGCGAAGCAGGGGGCGAAAAGGCGGTGATAGATGCCCCTGAGCGAGTGTTCAGACACGCCCTAGATCCGCTTTTCGCCTCGACTTCATCACCCCGCTCTAGGCTACTGCATAGAATATCTCATGTTCAATCAGACGGAGGTCTTTGCCATGAGCTCGCAAAATTCGGTTCAGCACGAGCTGAAACCGATCTATCAGTGCGATTCCAAGCTTCATCTGACGCTCAAGACAGCCAGAGAAAACTTGCACCAACTGTGCGCCCAACACGCTCACAAGCTGGTCAAAGTGGAGATGATGGACGGCGACGTATACGAAGGGCGCATTGTTCATTGGGACAGAGGAGTCTTCTACTTATGTCTATCGAACGAAGGTTACGAGCGCGGCTTCTTCCCCGGAACTCCGCCGCCAAATCCGTACAGCAACTTCGTGCTTCCTCTCGTCCTGTTTAACCTGCTCGCCATTACACTCATTTAAGCACGCCAACACGTCAGTCGGAACGTCAGGATCGCAACCCTATTGAAAAATGAGGAGTGACGCACGTGTCAATTTTGCCACCTTTCGGACAACCAGGCGGTATGCCTGGCGGTATGCCTAGCGGTATGCCTGGCGGTATGCCCGGCGGTATGCCTGGTGGAATGCCCGGCGGTATGCCGGGCGGTATGCCGGGCGGTATGCCCGGCGGTATACCTGGAGGTATGCCCGGCGGTATGCCGGGCGGTATGCCGGGCGGTATGCCCGGCGGTATACCTGGCGGTATGCCCGGCGGTATGCCCGGCGGTATACCTGGCGGTATGCCTGGCGGTATGCCCGGCGGTATGCCCGGCGGTATGCCCGGCGGTATGCCTGGCGGTATGCCCGGCGGTATGCCCGGCGGTATGCCCGGCGGCATGCCTGGTGGAATGCCCGGCGGTATGCCTGGTGGAATGCCTGGCGGTATGCCTGGTGGAATGCCTGGCGGTATGCCCGGCGGAATGCCTGGTGGAATGCCCGGCGGTATGCCCGGCGGTATGCCCGGCGGTATGCCTGGTGGAATGCCCGGCGGTATGCCTGGTGGAATGCCCGGCGGTATGCCTGGCGGTATGCCCGGCGGTATGCCTGGTGGAATGCCCGGCGGTGTGCCTGGTGGAATGCCCGGCGGTGTGCCTGGCGGTATGCCTGGCGGTATGCCCGGCGGTATGCCTGGCGGTATGCCCGGCGGTATGCCTGGCGGTATGCCTGGCGGTATGCCCGGCGGTATGCCTGGCGGTATGCCTGGCGGTATGCCTGGCGGTATGCCGGGCGGTATGCCGGGCGGTATGCCGGGCGGTATGCCTGGCGGTATGCTTGGCGGTATGCCCGGCGGCATACCTCGCGGCATGACTAGCGGTATGCCCGGCGGTATGCCTGGCAGTATGCCTGGCGGTGCTCCGGCCGGTATACAGCCGCCGCCTTCACCTCCGCCGCAGACGATTCCGCCTAAACCGCTAGGCGCGTCAGCGCTGGCCGTCGATCCGGGGGCTATCTCGCGCTGCATGTTCCGCTACACGTACATTTGGCCGCGCAGGGGGCAAGGCTTCTGGTTCTACCCTGTCTTCCTAGGCAGGACGTCGATTTCTGGGTTTCGCTGGACCGGCTTCTTCTGGATTTTCTCCGGCTTCGACCTGCAATCGATCGAATCATTCTCCTGCTTCTAAGTTTTTCCGAGAGGACGCGGTGACGGAAACCGCGTCCTCTCTCGTCCAATTCGTAGGCAGGATAACCCGCAGGCGATGTCGAATGTTGGAAACATGATGAACATTCACCGGACGCACGCTATCAAATATTTTGTCATTATCGTTCTCTTTTTCGGTGCCCTCTTCTGTTTGAGATGGGCTTGGTCCGGAATATTCCATACTGATGAGCCGCCTCGTCCCGTTGACGGCGTGCTTGACCTGCGCGGCGTCGATTTGGACCGTTCCCCCGCGTTCGCATTGGACGGGCAATGGCGGTTCTACCCTGAACGTTTAGTCACCTATCTGGAGCTCCCGAAGTTGGACGAGCCTCGCCCGATTACCGTCCCAGGGGACTGGAGCAGTCTGTTCCCGGACAACTCAGGCAGTTCTTATGGCTATGGCACTTATCGACTGCGTATCCTCATCGATCCGCTGACGACACCCGTCTCCTTCTGGTTTCAAGGCATTCAGGCGGCTTCCCGGGTTGAGCTCAATGGACGAACGGAAGGCGCCTTTGGCCACCCCGCCGCAACGGCCCAACAATATACGCCACGCAGCATGTCCTATACTGCCACTTACACGATAGAAGGCACGACAGAGATCGAATTGCTCATTCATGTCGCCAATTTCGACGATCCATATTCGGGCGGCATACTGCGCACCGTTCGCTTCGGCACGCAAGCTTCAATCGACTACGTTCGCTGGTACTCCATCGGTTTTCAGCTTATCGTGTTTATGATTTTGCTGCTTCATGGTGCGTATGCCTTTATACTCTATTTCTTTAATCGTCGCGAAAAATCACTCGTTTATACCGGATTGTTGACGATTACGATCTCGACCGCTGTTCTGATCGGCCACGATAACGTACTTCTGACATGGTTGCCGATCAATTACACATGGGCCGTCAAAATTCGGCTCATCTCGCTTCTATGGCAGAACTTGCTCATTCTGCTGATGTTCCGAAGAATCGCCGCGATGACCACGCATAGTCGCGGACTTGCCGTCTACACAGCGGCGCTTGTGACTTTGACCGGAGTTTTGCTTGCCGCTCCGGCCTCCTGGGCGAACGGCATTATCGACCTGTACATCTTTCTCGGCTTTTATCTCGTGCCCTTCTCCTGGTTTATCTTCATCATCGGCACGCTTATTTTCAAGAAACACGACGACAAGGACGTTGCCTTTATATTGCTGACGGCGGCAGGTACTATTTCCAACGTGGTCTGGAGTATTTTCGAATCGTCCTTTGACGTCACTACGGTGTATTATCCGATCGATATTATTCTGGCCATCATCGGCTTGTCGGCTTATTGGTTCAAGAAGTACTTCCGCAATGCACAAGAGATCGCCAAGCTCAACGATCAACTACGCAAAGCCGACAAGATGAAAGATCAATTTCTAGCCAATACGTCTCACGAATTAAGAACGCCGTTGCACGGAATGATGAACATCGCCCAAACCGTCGTCGCCAAAGAAAGAAGCAATATGGGCGAAAAAAGCCTGAAGGATATGGAAATGCTCATTACTGTCAGCCGACGAATGTCGTATTTGCTTGGCGATCTTCTCGACGTCACGAGGCTTCAGGAGCATCGAATCGCGCTAAATCAAGAACCCCTTCGCATTCAATCGATCGTTCCCGGCGTCGCCGGGATGCTTGAATACATGCTGGTGGACAAGCCGGTAAGATTGATCGCGGATATCGATCAGTCGCTCCCTCCCGTCATGGCAGACGAGCAGCGGCTTGTACAGATTTTGTATAACTTGCTGCACAACGCCATCAAATACACGGAGGAGGGAACGATCACTGTATCCGCCTTCGCGTCCAGGGATGGCAGGCTTGTCGTCCAACTGGCGGATACAGGTGTCGGCATGGATGAAGAAACCGTGTCTAGAGTCTTCCTTCCTTATGAGCAAGGAACTTACGGCATTAGCGATGGGCGGGGCATTGGACTTGGGCTCAGCATCTGCAAGCAGTTGGTAGAGCTTCATGGCGGTAAGCTCATTGTGCAATCCGAGCCTGGCAAAGGTTCCGTCTTTTCATTCGATCTCCCGCCCGCCCGCGAACTCGACCTCCTCGCCACTCGACCGCCGCTTGTGCTCGCCGAGATGGCGAACGAGGATTCGGTCGGGAACGGCAAACGCGGGCGATGGGAAGCCATGTCTGCACGGTTCCAGGTGGCGGCCATCGAAGAACACGCCAGTCTGCTTAACCAGGAAGGCGCAGCGAACATTCTTGCGGTAGACGACGATCCCGTTAACCTGAACGTGCTCGTCGGCATCCTGTCTACGCAGCCATACCGAGTGACGACGGCCCGTTCCGCCCGGGAAGCGCTCGCGCTGTTGGACAGAACACAGTGGGACTTGATAATCGCTGACGTAATGATGCCTCAGATGTCAGGCTATGAGCTAACGAAGCTCGTCAGGGAACGATACTCCGCGTCCGAGCTTCCTATTCTGCTGCTCACGGCGCGCAGCCAGCCCGACGACATGTACGCAGGGTTCTCAGCCGGGGCGAACGATTACGTCACCAAGCCGGTAGATGCGTTGGAGCTGAATTACCGAATTAGAGCTTTGGTTCAAGTCAAACGCTCCGTGAACGAAAGGTTGCGCATGGAGGCGGCTTACTTGCAAGCGCAGATTCATCCGCATTTCCTGTTCAATACGTTGAATTCGATTATGTCGCTTAGTCATACCGATACGGACAAAATGCGAGAACTAGGCGACGTATTCGCGTCTTTCCTTCGTATTAGTTTCGACTTCCTCAACACGGGAGAACTCGTCGAGCTTTCACACGAGTTGGAGCTGGCCCGAGCTTACGTCTATATCGAACAAGTCCGGTTCGAGGACCGGCTCCGTGTTGACTGGGAGATCGATGCCGACCTTGAGTTGTTAGTCCCTCCTCTTTCGATCCAGCCGTTCATCGAGAACGCGATCAAGCACGGCTTGCTGAAGAGGAGCGAAGGCGGCACCATCCGGGTCCGTATCATCCGTCAAGACGGCTTCGTTCGGGTCGAAGTGTCCGATGACGGCGTCGGCATGGCCGCAGATCAAGTTGGGCGCTTGCTTGCTCCGACTTTGCAAGCAAGAAGAGGCATAGGGGTCAGCAATACGGATCGGCGGCTGTTGCAGCTATATGGCCGCGGCTTATCTATCATCAGCGTGCCCGGAGAAGGAACGACGGTATCTTTCAGCGTTCCGGAACGCCGACGCGAACCATAAATAGCGAAGACGGGCTTCCCTTCGTGAGGAGGCCCGTCTTCGCTATTGTCCCTTATTCGCCTAGAAAACTTTTCTTGAAGAACTCCAGTTGATATTCCAGACTCAACGGATCGTTAAAGTAGAAAGCTTTCGCATTCGCTTCGTATACGCGGCCGTTTTTGACAGCCGGAATTTCTTTGTACGTCGTTGTTTCCTGGAAAGAGTTGTCCTCTTCCGCGTTTTTGCTGAAAATAACGTAGTCACCGAAGTAATCTTTCAGAACCTCGTTCGAAACCGCGAAATAGCCGTCCGTCTTCGTCGCTTCCGCAACCTTCTCCGGCTTCTTGAGATCGAAGCCTCCCTTGTACAAAATCTCGGTTCCGCGCCCGAAGTTGTCGCCATAGACGTACAGTTGTTTGTTGAACGTCTCGACAACCGATACCGTAGCGTCCGCGCCAATCTTCGCCTTGATTTTCTCCCCGGTTTCTTTCACGCGTTTGCTGAAATCGTCAACCCAAGCTTGCGCTTCTTTTTCTTTGTTCAGCAATTTGCCCATTTCGAGCTGTAGGTTTAAGTAATCTAATTTTCCGTATGTGAAAGTAACAGTAGGCGCAATTTCCTTGAATTTATCGATGTTTTTAATATCCGACAGCCCAATGATGAGATCCGGCTCCAGTTCGATAATTTTCTCAATGCTCTCGTCCGTGATCGCTTCGACGTCTTTCAATTGCTCTTCGAACTTCGGGTTCTCCTTGGACATTTCATCTACGCCAACCAGAGGCACGCCAAGCTGCATGACATTGCCGGTCAGAAAACGGGTGATCGCAACGACGCGCTTCGGGTGTGCCGGCACTTCGACGGGACCGGACTCCGATTGATAAGTGATGGTCGTTTCCGAAGAGGACGACGATTCGGACGGAGCGGCCGATCCGGACGGCGCAGCCGATTCGTTGCCGGCTTTATTCGAGGAGTTGCCTCCGCAAGCGCTGAGCAGCAGGACTAACGTCAAACTTAACGGCAGAAGAAGTTTTTTCATTTGAATAAATCCCCTTTTCGCATCTCGAGCTGATTGTTAGATTGAAAATTGTTGATAATGATTATCATCTTCAATACTTTGAACATTGTAACGGCTCAACTGGACGGCTGTCAAGGAACAACAAAAAACGGGCCTCCCGATGTGGGAAGCCCGCCTTAATGAATTCATATGAGTACGTGAATCTTAGACAACGCCTTGAGCCAGCATCGCTTCGGCTACCCGCAAGAAACCGGCGATGTTCGCTCCGACAACGAGGTTGCCGGAATATCCATATTCGTCTGCAGCCTCTACGGAGTTGGCATAAATGTTTTTCATAATGTTATGCAGCTTGGCGTCGACTTCCTCGAACGTCCAGGACAACCGCATGCTGTTCTGCGACATTTCGAGCGCCGATACGGCTACGCCGCCAGCGTTCGCGGCTTTGGCCGGTCCGAACAGAACGCCGCCTTGCAGGAACACTTCGATCGCTTCCAGCGTCGACGGCATGTTTGCTCCTTCGCCAACCGCTTTTACGCCGTTCCTAACGAGCAGTTTCGCAGCTTCTTCGTCGATCTCGTTCTGCGTCGCACAAGGAAGCGCGATATCGCAAGGAATCGTCCAGATGCCTTCGCAGCCTGGCGTGTAGACAGCGTGCGGATGTGCTTTCACGTAATCGCTGATCCGGGCGCGCTCAACTTCTTTTAACCGCTTGACCGTATCCAAATTGATGCCTTCAGGATCGTAAATATAGCCGTTGGAATCGCTGCACGCGACGACTTTAGCGCCGAGCACTGCTGCTTTCTCGATTGCGTAAATGGACACGTTGCCCGAACCGGAAACAACGACTGTTCTGCCTTTGAAGCTCATGCCTTTGCCATGAAGCATCTCTTGCACGAAGTAGACGCAACCATACCCCGTTGCTTCTTTACGCGTCAAGCTTCCGCCGTATACGATGCCTTTGCCCGTCAAGACGCCAGCTTCATGTCCGCTGCGAATGCGCTTGTATTGTCCGAACATGTACCCGATCTCTCGCGCGCCTACGCCGATGTCGCCAGCGGGAACGTCCACGTCAGGACCGATATATTTATAAAGCTCCGTCATGAAGCTTTGAGTGAATCGCATAATTTCTAGATCCGATTTGCCTTTAGGATCGAAGTCGGATCCGCCTTTACCGCCGCCGATTGGCTGACCGGTTAAGCTGTTCTTGAAAATCTGTTCGAAGCCCAAGAACTTGATGATGCTCGCGTTAACGGACGGGTGGAAACGAAGGCCGCCTTTGTAAGGTCCGATCGCGCTGTTGAATTGAACGCGGTAACCGCGGTTCACTTGGACATTCCCTTTGTCGTCTACCCATGGCACGCGGAAGGAGACAATTCGCTCAGGCTCGACGATCGTTTCGAGAATGCCAGCTTTTTTGTACTTCGGATGCTTAGCGAAAACAGGAACGAGTGAATCCAAAATTTCTTTTACCGCTTGGTGGAATTCCGGTTCGTGGTGATCTTTCCGTACTACGGATTCGTAGACGGAACGTACATACTCTTTGGCTTCCGCCAACTCCAGTTCATTCGTGGCAATCGTGGTCAATTTCTTCATTCTCCTCTTTGGCCATTTGCTAGCTTTTTGAATTACTTGCACTTAATACTTGTTCGTTTGCACTTGTTAAATATTCTAATCAATACATGCCAATAAAGCCAGTACATATATTGTGAAAATTCAATAATAAATTGACAGTTAATAGCAAGTAACCGTCTGTGGTCGATGGATTAATCGAGGGAAGCGCTTTCTTTCGTTCGCGTCGCGATATAGCGGCTTGCGGCCTCTCCTGACGGCTGTAGTTGCTTGCATGACAACTATTCGTTCGCTCGCGCCCCCCCTCGTAGGGCTGTAGTTGCTTGCACGACAACTATTCGTTCGCTCGCGGACCCTCCGGAGGGCTGCAGTTGCTTGTACGACAACTATTCGTTCGCTCGCGCCCCCCTCGTAGGGCTGTAGTTGCTTGCACGACAACTATTCGTTCGCTCGCGGACCCTCCGGAGGGCTGCAGTTGCTTGTACGACAACTATTCGTTCGCTCGCGGTCCCTCTGGAGAGCTGAAGTATGCCCAAACGCTCAATATTTTTTCTTATAGTCAACCAGATTGCGAAGGTTGCCGATCTCGCCCGACAAATAGATGTTCAAATTCGCAATGAACAGGTTGGCGAGCCGCTCGAGATTGCGAACGGTGTTGCCCCCGGAATTATGCGGTGTAATGATCACATTCGGCAACAACCATAACGGATGATCTACGGGCAACGGCTCCTGCTTGAACACGTCAAGCCCCGCACCGGCAATGACACCCTTCTGCAGCGCTTCGACCAAATCCTCCGTCCGTACGGTCGCCCCTCGACCCACATTAATGAAATATGCGCCGCTTTTCATCATTGCGAAGCGACCCGCATCAAACTTGTGACGAGTTTCTTCCGTTAACGGCAAAATATTGACGACGTAGTCTGCCTCCCTCAACGCTTCGTCAAGCCGGGAACTTTCGTAGACGATGTCCGCCTCCGGCATCGTCCCTCCTGAACGTCGGACAGCG
The DNA here is from genome assembly GCF_042655525.1 of Cohnella soli. Lineage (NCBI taxonomy): Bacteria > Bacillati > Bacillota > Bacilli > Caryophanales > Paenibacillaceae > Cohnella > Cohnella soli. Next base: position 193,490 of record NZ_JBHSMI010000013.1, read on the forward strand.
ATAACACGCATGTCGAACGCGCGCGACAACCTTGCTACCTCGCGGCCGATCTCCCCGGCGCCGACAATCGCGACTGTTCCCCCATTCATCTCCGCAAGCGTCTTGGGGCTTTCCCATAAGCCGCTCCGCTGATTCCGCACAGCCGAAGCAATACCCCGCGACAACCCCAACATCATCGCAATCGCCGTCTCGGACACAGACTTGGCATGCACCCCGCTAGCATCCGTTAGCACAATACTGCGCTCTTCGAGTAGTTCGAGCGGCAGGCTGTCGATCCCCGACGACCAGCTTTGTACCCAACGCAGCCTGGTTTCTTGCGCCAACGCAGCTCCCTTCACTTTGGCATCCCAGCCGCAAATAATCTCAGCTTCCCGATAAATCGCCTCATCTACCTCCCCGTTCCCGGCGAAAACAACCGAGAATTCCCGTGCCGCCTTCCGCACCATCTCCTGCTGTTCCTCGGCAAAACCGCTTAAACAAAGTATCTTTCTCATCCGAATTCATCCTCCTGAGTAAGTTACGTCTAACCTTCACTATACCAGTCTGCGTTGCTTGCTTTTATATCGGATGTCGCATTTTTTGGCAATAAATAATATAATTATCCCCGTACCTGAGGAAGAATACGGAAATTATGACATACTAGAGGAGGAAGACACCCCGCATATGATTTTTCATACGACAAAATTTTATGTAAAGTGGTTAGTTTGCGCTCTACTTATCACATTATTAGTAGGAGCCATGCCGGCAGGGGCCGCGGCACCGAAAACGACGTCCCTGTCGATTACTTTGGACGGCAAGCCGCTCGCGCTATCGGACCAGCCGATTATATCCAAAAACCAAGTTCTGTTCCCGCTCGCTGCGTTAACGAAAGCTCTGAAGCTCAATACGGTCGTGTCTAAAAACATCATTAACGTGAAGAGAAACGGAAAAGTGTATAAGACCGTGCTCAATCAACCGAAAATGTGGATAGACACAAAGCTAATCAGCCTTCAACAGGCTTCTGTCAATCAAAGCGGGAAAATTTATGTGCCTGAGCGGTTCGTTGAACTTGTGCTCGATACGGACGTTACATACGACGCGAAGTCTCGCAAAATCGCCATCGGATTGACCGAGCAATCCAAGAAGGCGCTAATCCGAAGCTTGTTTGAAGCCGCGCGCGTCGGGGACATCGCTACCATCAAGAACTTGCTTGGCAGAGGCGTCGATCCGAACGCCACGCTCCCCGAATACTATTCCACGGCTATTCCTCTTTATCTCGCGGTTCAGTACAATCGCGTCGAGGCAGCCAAGGCGTTGCTCGATGCAGGGGCAAGCTTGGGCACCAACGGGGAAATGTATGCGCGGATCGCCATCACGTTAGGTAGTGAAGAGCTGCTGCGCATATTGTTAGACGCCGGGGTGGATCCGAACTCGGCAACGCACGATTCTTTATTGGAGTGGGCTTCGACCAAGTCAACCTCACCGCCCGGCTCCGAGAACACAGTACCTCCAAAGCCTGAGCTCGTCCAGCTGTTACTGAAATATGGCGCGGATCCAGGCCTGGATCACTCGTTAATTCGAGCCGTGCAATCTTCCAGCTTTAACATCATCCAACAGCTTCTGCATGCGGGTGCAGACAAGATGAAACCCGACGACAGCGGATTAACGCCTTATCAAGCCAGTGTAGATAGAGGCATTCAGAGCTGGTTGAATTTGCAGACCATTCAACCAGAGATTCCTCACTTCTCCATCGTAGACAGCAGTGGTGCAACAGTGCCTAACGGAGTGTTTCAGATTAGAAATGAAAGCAACCTTCAATTGATTTACCCGGGATATTCTTGGAGTGATGGAGTCGTCTACTTGGATGTGCCCGACGGGAATTATCAACTCATTCACATTGCTACAAGCAAAATGATGGTCGTTCAACCCTTCGCCATGAGAATCACTGTAAAAGACGGAAGCGTCGTCTCGCCCACGCTTACGTTGCCTGAGCCGAATGTAAAAGGGAAAGTTTCTCTGGGCGATGTCCCTTTCACTAAGGGGGGAATGATTGGTCTGGCTAGAAACGGAAATTATCTTCCTTTTCCATTTACCGGCGATACTTTCGAGCTCGCACTCGAACCGGGACAATATCGTGCCATAGGGTTCCGAACCTTTCCCGACAATATTAACTACAAAATCGATCAGGCGTTCCAGATCTCAGGCACTTCAGGCATGCAAGAAATAACATTTTCGGTAACTAACTAAAATAAGCATACGCGAAAGGGACTTCTCTCGGCTCGCTGCCGGCGGAAGTCCCTTTTTCTTCATTCGTCACAATATCATTATTAGGCAGATGCAAGCGCGAACTGTACCGCTGCGTCGGCGTGAATGCGGGTCGTATCGAACAACGGCATGTCCACGTGCTCCTGTTTCAGCAGCAGAGGGATCTCCGTACAACCGAGGATAATCCCTTCTGCCCCTCTGTCACGCAGCCGTTCGATGATTCGGACGTATTCTTCTCGAGAAGAAGCTTTCATTTCTCCCTTACATAATTCGCTGAAAATAATGTCGTGCACGCGATTGCGATCCGTTTCATCCGGCACGATCGGATCAAGCCCATGCTCGCGAAGGCGGTCCGTGTAGAACGACTCTTCCATCGTATAACGCGTGCCGAGCAACCCGACTTTGCGAATGCCTTGATGCTTGATTTGTTCGACGGTCGTATCCACGATATTCAGCAGTGGAATCCGAACGGCTTGCCCAACTTCATTCGCGACAACGTGCATCGTGTTCGTGCAGATGAGGATTGCATCACAACCTCCGGCTTCCAGCTTGCGAGCCGCGTCGGCGAGCAAGGCAGCGGCTTGCGGCCAGTCTCCAGCTTTCTGCAACCGGACTACTTCTTCGAAATTACACGAATACAGTAAACATTTCGCCGAGCAGAGCCCTCCGAGACTTTCATTAACCCCTTGATTGATGTAACGATAATAGTCGGCCGTCGACTCCCAGCTAAGGCCTCCAATAAGTCCGATCGTCTTCATACATGCTCGCGCCCCTCTCATTGGAAACAGCATAACATGCTATACTGGTATCTATAAGGTCCACGTTTTGCACATTTTCATAGTACCAGTTGCGTCACAAAGGAGGGGCTGCCAATGTTATGGTTTCCGGTTGACCGTACATCTTCGAAAGCGTTGACGAGCCAGGTGTACGACCAACTAAGGCAAAGAATTCTCAGCAACGAACTGATCGAGGGTGCAAAGTTGCCTTCAAGCCGCGAATTGGCATCGCAGGTCGGCGTCTCCCGCAACGTCGTGCTCGAAGCTTACGATCGTCTGCTTGCCGAAGGTTATTTGGAAGTGCGCCCCCAGTCCGGCACATACGTCGCGGCCGGTTCCTTCTTCCCCTCGGCGGCGGGGGAATTTCACCGGGGTGGCGCGCCAGCCGGTCTCCCTTCAAGCAACCCTCGCGGCGGCATCGACTTCCGCGCTGCCCATCCGGCTGCGGACTACTTCCCGAGAGTCGTCTGGGGACGGCTGGCCAAAGAAGTATGCATGCATACACCCGAGCAGGCATTCGGCTATTCGGGGGCAGAAGGAACTGCCGAGCTTCGCCATGTGCTCGCACGCTACCTGTCACAGGCGCGAGGCGTCAGGTGCCGACCGGACCAGATCGTCGTTACTTCCGGCGCGACGCAGGCTTTGCATCTCATTACCGAGCTTTTCTCTTCTAAGGACAAGCCTGCGCGGATCGCCGTTGAAGACCCGGTGACTGACGAGATGCGGACGATTTTTGCCTATGCGGGTGCTTCCTTGTTGCCAATCCCGGTCGACGACAAAGGAATCCGGACGGATGCGCTCTCCCTTGAGGATAGGCCGGACCTCGTCTTTGTATTACCTTCTCACCAATTCCCTCTTGGCGGCACTTTGCCGATTCAGCGCCGCATCCAGTTGATCGAATTCGCCCGGCACGCGGACTGTTTCATCATCGAGGACGACTACGATAGCGAGTTCACGTATGAGGGCGTTCCCGTCCACTCCCTTCAAGGCTTGGATCCCGAGCGCGTCATTTACGTCGGAACGTTCAGCAAAATATTATCCCCTGCCCTTCGTATCGGCTATGCTGTGCTTCCTGACCGCTTCATCGAACGGTATCGGACACTGAAATGGTTCGCCGATCGCCATACCCCTACGTTGGAGCAGCTCATTCTTTCCCGCTTCATGGAAGAAGGTTACTTCGATCGCCATATTCGCCGCATGCGCAAAATCTATCGAAAACGCCGCGAAGCGCTTGTTTCCGCCTTGCGTCTGCATCTTCCCGAAGCGCGGATTCTCGGCCAATCTGCGGGCATGCACCTCGTCGTGGAACTGCCGGATGTACAATTTACGGAAGCGTTGATGACGCGAATCCAGGCTGCAGGCGTCCATGTATACGCGGTCGAGCACTACGCCCTCGTCAAAGGCAACCATGAACGCCAAATCGTCATGGGATACGGCGGGCTGACGCCTGAAGTCATTCAGGAAGGTGTGGCCCGATTGGCTGAGGCGATTCGGGCGGGGGTGTGAAGGTGATCAGATCTGCACACTTCGACAATTTTTTATGTGTTGGATAATTAAGGGAATAGCTTCACATCTGTTGCTACCAAAGGGATGTCGGATTTGAAACCACGTAATTTGTTTATTTTTTGTTAAGGCAGTACGTGTTATTGTTACATTTATTTTAATGTGAGGGGGCAAAGTTCTGTTATGAAGAAAAAGTGGATTTCGATCGCGCTTGCGGTCACGATTTCTCTATCGGGTAGCGTGATATACACAGCAAGCGCGAAAACATCGGCAGACTTCACCGATCTGAAGGACCTGGACGCGGCAACGAAAGCGAAGTTCGATGCCTTGATCTCTGCAGGGGTTTTCAACGGTGTTAACGAGGGTATTTTTGGATTAAAAGAAGAAATGAATCGCGCTCAATTTGCCAAAGTCGCCACTTTGATTTTCAATCTCGATGTGGATTCTTCCTCGAAGACTTCGAGTTTCTCGGACGTCAAAGCCGACGATCGCGCTAACGGGTATGCCTTGCCGTATATAGAGGCGCTTAAAGCGGCCGGGATTACGGAGGGTTACGGAAATGGCACTTATAATCCGGCTGGTAAAGTAACCAAGGAACAACTCGCCGCTTTTCTGCTTAGAGGGCTGGGAGAAAAGGACAAAGCAGAAAGCACCCCGGGCGTTACGGACAGCACTGTATCCGACTGGGCCAAAGGGTACGTCGCTCTCGCGTTGGAGCTGAAGCTTCTAAGCAACGGTGCGGATGGAAAATTCGGCGGATCAACCAACGCTACCCGGGATTTGCTGGTAACCGGCGCATACGAGGCCAAGCAGGTTTACACTGAGAAGACAAATCCGACTCCTTCGCCGTCTCCTTCGCCGTCTCCTTCGCCTTCGCCGACCTCGACACCGCCGGTTTATGTCCCGCCGGTAACGCCGACGCCAACTTTGGCGCCAGCCATTACAGGGTATATGGTAGCGAAAGGCAGTGTAGCAAATTCGACTAAAATTACTTATAACGCGGGTGGTAACAGCCTGCGGGTCGTGAAGCAATCGGATACAGCTGTTACAACTCCAATTGTTGGCTTTGATGCCGTCAATACAGGGCTCCCTTATACTTCAGGTTCAAACATTACTGACGTAGCGGCTGGAAACCATATCGGTCTCTACGAAGTAAGCGCAAATAACTTGGTAGTCAAATTCGTCGATATCACGTTACAAGCTTCGGATGTCGCGATTGAGCCGGCTCAATTATATTACCCGCACAACTACGGCTCTCCCGTTAGCGGTTCCTCGATTCATACAGCTAAATTTACAGTGCTGAATAATTTGCCTACCGGCGCTACGCACTGGGGCGTTGTCTCCAGTGCAACATGCCCAGCGCCACCATCTGCCGGACAAATCATAAGTTCTTCCGGCAACTACACACCCGGCGACAACATCGATGTAAGCGAAGGAAAAAACTGCATTGCACTGTATGCTCTCGACTCGAGCAATGCCGTAGTCGCGTACAGCGCTGTGACATATACGCCGTTCGCTTCCATTCAGGCCGTTTCAGCAGGCACTACAACCCAAATTAAGCTACAATTTGAAGACAACTTATATCCAGGAGTTGCAGACAGCGATGTTCGGGATCTCATTCAGTCTATTGAGTTGACTCCCTCCGGAGGAACTGCAACTGCCATAAACGCTACAGCCGTAACTTGGTCCATTCCGTCTTCTGGCGGCGGTTCTTGCCCAATTCCTGAATTGTGTATCCCTGATCCTGGCGGTATGGGCGGCTCTGGTGGTCTAGGTGGTTCCGACCCCGGCGGTATGGGAGGTTCGGGTGGCCCTGGTGCTCCGTCCAGCGGAGATACTGGAAAGCCATCCGCAACCATTACGATTACTCCAACAACCCTCACTTCGGGATCAGTTATCAAAATCATCTTTAAACCTGGCGTATTAAAAGATGTAAATGGAGCCAGCTTCGCCGGTTGCGAAACAACGGTAACTCCCGCTATAACGTAACTCCCTTTAGTAAAGAAACCCGGGGACGCCTGCTGCAGGCGAGTTTCCGGGTTTCTTATTTTCAACAGCAATGCTTGGATCCGCGCTAGCCGCGAATGCCAACTCACCAACCTACCTCATGCCCAACAACCGCTTCACTTCGTCGCCCGGCTCCATGCGGAACTCGTCGTGCAACGTCCTTTTCAGCGCGTCGTATTGCTTTAGAGCCGCTATCCGGTCGTTGTTCGACAGATGGGCCGCGATCAGCTTGGCATGAACTTCTTCGTTCCATGGCACGTGCTTAAGCGCTGTTTTTAGAAGCTTAATGGTCGGGCCATGCTGATGTTCCCCCATATAATAATCGCAAATCTTAAGTAGAAGAGCGGCATACTCATACTCCAAGTTTCCCCTCGCTTGCACGGCCCATCTGTAATCATAGCCCTCCAAATAGGGACCCGTGTATAGCTTCGCGAGGCCCTCGTACAAAACAACATTGTCTTCGTCTACAAGCCCACCGGAAGCTGTCGCTTCATAAAACTTCAAATAATCGCAATCCAGTTCATTCGCGTCGATACGATAAAATCCTCGGTTATGCCGAAGGATGCCGTCGATGCCGATGCTTCCTAGATTTTTGCGAAGATAGTGCATTGTCGTATTGAAATACGCACTTGTCTTCTCCGAATCATCTCCCCACAGGGCGTCCATAATACGGTATCTGTCCACCGCTTCTCCCCGATGATGGATCAGGTAGGCAAGCAGTTCCTCCGCCTTGGCAGTGCGCCATCTGATCTCTTTCGCGCCTTCCTGGCTGGCAGAGACTTTGAAGCCGCCGAAACAATTGACCTTCAGTCTTTCGTTAGGCGCGATTGCCTTCCGCCTGTCCGACTCTGTTCGCACGTTCGCAATCGTCACTGCCCCGGTCTTCTCCGTTCGTGAGGCTCCTATCGACGCTGCCTTAGCCCCAGCAATCGGACCCAATGCCGCAGCCGCCTCCACTTCGGCAAGCAGCGCCTGAAGTAATTGTTCCGCATAAACCGCAGTTTCCGCCGAACCAGATCGGGCGTGGCTCGCTTTGTTCAAATAAGCAGCCAGCAACTCCTCCATAACACTCCCTTCATCCACGAAGCTGCGGATGAAACCTTCCGAACGCGCCAGCACAAGCGCCTTTTCCAACCAGACGAGCGCTTCTACGGTGCGACCAAGTCTTTGCAGCGTTACGCCTTGCAGAATCGCGACTTTGATCCGGTCCCGGAGTCGATCCTCCTTGCTTAACAACGCATACAGGCGCCCCGATACGGTTAACGCTTCTTCGCTTCGTCCGCACGCCGAAAGCACCTGTGCCAACGCCAAATACTCGGCAATGCTACCCAATGACACATCGTCCGTATGCACCATCCCGCAACGCTCAAGCCATGCAGTCGCACCGGCTATATCGCCTTGTTTTACGGACAAGCACGCCTGCTCTGCTTCGATTCTTCGCAAGTACAAAGCATAATCCGGAGACTCGATTCGCAGTTTGGCTTGCTCCAATAGCTCCTTGGCCCATTCCGGATGGCCCATTGTCTGCCGGATGCGGGAGGCGCTCACGTATAGGTGGATTAAAGTGCGCGCTACTGGCGCTACGGTGTCCCGTTCGAGGATTTGAGCGATGCACTGTTCGGCCTCGCCCAGTCGATTCCACTCGTAGAGCAGCTTACTGTAAGAAGAAAAAAGCGAGATAACGAACGGATGGGCGCTGTTCTCCCCCCAGTTCCCGATCCATTTCTCCATGAAGGCAGCGCCTTCACGATAGTCGTTAATGAAGCTCATATGATCGTCGAATTCGTCGAAACCGTGGTTGTTGTTATAGCTGATCGATCGAAACGCGCGCCCTTCGGGGAACAGATTCTCCGCAAGCTCGAAGTAAGATGAGATGCCTTGCAGGTCCTTGCGAAAATAGCACGCCGTTCCGCACAGGAAGTAGATGTTACCCATTGTTTCTTTCCAACGGTTCTCGTCCATCGACCCTTGCATCGCTTCGTATCTGGTTTTAGCCTCTTCAATCTTTGCGGTAGCCGTATCCCAATGCCCGCTGCCCACCAGAACGAGCAGGTAAAACATCTCGACCATCGGCTTGTCCCGGAAATAATTCTCAGGGACCTGCAGCATCCAACGACCTAACACAAACATTCTCTTCCGAATAAACTCGCCCAAGTGCTCTTCAATCACCCGAACGACATCCTCGTACTGCCGGCCTTCCAAGTAATGTTCGGCCGCTTCCTCGATGAAGCCCTCATTCTCAAGCCACCGGGCAGCCTTAGCATGAGCTTGAATCCTTCTGTCCGGCTCAACGTCCGCCAAGGTCATCTGCAGAAAGTCTGACAGCAGATGGTGATACCTGTACCAGTTCCGCTCGTCGTCCAGCGGAACGATAAACAGGTTTATTTGCTCCAGCTTGGCAAGCTGCTTATGGGAATCCGCTTGTCCCGTTACGGCTTCGCACAACGAACGATTCATCCGTGCGAGAACAGACGTGTCCAGCAGAAAATCGCGAAGCGACTCCGGCAAGTACCGGAAAACTTCCTCGAACAAATAATCGGCGATCTGATGTGTCTTTCCGCCGAAACGCCGTATGGACACCGCCCGATTCTCACTTCTTTGCAGCGAAATCGCCGCCAGTTGCAAGCCGCTGACCCATCCTTCCGTCTGGTGCAGCAGTTCCTCCGCCTGTCCCTTTGTCAGCGACAGATCCGGTTTATTTTCGAAAAAAACAAGCCCTTCGTCCAGCCCAAAGCGCAAGTCCTGTGCCTGAATTCGCTGCATTTCCCCTGTGGCTAACAGCCTCGCGGTCGGCAGAACAAGCTCGTTGCGACTTGCGATGTACAGATGAACATGACTTGGCAGATGCTCGATCAAAAAACGCATCGATTCGTGTATCGAAGGGACTTCTATCACATGGTAATCGTCCAGGATAAGGACAAGCTTATGCTGCAGCCGATTAAGCTCGTTCAACAGTACCTCGATCGCAGGCTCCGATGACGTGGCATTCGCCGAGTGTCCCTTCGCCAGAAGCGGCCCGGCTTCCGAGCCGAAACCAGGCGCCTTTTCCCCGATCGCAGCGACAACGTAATTCCAAAATTGCGTCCAGTCGTTATCTTGTCGATCCAACGACACCCATGCCGTCTGACATCCGCACTGACTCGCCCACTGGCTTAACGTCGTCGTTTTGCCATATCCCGCCTGCGCGGACACGAGCGTAAGCTTTGCCTTCAAACCTTCGTCCAGCTTCTCTATCAATCTGGGCCGATCAACTAACGTATGCCGAGCTTGAGGAATGTGAAGCTTGGTCGCCACGATCATTGCAAATTCCCCCGAATAAGCTTGCTTTGTCCGCTACTATTCTACCATCTACCGGGGCATAGAACTATGTTTGTGTCAGGTATTCTTAACGTCAAAATGCAGACTTAGAATGCAGACTTTAACCGATAACTCGCGCCGCCTGCAGAATGGCGATCGCGGCCCGCTCCCTGCGTTCGGCGTCTTCCGACTTCATAGCCGCCTTCAATATCCCGAGTGCTTCCTTGATCGTCTCCTCGTCGATCCATTCCGAGTCAAATGCTGCCGGCCTCTTCAGCAAGTTCTCCATCTCGTCTGGAGTCACGGCTCGCCCGAAATCCCCGATAACTCCTTCATCATCGAGAAAGGCAAGCAACTCGGGATGCACTTCCTCTCTTCTCAGACTGCGAAGCCAAGTCACGCCTCGCCTATGGCCGCTGCGATCTTCAGCATTATCAAAGCTATCGACATAATAGTAGTCGCCCATATCTCCCAAATGGATGTTTTCTCCGTCGTCCACAATCAAATAATCGCCATCCTGCATGCCATGCGCGAATACGGAATGCTCCGCGGCTATTCTCTCGAGCTCTTGTCCGGCCAAACCATACTCCGCTGCTAATTTACCGACGAGCTCCGCTTTGCCGATTCGGTCCAACTCTCCAATCCCCGGTTCGCCGAAACATACGTAATTGCCCTCCAGAAATTCCGGCAGACGGCTTGCTCCGTCTAGATCTACTTTCATTCGATACAGTCTCATCATAAATTCCCTCCGAATATGCATGAGTTAACCTATTCACTCCGGTTTGACGACCATAAGATACAAGGATATCAAAGGCAAAAAAATCGTGACCGTCCCGAATACGTTCCATATGCGCGCCCACCTGAAGTACTCAACAGGAAGCTTGCCATTCCTTATACCTAGACCGCTTAACCTGATCATCCCAAGGTTAGCTTTCCAAAGTGTCATCTCGCTTACTGAAATCAGCTTATCACGCGAAATTCCATATGAAAAATATATAGCGACTCCCCCAGATTATCACAAAAAAAGACCGGAAGCCCTGACAGGGCCAGCCGGTCTATCCTTGTAACAAACAATCTTCTCCCTTTACTGAATACCCGAATCATCCAAATACTTAATCCATTGCTTCTTATACTCTTCCTGGATTTTGTCCAAGCCTGCCTGCTTCGCCTTCTCCATGAACAACTTGAGGCCGCCCTCGACATCGTCGATCAGGCCGACGTTCAGCGGGTAGAGATATTGCTTCTCTACTTGCTCGACCGCCGCTTTCTCGGCTTGATATGGCGTCCAATCTTCCGGGAAGCCTTGGAAAATGTCCGGCTTGGCTATCTTATCAAAGTCACTGAACATTTGCAGCACCGCATCGAAGCTCTTCTCGAACAGCATGAACTCCGGATTTCTCCACGCCCAGCCTTGCATGCCTTCCCGCGGGAAGCCGTTCGATTGCGCGTCGCCGATCATCTTATAGTATTTGCCGTCTTCGACTTCGAAGTTTTTGCCTTCGATGCCGTATTGCGTGAGCCAATTGTAACGTTTGTCCGTGACCAGCTTCTCGTAGAACGCGAGCGCTCTTTCCGGGTTTTTGCTGCTGCGCGGAATCGCGAAGCCGTTGTGGATCGGATGGACCGGTTGAGCGAAGCCTTTGGCGTTCGGATACGGGAAGTAACCGAGCTCCCAATCCGGGTGCAACGATTTGATTTTAATAACGGAATCGTTAAATCGGTTCGGGTTCTCGCTTCCGAGCAACGCTGCGGCTTTGCCGCTGGCGAACACGTCGTGGCCGCTGTCCTTGATGTTCAGGACGTTTTTCGGCCAGTACCCTTTGTCCGCCCATCTTTTGTACATTTTCAGGTCCGCCAAGTGCTGTGGGGAACCCCAATAGGAAGTCACGTCTCGCGGCGCGTCATACATAATATTCAGGCCGTATGGAACTTTGTTGCTGCTGTTGACCGTCTTCGTCGTCAGCTGGCGGATCGATTCGGTATGATAGCCTTGATTGTCCGCAAGAGGCAGCAAATCCGGCTCGTTCTTGCGAATGCCGTCCAAGTACTGCTCCAGCGTCTCGATCGACTCGGGCTTAGGCAGGTTATATTTCTTGCGGAGATCTTCCCGGTAAGCGATGCCTTCCGTTACGTATTCTTTCCAAGTAGCCGGCACCGTGTATATTTTCTGATCGATTTTGACCGCATCCCACATGTCCTTCGGAACAAACTCGTATAGCTTGGGAGCGGCCTGCGGCAGAAGCTCGTCTAGCGGAAGGAATGCGCCTTTCTTCGCGTAGGATTGATAATCCGTCCAGTCGGCCGTGAAGATCAGGTCAATCGGCTGGCCGGAGGATAGCAGCAGCTTGTATTTCTGGGACCAATCCGTCCACGTCGTAAAGTTAAACGTCACGGTCGCATTCAAATCTTCCAACGCCATCTTGTTGATTTCCTCTTGAATAAGAGGCAGATCTTTCGGAGCGTCCCCGAGCATGTAAAACTGCAGGTCGACTTTCTTGGACGTGTCGATCTTGGACGGTTGCTCCGACGCGGCCGAAGAACCGGACGCCGACGGGCTTGCAGCCGAAGTTTTAGGCGAGCTGCTGCTCTCTTCCTTATTGGAGCCGCTGCATCCTGCTAACAAGCCTGCGAACACCGTCAGGGACATGCCGGCCGCCATTAACTTCGTTTTCCCTTTTCCCATACGAATCCCCCTACTATAGAATAATATATGTTAGCCGAATAGGAACCGGGAGATTTCGTCCCGGCATCGGTTCTAACCTTTCACTGCGCCGATCGTTAGCCCCTTGACGAAATAGCGTTGCAAGAACGGATACAAGAAAACGATCGGCCCCGTCACAACAATTGCCATCGCCATCTTGGTCGACTCCGTCGGAATTTCTTTCGCCAGAGTGACCCCGGATCCGGAAGCCATCTGCGATACGAACAGCATCGTGTTGATCGCATTGTACAAGTAGTATTGAAGTTGGAACTTGCTTGCATTGTTAATGAACAGAGAAGACAGAAACCAATCGTTCCAATACGTCAGTGCCAGGAACAAGCCTACGGTCGCGACGCCCGGCATGGCCAGCTTCAGCACGATGCCGTAATAGATACGAAAGTCGTTCGCCCCGTCGATTTTGGCCGATTCGATCAGCTCTTCCGGGATCGCGGATTTGATGAAATTTTTCATGAGAATAATCAAGAATGGCGTCATTAAGCCGGGTAAAATCAAAACCTTGTACGTGTCGATCAGGTTGAAATATTTGGTCAGCATAATGTACCAGGGCACCAGTCCGCCCCCGAACAACGTCGTAAAGTAGATATAGAACGAGAACGCGTTGCGATACTTAAAATCCTTCCGTTGAAGCACGTAACCCGCCATCGTAATGAGGAACAACCCGAGCAGCGTCCCCGTCACCGTGACGAAAATCGTTACCCCGTACGCTCTCAGCAGCTGATCCGGGAATACAAACACCATCTCGTACCCTTCCGTCGAAAACACTTTGGGAATCAGATGATAGCCGTCTCGAATAATGGATTCATTGGCGGTCAGCGATCCCGAAATCATCAGCAGGAACGGAAACAGGCAAATGAGCGTGCATACAGCGATAAAGGAATATGCCGCCACCTTAAACAAGGCAGACACCCCGGCGCTATTGTCTTTCAATGCGATCTCTCCTTCCGCAAGTTAGAACAAGGCGTAATCCTCGTTGATTTTCTTGATGATGTAGTTCACGGTCATGATGAGCACGAATCCAAAGACGGATTGGTACAAGCCTGCGGCGGTCGCCATCCCGATATCGAAATTCACCTTTAAGGAACGATACACGTACGTATCGATAATATCCGTCGCGTTGTACAGCAAGCCGTTATTGCCGACGAGCTGATAGAACAGATCGAACTGCCCTTTCATGATGCTGCCCAGCGCGAACAGGAGAAGGACGACAAACGTAGGCTTCAGCATCGGAACCGTTATTCTCCATATGCGCTGAAGGATGTTGGCCCCGTCGATCTTCGCCGCTTCGTAATACTCGTCGCTAATGCCCATAATCGAAGTCAGGTAGATGACCATGCCGTACCCGATGTTTTTCCACACGTAAAACACCGTAATGAGAATCGGCCACAGCCAAGGCGTGTTGTACACATCGACCGGAGCCATTCCGATCGACTTCAGGAACTGGTTAGCGAAACCGGTTTCATAATTAAAAAGGTTATATGCGATAACGCTTAGCAACACGAACGACATGAAATAAGGCAGGAACATGACCGACTGCGTGATTTTCTTGAACAGCTTGCCTCGCACTTCACTGATTAATATAGCCGCAACAATCGCCAGAACATTGCCAAGCACGATAAATGCTACGTTATAGCCGATCGTATTTAGCGTCAGCCTGAGCAGTATGCCGGATTGGGTTAGAAATTTGAAGTTTTGCAGCCCGATGAAAGGGCTTCCGAATAACCCGCCGGCAAAGTCGTATTGCGTGAATGCGTAGTAAACCCCGATCATCGGAAAATAGGAATTGACCAAGAAAAAAATCAACGTCGGAAACAGCATCATAAACATGATTTTGTTTTTGTTCAGCTCGTATAGAAAACCTTTCTTCTTCGCCATATTCGTCATGCCATAATTGCCCCCAGGAAAAGTTAGTGAGCCGTTCGCCGCGGCACACCTTATTTCTAACAGAGCCGGGAGGATGATGAAACTGACGCTTGAGCACATTGTTATAAAAACCGCACTTATGAACAGTGGACTTTATCTACATTCGTGAACCCTTTGGATATTTCGCGCTCGCTGTCTTGAATAGACCCTCGTAAGATGCTATCGTAGCTTCAACACGTCGTTGTTGAAAGGGGTTTCACTACGTGTCCGGCGAACAAAAAAAAGTGTACAGACGGATCTTCATCAGCTTTATTGCCTGCATCATTATCACGCTCATGGTCACCTCGACCATTCTTTATGTGAATTTCGAGAACATCGCGACCGAGCAGGTATACCGCGCGGACAACAAAAACCTTCTTCAGACGAAAAACGAAGTGTCGAAAATGACGGACACCGTGAAAGCATTGTCCTCCCAAATTTACTCCGACTATGCCGTATCCAAGCTGCTTTATTACGTAAACCCGAACATTTACGACGTCATTTTCGCGCAGCAGCAGCTCGATAATTACAGGGCTTCTTTGCCGTTTATCGAGTCCATCTACGTGTACAACGCGAAGTCGAACCAGTTCTATATCAGTTCCAATTCGATCCGAAACGGCATACAGCCGACTTCGGAGCTGGACGACGAAGGCATTTTCGATATTTTTAATCGGTTCAAAGACTACATGCCTTTCGAACCGATCCCGAGAGCGTACAATGTCGGTGCATTGGAGAAAACTCAAGTTACAAGCTATACGTATTTGTGCTACAGCATTATCAACGACAACGATCAACTGAATACGGCGGTCGTCGTTAACATCTCGGCGTCATGGCTGAGCCAGCATGTGAAACAATCCGGCAACGACGGCAACGGAGAAAGCACGTTCATAATGAATAAAGACGGCATTCTGTACTCCAGAGGCGGCCCTCAGCCGATGCTGACCGATCTGTCCGGCACAGGCTATATTCGCAAAATTATGAATGACGTCGATTCCTCCTCCTACTTCATCGACTCGGTGGACGGCGTCAAGTCGTTGGTATCGTACACGTCGCCCGACGCGTCAGGCTGGAGATACGTGCACATCATCCCTTACGATGAAATCAATCACGATATTAGCGTCATGCGATATCGAACGTTGTACATCACATTAGGCATCTTGCTTCTGGGGCTGCTCGTTTCGTTTATTTCTTCCAATACGATTTACCGGCCAATGGATAAATTTTTTCGCAGGTTCAAGGTGTTGGAGGCGGAGCGGCGCAGCCATCTGCAAATTCTGAAGCAGGAGTTTCTGCGGAATACCATTCTGGGAAGGGAAACGAATGTGGCCGACGCGATGCAGCAGAAGCTGAATTATTTCGGCTCGAAGCTGCGGGTAGAGGAGAGATCGGTTCTTCTCTTGTTGAAAATGGATCGGTATTCGGAATGCTTGGAGCGATATAAGGACGGCATCGCGCTGAACAAGTACGCCATTATGAACATTTGCGCCGAGATCGCGTCTGCCGTCTGCGAAGCCGAAGCTACCGATATGGGGGAGGACAACATTGCAATTCTGCTGAATGAACGTCCTTCCGACCTTACGTTCGACCGGGAATCGCTCACCGACCTGCTGAAACAGATGCAAGTCGCTGTGGAGAACCATTTGAAGCAAACCGTCTCTTTTACCGCCAGTCCCGTTAAATCTTCGATGGATCAATGCGTTGAATTGTACCGGCAACTGCTCGAAGCTTCTTCCCACCGGCTGTTTGAAGGGCATTCAAGCATTTTGTTCTCGGATGACGTAATGAGCTTGAAGTCCAAGATGTACGTCTTCCCTGCGCACAAGGAGAAGCAACTCGTGGACAGCTTAATGACGGGGAATGCCCAAGAGGCGAAAGCCGTCTACTGCGATATCGTCAGCGAGACGTCGGAATATCCCTTTACCGTGATTCAGCTTGTCCTGTCGCATGTGACGCTTACGATCAACAACGTATTCAATACATTAAAGAAGAACAACGCGCTCTTGGCTACGCCCGATTTCGATACGACGCGTATTTCGCTGAACCACGTGGAGACGATCGGGCAGATCAACGAAGCTTTCCACAAGCTATTCGATGATATCGGCAAAATGTTGGAGGAGAAACGAAGCAACAAGCATGAGGATCTCGTCAAGAAAATTCACGAGATTATCGAGAGGGACTATGCGAATCCGAACTTATCCTTAAATACGATCGCCGACGAATTGTCGCTATCGCCGGTCTATTTAAGCCGATTGTATAAGCAACTGTCCGCCAATGCGTTAAGCGACGTGATCGGCGAACTGCGCATGAATAAAGCGAAAGAGCTGTTGCTTCGCCCGGAATATACGATCGCGGAAATCGCGGAACGCATCGGATTTACGAACAGCTCTTATTTCTATCGCCTATTCAAGAAAAGCAACGGGATTACGCCTAACGATTTTCGAAGAACGAAGTAATGCCGCTACAGCTCGACGATCATGCCGTCGTAGGCGACCGTCATGCCATGCGGCTCGAAAATCTCCTTCAACTCGTCGTGCAGCAAATTGGCATTGTGCGAGAAATGGGTGACGATGATTCGGCCGCCCGGTTTCATGATTTTGTTGGCGAGTAGCCATTGTGCAGTGCGAAGCGTATCTTCGACGTTCATATGATCGTCGCAGCGCTCTGCATGTCCTGTCGTGCACTCAAGAATGGCCATATCCAGTTTCTTGCCTACGAGCCAATCCCACGTTGCTTCCGGGAACCACCCACTGTCATGGCCGTAAAACACCGTTTTGCCGCCCTTCTCGATGTAGTACAATAAGCAGCTTTCCTGCTTGTTATGCTCGGCGAGCAACGGGACTACCGACGCGGTCTGCGTGAGAACCGGTTCGAACGGCCGGACGGCATGGAGCTTGAACTTGTGCTTCTCAGGACTTAGCAGCGTGCTAATGTGGCGGATCGGCAGGTCATGTCCGTAAACGTGAATCGTATGCTCGCCATAGCTTGCATACCCTTCCGCGCGAATGACCATATCCTCGGGGTACAAATGGTCGGAGTGGGAATGCGTCAGCAGAATGTCCCGAACGCTGTCCATATCCAAACCTTCGCGCAGCGAATGATAGAACGTGTCCGGCGGAAAATCGATTTTCAGCTCGTCATCGATCATCACGGACGTGCGGGTACGGATATCGGGGCCGCCTAATTGTCGGGCTTGCTTGCACGTCTCGCATAGGCAAAACATAGATGGTATACCTTCAAACGCGGCTGTTCCCAGAAAATGCACCTTCATAACCATCGACCCCTTTCGGATATCCCCATCATAGAAGCAATCCTCCCGGAGCGCTACTGCACTTTGCCTTCCATTATCGCTTCAAACAAAGATCATCAAATGAATTCTATATACTTCTGTGAACAAAGCCAAATAACAAAATACAAATCGTATCTTGATTGCATGGTTTGTGATACAATTTGTATTGTCATTTGAATGATCAAATTGGTTGGAGGGATGATAATGTCTCATTCACTGGCAGTTTCCTTGAAGAAAAACATGACGATTTTGCTCGTCCTCGCCCTTTTGTTGGCTACCGCTACGCTCGGAGGGTCTACCGCAACGGCGATTTCGCAGCCGGCCAACTTCCAGGTTTATTTGAAACTCGATTCCATTCCGGGAGAATCCACTGCCAGAGGGTACGAACAATGGATACCGGTATCCGACGTACAGTTCGGCGTTGAAAATACTCCCCTCTCGCCTACGGCTCCGGGCAGACCCTCGCTCAATGGCGTACGTTTTGCTAAAGTATTCGATGCGGCCTCCATGCCTATTTTCCTCGCGTCATTGCAGGGCAAGCACATCAAAAGCGCGACTTTCGTTTTCGTTAAACAATTGGCCGCTCCGGTCAAGTTTCTGACCCTTAATCTGAATGACGTCCTTGTGACGTCGTACTCGTTCGACGATACCGTCGAATCCGTCTCGCTTGACTACAAAGTCATCTCGGTCGGTTACTCCTCCCAGAAACCGGACGGTTCGATGAGTGCAATGATCAAGTCGGCATGGGATGTCGCCAAAGGGACAGTAACGACGCCGGTTATTCCATAACAGATTGACGCACATTTTGAATGAACAGTTGGGCTGCGCTTATCCTGCCCGCTCTGTTTTTCCGATTGCCAACTGCCCATCTAACGCTGAATAATTTGCTCCCTCCTTGGCCCTACGGATATCGTCTTTATTTTCACACCAATGCCGGATTCAACAAATTCCACATATCGTTGGGCCTCCGAAGGGAGGTCCTCGAATTTCCTTACGTGAGAAATATCGCAAAGCCAACCTGGCAAGGGCGACCACACAGGTTGTGCCGTAAATAACTTGCGTGTTACAGGAAACCCTTCGGTAACTGAACCGTCTTCGAGTTTATAGGCAACGCAAACGGGGATTTCATCCAGATAGCCGAGGACGTCGAGATTGGTCAGTGCCACTTTCGTAGCGCCTTGAATCGAGCAACCGTACCGAGTCGCAACGACATCGAACCATCCTACACGCCTTGGACGACCGGTAGTTGCACCGAATTCTCCGGCATCGCCGCCTCTGACCCTAAGCTCGTCAGCCATGCCGCCTTCCAATTCCGAGACAAAAGGGCCCGCTCCTACGCAACTGGAGTATGCTTTCACGACTGCAATAACGGACGTTATTGCAGTCACGGGCAATCCTGCCCCGACTGGGGCGAATCCCGCTAAAGTCGATATCGAAGTCGAGAACGGGTATATGCCATGATCGGGATCGCGAAGCGCCCCTAGTTGCCCTTCCAACAAAATGGATTCGCCTTTGGCGTGAGCCGACTGCAACAATTCCGTCGTATTGCATACGAAAGGCTTCAAGTATTCTGCAACTTCCAGCAGCTGCTTCAGCAAATCATCGGTTCGAATCGGCTCTCTACCGTAAAGATGCTGCAGTAAAATATTTTTCGGAGTCAACTCAGCCTCAATTTTATCCCTAAGCCCAGATAGATCGTATAATTCGGCCACTTGAATACCAAGCTTGGCATGTTTGTCCGCATAGAATGGCGCAATGCCGCGCCTCGTAGAACCGAATTCCTTTGCCCCTAACCGCTTTTCTTCAAGCTCGTCTATCAGCCGATGTACGTCTAACACCAATTGCGCACGCTTGGAAATTCGCAGCTTCGGCTTCGGTACACCTCTCTCGGCCAACACTTGCATTTCCCGCATGACAGCTCCGGCGTCTAATGCCGCCCCCGGACCGATCACATTCGTTACCGAAGGGTAAAATACCCCTGATGGAAGCATGTGCAACGCAAACTTGCCGTAGTGATTAATAATCGTATGCCCTGCATTGCTCCCGCCTTGAAATCGGACAACATATGAAGATTCGGCTGCTAGCGCGTCTGTCATTTTACCTTTTCCTTCATCGCCCCAATTGGCCCCTACAACCGCGGTTACCGTCAAGGAATCCGCCTCCCGATCTTGAAGTTGGTTACGGTCACCATTATAATGCGAGTCATAACATAAGAATAATTGATATAAATAATGCCGGATATAAAAGGAGGTAATGTCTTGGACGTAAATCTGGAATGGTATCGGGTCTTTTATTGGATCGCCAAGACAGGAAGCTTAACGGGGGCTGCGGCACGGCTTCATATCACCCAACCGGCGGTAAGCCATACGGTTAAACAGATGGAAGATCGACTAGGAGGCGCTTTATTTTTCCGTACGCCTAAGGGGGTACAATTGACAACGGAAGGAGAGGTACTGCTCCGTCATATCGAACAAGCTTTCATTCACATTCAACTGGGCGAAAAGTCCATCTCCGAGATGCATCAACTCAACAGCGGAGAAATCCATATTGGTGCAAGCGATACTTTGTGCAAATATTATTTGCTGCACTATCTCGAACGATTTCACGAGCAGCACCCCGGAATTCGCATTCATATTACGAATCGTACAACACCCGAAACTCTCAAGCTGCTGAAAGAGGGAAAAATCGATTTCGGCATCGTCAGCCTGCCTGTTCCCGATAAACAGATTGATTTCCGCAAAAGCTCTACGGTTCAAGACTGCCTCGTTGGGGGCAAGGACTACTCGCACCTGGCTGGCGAACCTTTTCCGCTAGACCGGATTAGCCAATACCCTCTGCTCATCCTAGAACCAGGCGGAAGCACACGACTATATATTGAGGAGTATTTAAGCTCTCATAACCAGACGATTACGCCCGAATTCGAATTGGGAAGCATCGATCTTCTCGTACAATTTGCACTGCGCGGCTTTGGCCTTGCATTCGTCATTCGGGATTTTATCCATGATGAGCTGGCTTCAGGCGATTTGATCGAAATTCCTCTGGACCCTCCATTGCAGGGGCGTCACATTGAAATTGCCACGCTTCGCGGCGTCCCTTTGTCTGCCGCATCCAAATCATTTTTGTCGTTGTTGCCGTAGGCGGAGATTATGATTCTGGCAAAATGCTCCTCGGAAGGACTCATCCCTTTCTTTCGTTCCGATTCTCGGTTAAAGTATAAATATGGCCTGTTCGACAGGAAATTGCGCGTAAGGAAAGTGATTAGGTTATGGGACGCAAATGGAACAACATTAAGGAGAAAAAAGCTTCGAAAGACGCGAACACAAGTCGGATCTACGCCAAGTTTGGTGTCGAGATCTACGTGGCCGCGAAGAAGGGGGAACCCGATCCGGAATCGAACCGGGCGTTAAAAGTGGTGCTCGAAAGAGCCAAAACGTACAACGTCCCACGGGCGATCATCGATCGCGCCCTCGAGAAGGCGAAAGGCAGCGGCGAAGAGAGCTATGTCGAGCTCCGTTACGAAGGCTTCGGCCCGAACGGCTCGATGGTGATCGTCGACGCGCTGACCAACAACGTCAACCGAACCGCCTCCGATGTTCGCGCTGCATTCAGCAAGAACGGCGGTAATATGGGCGTCAACGGGTCGGTCGCCTACATGTTCGACTCGACAGCCGTATTCGGAATCGAAGGCAAGTCGGTCGACGAAGTGATGGAATTGCTGCTAGCGGCAGACGCCGGCATTCGCGACATCGTCGAAGAAGACGAAGAAGTGATCGTCTATGCCGAGCCGGATCAGTTCCATCTCGTGCAGGAGGCGCTCCAAAGCGTAGGCATTACCGAATTTACGACAGCGGAGATCGTCATGCTGCCGCAGACGTACGTCACGTTGCCGTCGGACGGGCTCCCTCAATTCGAGAAGATGATCGACGTCCTCGAAGACCTCGAAGACGTGCAGCAAGTGTATCACAACGTCGAATTCGAAGACTGATCGGCAGATCAAGAAAGGCACGCAAATGGTTTCATCCATTTGCGTGCCTTTTACGTTACCGATTCATTTGGTAATCGTCCGCATGACAAACTCAAGCTCAGGAATATGGTAACCCTCCCCCAACACCATAATGCCCGAAAGAATCGTAAAATAACTCCCCACAAGATTCACAAGATCACCTTCCACGATGTCGCCTTCGAGTTGTCCATCCCTGAATGTAGGTAGCAGCCGTTCGATATAAGCTTGTTGAGGATATTCCCGAAGAAGTTGTTTGGCCTCCTCCGGTACGCCGTCCGAATGGTTAGCTTGATAGATTAGCATGAAGTACGGCGCTTTTTCCTGGTCCAAAATATGCTTCGTTAATAGACGAATTTTCTCCAAAGCCGAGCCCTGAATTCGATTAAGCCCTTCGATCGACGAGATAGAAGCTTCTATAGCACCTTGGATCAGCGTCGTAAACAGTTCATTTTTTGTCTTAAAATAATGATAAACCAAACCATGGCTGATCCCGGCTTCAGCGGCAACCATACTCATCTTCGTGCCGGCTATTCCCCGTTTGGCGAATACTTTAGCGGCGGCTTGAATAATTTGCTCTCGCCGCTCGTCGCGTATTTGGTTTAACTGTTCTCCGCTTATAGGTGGCAATTTTATTCATCCCCTTTTCTCGTTTTGGCTAAGAAAAAATCTTTAACAGCTTGCGCCACTTGCTTAGGCGAATAGCCGTTCTCGGGAGACAGGTGGTGCAGTCCCGGCAGCGTCAACAACTGTGACCCTTCGATCGTTCGATTCAGTTCCTGAACCATTTGACTCACGGATGCCGGGCTTTTGTGACCAGACATGAAGAGTACGTCCGCATGGATTGCCGCATATTTGCGGTACGTAGCTGCCAAACGTTGTACTTCCCGATGCTCGTTCAAATTCTGAGGCAGAAGCCGCTCAATTCGATCCCAATGCTCTCCGCGTATCCCTATCCACAAGTTAAATTTAGCAAACCATTTGGGTACACGCGATAAAAAGGTTTGGCTTGCTCCTTGCACGAATGTCGTAAACGCTCCTCTGAAGTCCTGCCGATTCATATCTTCCTCATACTCGGGTAGCCACTTCCAATCGGCAGGCTCGGAATGAATAACAACACCAGGTTCGTACAACGCTATTTTGGAAAATGCCCGATCCGCCAATGCAGACTCTAATACCGCAAGTCCCCCAAAGCTATGGCCGAAAATAGATGAAGCTCCGGTAATCTCCTGCACTGCCTTAATATCTTCGCATTCCTTAACGATCGAGTAGTCCGGACCTTGCGGTCCACTTCCCCCGCGTCCCCGGCGATCCAGAATATGAACGGTGAAACAATCCGATAAGTGGCAGGCAAATGCGGTGAATTGTTCCGAAGTCGTAAGCGCCCCGTGAATAACAATAAGCCCTGGCCCGCGGCCAATGCTCTGATAACTAATCGTTGTTCCGTCGTGGGAAATAGCAGTTGAACGGGTAAAAGAATGATTAGAATTCTCTTTTAAGGATTGGGCCATAACTTGACTCCCCTTTGGTAGATGAAATATGTATGATCGCATGATTTTTTTGATTGACTGAATCAGTCAATATTAAAATAAAAGGATTTCTTTTAATTGTCAATAGCCCTAGATCAAAAAAAAAGGATTGGAAAATCATTTTTTACCATGTTAGCATTCGAAATGCATCAAAATAATGTTAATGAAAGGAAATCAAACTATGAATATGAAAATCGAAACCTTACCGGGAAGCCGCATTGCCTTTGTCCGACAAGTAGGTCCGTATGGCCCCATTAACGCAAAAGCGATGGAACGGGTAAAAGCATGGGCCGCTGAGAAAAATCTGCTTACGGAATCGGCAATCCTGTTCGGCATTCCGCAAGATAATCCTGCCACAACACCTCCTGAACATTGCAGATACGACGCGTGTATCGTGATTGCCAATAATTATCCGATCGATGAATCCGTCAACGAAGGAGAGCTTCCCGGTGGAGAGTATGCCGTTTGTGTCATTCAGCATACGGCTGAGGAAATACAAAAAGCGTGGGCTGAAATCTTTCCGGCTTTGCAACGGAGCGAATACCAGATGGACAACAAACCAATTGTAGAAAGATACACTGGCGCAATGCTTAGCCAGAACCTTTGTGAAATCTGCGTTCCTATCAAACCGCATCTTTCGTAATTTGCCTTCTAAAAAAAAAGCGCGATAACGCGCCGAACGGCGGTTATCGCGCTACTTGGGGTTAGTGGGCCTTGGTTCTACTCACAATGATAGGGGTTAGTAAAAGCGCGCCCACAATAAGCAAGCCGCCGCTTATGGCATATACCGTCAAGATGGACAACGAGTCCTTCAGGAAACCGGAGCTTAGCATGCCGATGACCATCATCCCCATAAAGACAGGAGAAATCGTCCCGGAAACTCGTCCGATAAATGCTCCCTCAGTGTTTCTCATTATGAGGGTCTGGATTCCGACCTGGATGCAAGGGTAGAATAACCCGCTAATCGCCTGGAGTGCGAGAGTCAGCCCAATCACCGAAGATGCACCAACCCCGACTGTACAGGCAGCACTAATCAGTAAGCCTACTGCGAGCAGGATTTGCGGCTTCACCTTTTTGGCAATTCCCATGATCAGAGCTCCACCCGCCAACATCGCGGCCCCATTGGCCATGACCAGCCACTGCAGAAATTGTTTGTCCTGTCCTAATTTCTCCATCGCGATAAAAATCAGAAGCGGCTGAATCAAACCTGCCGCCAATCCGCAAGTTGCAAAGGTCGCGCTCAGCGTTCTTAAGGATCGATTAGAAGCGATATACCTCAATCCCGCCGACAACTCTTCCAAAAATTTACCGCTGCGAACGGATTGTTGTCCCGCTTCATCGCGAGGAAGTGTCGACAATATAACAGAGGACCCCAAGAATAGAATTGCCGTCAAGACAAGGGAGACTTTGATTCCAAACTGTATGAAAATAAATGTCCCAATTACTGGCCCCAACACGGTAAAGACCGCAACAAGAGATTGGGAGATCGCCATTACGCCCTGAAGCTGATCCTCCGGCACGTGTCTCTTGTATATTTTCATAGCTGACGGTTGAGAGAACTGCGACAAACTTGCCGAGATAAAAGTGCCTTCAAGAAGCGCAACCCATCCGCCATTTATGACGGCAATCAACACCGCGGCGACAGACAAAGCGGACAAGAAATCGCTCCACACCATCGTTCGCTTGGGACGCCACCTGTCAGCGAAAGTCCCGCCAATGATCGCGAACAGAAAGATTGGCGCGAACTCAACGACCGAAATATATGAAATATACACAGGGTTATTATGGGTCAGTTGCGTCACATACAGCAGAACTGCAAAATTTCGAATCCAGATTCCCAACTGCAGCAATACTCGCGAAAAAACGATGGTTCGAACATAACGATTGGCAAACACGATAAATCCTCTTTTCTCATTTAGTAATTTAGTAAATTACTTAATTAGTATATCGATTATTGATCGATCGTTCAACCGCAAACTGACGTTCGTAATCTGTTTGCAGAACAACCTAAAAAGGACTGCAACAGCTTGCCTACCGGCAGGTTGTTACAGCCCTTTTATGCTCACTTCGGTTTATCCCAGGACAGCAGGTACCGATAGTAGAAGCGGCGCCGGATCTTTGCACCCGGCAGAACTTCTCGCGCCACGTGCCGAATCTCGCTTAAAGATTCTTTGGGATCGGCAATCCGAACGCCAATATCTTGCACCACGCCATGAAGTCGATCCATAATCCGAATCGGAACAACATGAAGCCCGGAGATGACGAAATCGGCAATCGATTTGTTCGCTGCCAAACCAACGACGAGAAGCCGCCCTCCAGGTGCAAGAAATCGACCCATCTGCTGCAATGCAGCTCTCAATTCCATATGGTGCAAAGTCGCTACGCAAACGATCGTACTATAAAGCTCTCTTTGCGCAGGCTCTGGCATCTCAAGAAAGTCACCATTGATGAGCGATACATTCGATACGGATGCTAATCGTGTTCGAGCCCGTGGAATGATTTGCGCGTCGGGATCGATTCCGACAGCGTGTTCGACGAAAGGCGCCAGGCGCTGAAGAAGCAGGCCTTCGCCGCATCCGATGTCGAGTGCTCGTCCGCCGCGTTGCTTCGCATCTGCCACTAACTCTTCATGGAAAGCTGTATTGTGATTCCAATAATGCTCCATCGCGGTAGTCACTCCACTCTTCGATAACTGCGTTCATCCTTAAATAACGAATCAACGAGATGGAAGGTTATAGTAACTACCTGCCGCCCCCCGATCCTTTTTTAAGATCGCGCTCCGTCACTCGCAAGGCGTGAACACGTAGCAATGAACGTCATCGCGGCTATTAATGTTCAAGAAAGATGTCACCTCAAACGATTGCTTCTCGCCATAGGAGAATAAAAACTCAAGAAACCCGCCTGATTTCTGTCTGACTTCGCGACGTGCCCATTGTTCCGCGAAATATTGGCTTGTTTGTTTTAATTTCTCTACCAAATGCGTGATCTCGTGATCTCCTGCATATTTGTCGCAGATGCCTCTGAACAAGGCTACGGCATAGGGCGAGCGCTCCTCCCAATTGGCAATTCGGGCCTGAAGGGAAACGTTCGTAAACCATTGCCAGATCATATTCCTTTCGTGGTTCGGCACTGCGGAGAAATCGACAAAATAACTGCCAGACGCAGCGTTCCACGCCAGCACATCCGCCCTATCGTTGACGACCATTGACGGGTATACGATGCCGTCTATGATTTTGCGTAAACCTGGAGTAATGACCAAACTTCCGGTGTCTGCGGGCGTATCGATCGGAAATTGGGCCAATTTCATCAAATGCATATATTCATCCGCGTTTAAGCGAAGCGCCCGGCCAATGCAGTCGAGAATGTGCCTGGAAACTTGAATATCCCGCCCTTGTTCAAGCCATGTGTACCATGTCGTGCTAACTCCAGCCAACTCCGCGACTTCGTCCCGTCGTAATCCCGACAGACGCCTCCGCGTATGGCCGAAGGGCAACCCGACTCTATCCGGAGTGAGCCTGGCACGGCAAGATTTAATAAATTCCCCTAACGCTTTCAAGCGAGGTTCGTCTGCGGTCATCCGCTTCTCTCTCCTTCGGCCATTTAGCTGTTACTTTTGGCACCTCGGCTACACCGAATCTTGTGGCAGGCTGGGCGGGATTTAACGTAACTGCGCTGCTTGTATACTTTGCAGACGTTCAGGGGTATCCCGTTGCCTCATGGATTGCCGCATCTTTCGGCGTTCTTCTGATCGGTCTGTTCCATGCCACCATAGGCGCGTTCGGGAAAAAGTCCTGAATGGCTGTTTTTTTCCAAAAGGCTGTGCAAATATGAGGCGCCACGCACTCGCTCAACTAACGTTTGATCGATGTATTGCAACGACTCGAGAACAATCTCTTTCGCCTGCGATACGTTGTTTTTGTCCAGTTCCGCCAATACGTTACGAACGCTATCCAAGGAGTAAGCAACCTTCTGAACAGTACGGATAATAAGCACTTTGCGAATATTCGCGGGACTGTATACACGAAATCCGCTCTCATGGTGACGCTCAGGCCTGATTAACCCTTCCTTCTCCCAGTGGCGGATGGAGGAGGCCGATATGTTCGCAATACGGGCAACCTCTCCGATCGTAAACAGCTCTTTATCGAAGCGTTTCGGGAGGTTGGCCAGCTCTTTCAAATCCAGCATTTCCGCCGTTTTTTGTACGGTTTCCTTCTCCAAATGAAGATCGACGAACGTCTTGTTCATGAGCCACAGAACCTCAAGTTTCTCCCCCTTCATAATCCGCGGCATCACCTCTCGAACAAATCCCGCCCCGAATCCGGGAATGAGCGCACGTATACATTGAAAATAAGCCTCATGCTCCTCCGTATAGATGCGGTACCCGTTCGCCGATCTCTCCACTTTAGGGACAATCCCCCATGATTCGTAATGCCTTAACGCACTCGTACTGATATTTAATTTCTTCGCAATTTCGATTCCGTTCATTCGAACCCCTGAACCTCCAAACCATCATTAAACTTCATGACGGGTTCTAGTTAATTTCTATTGTAATACAGGGAAGGAATCAGAAAAACCTTATCATTTGCACGAATGATGTTTAATAAAAAGCGTAAGGCGATTACGGCATGAACTGATTTAAAATAAGGAGGTTGATCTCTTGTCAACGAATCGGATAGGCGTAGCAATCCCTATTCTCCCTTGCAGGTCTATTGACGAGCAATTGGACTTCTACGAGGCATTGGGCTTCGAGCTGACTTATCGGCAAGTCAAGCCAAACTTGTACGCTTGCGTCCGGCATAGCATCGTGGAGTTGCACTTCTTTGTACTGAAGCAACTGGAACCGGCCAATTCGTACAGCATGTGTTATGTCAACGTCTCCAATGTGGATACCGTATACCGGACCTTTTGCGACAATCTGAAGAAGGTTTATCGGAAAGTTCCGTCCAAAGGATTACCCAGGATCACCAAGCTCAACAACTTGGCGGAGGACCGGAGATTTAACTTGATCGATCCTGCCGGCAATCGATTATTGATCGGCCAGAAGCACGACTCACCGAGGCCGCTCCAGAACGATCACTACGTTGTCATTCATTCGTCACGATTCAGGAATGCGTTCGAAACCGCATACCGACTCATGTATGCCAAAGACGAACCATCGGAAGCGGCAAGAGTTCTCGACCTTGTTTTCTCGAAAAAAGAAAAAGAAGTACCGGCATCGCTGCGATATTGGGCATACGTGCTCCGGGCAGATATCGCCATTGCCATGGATGAGCTTAATGTTGCGGGGACATATATGAATGATGCGGAGAAATTGCCGCTGTCGGATCAAGAACTTGAAGAAGCGGCGGAGGCGGCAGAACGGCTGAAAGAGCTTAGAGTGATTTTGGAGTAGACCGCTAAAAAAAGCGACACCTCTCCACATTCGGAGTAGGTGTCGCTTTTTTAAAGAGCCCGCATCAAGCGAAATAATTTCAAAGCAAGTTGCAATTGGAACAGCTCGTCGGTGTCCTTAAGGTCAGTATGCAGCAGCTCCTTGATTTTGTCGATGCGATAAATGAACGTGTTGCGGTGGATAAACATCGCTTTGGCGGCTTCCGTCACATTGCGGTTATATTTGAAATAATAATCGAGTGTCGCAACAAAGCTTGTTCCGAACGCCCGATCGTGATCGGACACTGCGCCTAACGATTTGTGAACGAAGCTTTCCATCTCTGAGGGTTTAATATTCGAATCCAGAAAATGATCTCCCGCCAAATCTTCGAAATGAACAATCGCCCGATCGTCACCCAGCCTCTGCAGCAACCTCAACGCTTCCTGGGCTTCGTGAAAGCTCCGGTGCAGCGAATGAAGCGTCGGGTACTGGCCGCCGATGGCAAGATGGAAAGTCATTTCCTTCGCTTGGCCGTTCAGTTCCTCGAGCATCTCTTCGGCTAAAGCTTTCGCTTCCTGCTTGATGACAGGCGATTTATGTTCCTGCTTACCGACCAGGACGACGATTTCCTGATTGCGGAAGTAGCTGACGACTTCTCCATTCGAGCGGTTGGACAAACCATGAATGAGCTGCGCGCATTTCTTAGCGACGTGTTCCAACTCGTATTTGCGGTGGACCATGCTGGGGTAGCTGTCGGGATCGCGCGATTCGATCTGGATCAGCACGCAATAATACGCGTGTTTCTCCTGCAGCCCGTGTGCTTCAGATAACGTCTTCAGCATATCCGGCGACATCGCGTTGCCCGAAAGCAGAATATCGAATAGATCCTGCCTGATCTTTAGCTTGGCCTCCTCGATTTCCTTCGCCTTGATCCGGTCCAACGTTAGAATCGTCGATACGTTCTCCATCGCCAAGTAATCGAATTCGGTCAAGCTGCGCCCCGTCTGAAACACGACGATATAGCCGTATACAAAGTTAGAGACGGCAACGGGCATAATACGGCATATATAAGCTTGTCCGCCATGATGGTAAATCCGTTTGATCGATCGCTTGATTTCGCTCATATATTTCGGGATTTTGTCCGTAAAATCGATCGGGAGAACCGGCTTACCCATCTCCAGAGGAACGATCCGCTCCAGCGGTACGACTGCGGACATGCTTTCCTTATGGCAGAGAAGGTTCCAATCGCGGTCCACAATAATTAGCGGATTGTCGATTGTCGCTGACAGCTTGTCCGCGATTTGCTCGACGCCCCCGCCTTCGAGGGCGATCTTGAATAAGTCATGATGCAAATCCAGCGATCGACGGTTTAATGTATCGTAGTCGGCACTCGTCTTCTCGTTCACGATTGCGATGACCTGTGCCAGCGTGTACTCGAACGGCAGCTCCAGCAACGGGAATCCGAGGCGGTCGGCAAGCTCGATCATGTTCTGCGGCAGCTTGTCGAAATACCGCCTCATCTTGATCATCAGGCCCGCGCAGTTGATTTCCGACAGCTCCTGGATAATCCGAATTTGCATCTCTTCGCTGTCTTTGAACACATACCCCGTAGACAAAATCAGCTCATTCGGAGAGAGCCAATCGAATGCGTCAGGATTCTCGATGATGTTGGCGAGCGAAATCCGGTTGTGAATGCCCGCATGGCCGGCTATCAGCTTGATGCCTTCAAGTGATTTAATCGACAACAACTGCTCGACCGTAATCAACAGGCTCATCTCCTTCTATCGCTCGTTGTGCAATATGCATAATAGACAAGACTTATTTTCAGTGC
This sequence comes from Cohnella soli, assembly GCF_042655525.1. Classification (NCBI taxonomy): domain Bacteria; kingdom Bacillati; phylum Bacillota; class Bacilli; order Caryophanales; family Paenibacillaceae; genus Cohnella; species Cohnella soli. The sequence goes on from NZ_JBHSMI010000013.1 coordinate 223,955, forward strand.
CGTTGAATAATGACCCTGCCCTACCCGAGGACTATAATTTGGTTGTCAGGCGAGGGGGCGGGTATGTGAATGTGAACAAATTCACAAAAAGTTCAACTATGGACGCCAAGACACCAAGACCCGCCGTTTATTCACAGTTCAGTGTAACATCCGCGCAGCAGAAAACCAAGGCAGCTACGACATGCGGACGCCCTGCGCTCCCGCCTGACTCTAATGGCTCCGCTTGCAGACTCATGTAAAGGAGGAGAACATCTGACTGAACATGACAGAAACAGAAGCAAGCCGAACGTAGTGGCCGAACGTGCCGCGACGGTCAAATCCGGAGATCCCGACTTTATCCACCTCGTAGAGCAAGGCTTGTTCTTTGGAAGCGTTCACAGCGTATTCGAGCGTACGCTCAACATCGCGGATGCGACAACCGGCGAATTGTATACGATAGCCAATCACGCCGTTGATAACGGTCCTAATACGCTCGTCACGGAGCTCGATCGTTGCTCCACGCTGGGGCTAGCCGCTCACGATCGGGTGATCTCCGAGAATCAATGTTTAATCGTAGAAGGCAAGCTGGAAATATCCGTTGTAGGCGCCGAGCCGTGGCACGCGGTGTTGCCCGCCTATCCGCGCGAGCAAGAGCGACTTCTGGCGAATGTGCAGGTTGCGAAGCGGCATATCGATGCTTTTGGACAGAACGGCGGCATGCTGAAAAGCGTAGCGCCGGTCAGCAGTTTTGAAGCCGAGACTAGGCGATTGCTGGCGGAGCGTTCTTCGCATCTGCTGGCGGAATTGGCCGCAGGCCGATGGCGAGATGCGATCCCCTCTGCACTCGGGCTCGTCGGGCTTGGCCCCGGGTTGACTCCGTCGGGCGACGATTATTTGACGGGATTGTTTACGGCCTTTAATCTGCCGAACAGCCCGCTCTGGTCCGGTCGGCCGTTCTGCTCGGAAGTCGTCGCTGGCGCGTCCGAGCTCACGAATCCGATCAGCTTCATCACGATGAAGAAGGCCGCAGACGGGCAGGTCCGAGAATCTATTATTCGTTTTGTCCAAGCCGCAGTCGAAGGCATTCCCGAGGAAACGACGGAAAGGCTTGCGGAGGTGCTCCGGATCGGCTCGTCTTCGGGAACGGAAATCGCTCTCGGGCTGATTCATGGACTGGAGCTTAATCTAGAACAACGCTGGAGGTAAACTATGTCGACCAAAGTTGTCATTAAGAAAAACACGTACTTCGACTCCGTATCGCTCATGTCGTTGACGACGAAAGCGAATAAGATCGATACAATCGAGCAAGCTTTTATCGCCATGGGCACGCAGATGAACAAGGAAGTGCTGCAGAACGTCGGGCTGATGGCGCCTGAGCTGGAAGAAGCGAAAAACAGCGACCTGATGATCGTCATTAAAGCCGCGAACGACGAGTTGGCCGAACGTTCTTATGAAGCGGTCGAGAACCTATTCGCTGCCAAAGACGAGATGTCCGGAACAAGCGAAATCCAGTATCCGACGATCGATTCCGCGGCAAGAAGCCTTTCGTCGGCCAATATGGCCGTCATTTCCGTAAATGGCGCGTTCGCCGCGAGGGAAGCCCGGAAGGCGTTGGAAAAAAACCTTCACGTCATGCTGTTCAGCGACAACGTGAGCGTAGACGACGAGATCGCGTTAAAGCGACTCGCCCATGAGCGCGGATTGTTGATGATGGGCCCGGACTGCGGCACGGCGATCATCGGCAATGTCGGATTATGCTTCGCCAATAAGGTGCGCCAAGGCAGCATCGGCATTGTAGGCGCATCCGGTACGGGCAGCCAGGAAATCAGCGTGCGCATTCACGATTTCGGCGGCGGTGTGTCCCAATTGATCGGCACGGGCGGTCGTGACTTGAGCGAGCGCGTCGGTGGCATGATGATGCTGGACGCCATGAGGGCGCTTAATGAAGACGAAGCGACGAAAGTAATCGTCCTCATCTCGAAGCCGCCGGCTCCTAGCGTAGAGCAGAAAGTATTGGCTGAAATCAAGCAAATGAACAAACCGGTCGTCGTCTGCTTCATCGGCGGATCGGAAGACGCGGTTACGGCTGCGGGCGGTCATTTCGCCAAGACGACGAAGGAAGCGGCGCTGAAGGCGGTCATTCTGTCCGGCGTCGACGAGAGCACGATCGACAAGCACCCGCTCAATCTGCCGCTCATCGAAGAGATCAAAGCGAAGCTGAAACCGGAGCAGAAGTACATTCGCGGCTTGTTCTGCGGAGGAACGCTCTGCGACGAGGCGATGTATTTGGCAATGGAGAAATACGAGGACGTGTACAGCAACATTCCGAAAAAACCGGAATACCGGCTGAAGGACGTTCATGTCAGCCAAGCGCACACGTTCGTCGACTTCGGAGACGATGATTTTACGAACGGCAGACCTCACCCGATGATCGATCCTTCCTCGCGCATCGAACGCTTCAAGCAGGAAGCTAGAGATCCATCGGTCGGCGTCATCCTAATGGATTTCGTGCTCGGCTACGGCTCGCACGAAGACCCGGTCGGCGTTATGATCCCGTCAATTGTGGAAGCCAAGCGGCTTGCCGCTGAAGAGGGCAGGCATCTGGAGATCGTCGGATACGTGCTCGGCACCGATCTCGACACGCCTTCCGTGGAAGATCAGCTGAACAAGCTCGTATCGGCAGGCGTCACCTATGCCAGCAGCAGCACCAACGCCGGACTGCTCGCCAGAGGTTTCGTGGAGAAGGGAGAATAACATGAGCAAAATCAACGAGCTATTCAAACAAGATTTGCACGTCATCAACGTCGGTCTGGAAATGTTCAAGGACGATATGATGAAGCAAAAAGCGCGCGTCAGCCAACTGGAGTGGAAACCTCCAGGCGGCGGCAAGCCTGAAATCATCGCCGCCCTCGACAAGCTCGAGCAGCCCGAACGGCTGGAGCAGATCGAAGCGGCCAATAAGCTGGCGATCGAACGGATCGTCAACTCGCAGCCGGTGCTGATCGGCTTCGATCAGGCGATCAACGTCGTGCCGGGCATGACAAAGAGGACGATTCTCCACGCAGGTCCGCCGATTACGTGGGAGAAGATGAGCGGCCCGATGAAAGGTGCTGTAACAGGCGCGCTCGTGTTCGAGGGTCTCGCGAAAGATTTGGCGGATGCGGAGCGAGTCGCCGCTTCTGGTGAGATTACGTTCTCGCCGTGCCACGAGCACAACTGCGTCGGGTCTATGGCGGGCGTCACTTCGGCTTCGATGTTCATGCATATCGTTGAAAATAAAACGTACGGCAATATTGCTTATACGAACTTGAGCGAGCAGCTTTCCAAAATTTTGCGTATGGGCGCTAATGACGAAACGGTAATCGAGCGGCTCGTCTGGATGCGGGACGTGCTCGGCCCAATGCTGCGGGATGCGATGAAGTTTTCCGAGAACGGCATCGACCTGCGCCTGATGCTGGCGCAAGCGCTCCACATGGGCGACGAGTGCCACAACCGCAACAATGCCGGAACGGCGCTGTTAATCCAGGCGCTTACCCCGCTGATTCTGCAAACGGGCTTTACGACCGAGCAGAAAATCGAAGTGTTCAACTTCGTGGCCAGCAGCGATTATTTCTCCGGCCCGACCTGGATGGCGATGTGCAAATGCGCGCTGGACGCGGCGCATGGGATCGAGCACAGCACGATCGTCACGACGATGGCCCGCAACGGCGTCGAATTCGGCATTCGCGTGAGCGGCATGCCGGGCAACACGTGGTTTACCGGCCCTGCACAGAAAGTCATCGGACCGATGTTCGCCGGGTATAAGCCTGAGGATTCGGGACTTGATATCGGCGATAGCGCGATTACCGAGACGTACGGCATCGGCGGCTTTGCGATGGCGACCGCTCCGGCGATCGTCGCCCTCGTAGGCGGCACTGTCGACGAAGCGCTCGGCTACTCGACGAAAATGAAAGAAATTACGACGGCGGAAAATCCGAACGTCACGATTCCGCTGCTGAACTTCCGCGGCATTCCGACCGGCATCGACATCCGGAAAGTGGCGCAAACCGGCATCATGCCCGTCATCAACACCGCGATCGCCCACAAGGATGCGGGAATCGGCATGATCGGCGCCGGCATTACCCATCCGCCGGTCGACTGCTTCGAGAAGGCGTTGCTGGCGATGAGCGGCGGTGACTCTGCTCATGAGTAACCTCCAAGCAGATGCAATAGCGCTGATCTTGGCTTCCGACCGCGAAGACGCAGCCGCCGTCCGGCGGCTGCTCGAGGCCGGAGCGGATGTGCACGGCCGTGACGCGAACGGACGGACCGCCTTGATGGCGGCGGTGCAGAAAAACAACGAGGAAATCGCGAGCCTGCTTATCGCCGCCGGCAGCGACGTCAACGCCAGGGACAATACGATGCTGTCGCCGTACCTGTGCGCAGGTGCGAACGGTTTTCATCATATATTGCGATTGACGCTAGCTGCGGGAGCCGATATCCGGAGCGTGAACCGGTTCGGGGGGACGGCGCTGCTTCCTTCGAGCGAGAAAGGCTACCTGAAAACCGTGCAAGTATGCCTGGATGCGGGCGTGGCCGTCAACCACGTTAACAACCTCGGTTGGTCCGCCCTGCTGGAAGCCGTCGTTCTCGGCAACGGCGGCAGGCTGTACGCCGATGTGATCGAGCTGCTTGTTCTCGCCGGCGCCGACGCCGAACTGCCTGACCGGGACGGCAAATCCTCTCGTCGTCATGCGGAAGAGATGAATCAGCAGCAAGTCATCAAGCTTCTTGACGGGGAGAACGTCGACAGCCATCCCGCTATCGTTAACGCGAACGCGCTGGCGCGGCAAGACCGCTATGAGGAAGCGATAGCGGAAGTGGACCGGGCTCTGCAGGCGGACGGCGGCAACACGGACTTGATCTATTACAAAGGCTCGTTTCTGGCAGAGTCGGGCAACTATGAAGAAGCCATTGTCGAGTACGGCAGAGCGTTGGCGCTTCAGCCTACGGAGCTGGAATTTTACTTCTACATCGCGAATGCCTGGCGGCTATTGAAAAATCCCGGGCGGGCCTTGGCATCATACGACAGGGCGATCTCATTGGACTCGGACGACACATTCTACCGTTACCACAAATCGAATTATTTGAGGGAGCTGGGCCGGCACGAGGAAGCTGTCATAGAGATGGACAGACTGCTGGCGCAGCAGCCCCATCGTTACGATTTCTCGTTTCATAAAGCCAACAGCCTGCGGTCGCTCGGCAAACACCGGGAAGCTGCGGACGCGATCGAGAACGCCATCGTTCACGATCCCGGCAACCCGCTGTATCGCGAGCACAAGCGCCAGTCGCTCCAATTGCTCGAGCAGCAATAAGCGTCATAGATAGCGGTCCCATTACCATACCCTTCGAGGGAGATTGGGGAACAGTCCATGAATCGCGAAATGGCCCATGAAGCTACGCAGGAATCGATCAACGCGGCCGTTAAGGAAGCAGCGGAAAAGTATGGAGAATATGGCTACGCAGAAGATATTTTGCCGATGCCGCAAGAGAAGCGCGACTGGGGCATATTTAATTATATTACCGTCTGGATGGGTCCGGTTCATAACATCATGTCGTATATGACCGTCGCCGGATTTTTTATCCTCGGGTTGAATGTAACGCAAGTGTTCTTGGCGGTTATGCTTTCAGCGGCGATCGTCGCCGCCGGGTATGCACTGAATGGCGTCGCGGCGGCCAAATACGGCGTTCCTTTCGCCATGCTGCTGCGCGACTCGTTCGGGGTCAAAGGCTCCATCATCCCGGCGCTCTGCCGCGGTCTGATCGCGGGTCTCGTATTTTTCGGCACGACGACCGTCGTCGGCGCGCAGGCGTTAAACGTCATTTTCACTCGTATTTTCCCGGACTACATGAGCTGGGGCGGCAACTTCGACTTGTTCGGCCTGAACTTCCCGACAATGCTTTCTTACGTGCTGCTCTGGGTCGTCACCGTATTGCTGTTCCTGGCCGGCATGAAAGTGCTAGGCACGTTTAGCAAATATTCCTCCCCTATCGTATACGTCTTTATTATCGGCGCAGCGATCTGGGGCATCGATATCGCCGGCGGCATCGGCCCGATCATGGACTATACGCCCGCGAAGCCGATGGACAACCCGCTCGTCTTTATCGCTTGCGTAAGCGCGCTCGTATCGAACTGGGCCGGTCCGATCGTCAACATCTCCGACTTCACCCGTCGGGCGAAATCGGTAAAAGCGCCAGTATGGGGGCTTCCGGTCGGCTTCCTTGTATCCTACATCCTTTTTGCGATTACGAGCATCGCCTTGATCGCGGGTACGGAAATCGCCTTCGGTCAGCCTATCTTCAACATCGTTGATGCCATTGGCAAAATGAGCAGCACGCTGGCCGTCATCGTCCTGCTGCTGGCGCTTAACCTGGGAGCGACCGCGTTCACCGTGTTCGGCAACCTGCTGCCTGCAGGTCTGCAGATGACCGCGCTTTTGCCGAAACGGTTTACAGTTAAGTCGGCCGGCATTCTGACTGCCATCATTGGCACGCTCATCTTGCCATGGAAGCTCGTATCCAGCACGTCGATGTTATATCTGTTCTACAGCTTTATCGGCTCCATGTACGGCCCGATCGCGGGCATTATGCTGGCGAGCTTCTACATTCAGCACAAAGGAAAGCTGAATTTGAAGCACCTGTACGTCAAGCCCGGAGAGGACGGAGAGTACACAGGCGGCTACAACAAAGTGGCCATAATCGTACTCATTATCAGCTTCCTGATTCCGATGTCGGGCACCGTCTTTACCGGATTGACGCTGCTCGTCAAGTTGAAGGAATTTGCGTTTTTCACCGGCCTGATCGTATCGTTTATCCTTTATGTCTTGCTTTATAAAAAAACAAACTCGGTTGCTGCGTAAAAGAGCCGGGAGCTTGGAGGTTGCCATGGGGAAATTTGTAGTTGTGGCCATCGGCGGCAATGCGCTGGTGAAAGATAACGGGCGCGACTCGGTGCAGGATCAATATGAGGCCGTATGCGAGATTGCTGCCAATATCGCCGATATGGTGCAGGAAGGCGTCGATGTCGTCGTCACGCACGGCAACGGCCCGCAAGTCGGCTTCGAGCTAAGGCGTAGCGAAGTCGCCCATGAGGTAACTGGTATGAATTCGGTTCCTCTCGTCAACCTAGTGGCGGACACGCAAGGCGCCATCGGCTATCAAATCCAGCAGGCGCTGACGAATGAATTTATTAACCGGGGCATGACGAAAAAGGTCGCAACCGTCATCACGCAAGTCGAGGTGAGCGCGGACGACCCGAATTTTCAGCATCCGACGAAGCCGGTCGGTTCCTTCTTCACCGCCGAGCAAGCGGAGGAGATGAAACGGGCGAATCCCGACTGGGTGATGATCGAGGACTCGGGTCGCGGATATCGCAGAGTCGTGCCATCGCCTCTGCCGATCGATATCGTGGAGAAGGATGCGATCAAATCGTTGATCGAATCCGGTTACGTCGTCATTGCCGTAGGCGGGGGCGGCATCCCGGTCGTCAAGACGGCGGCGAAAACGTATGAAGGCATTGATGCGGTTATCGACAAGGATTTCGCTACAAGCTTGCTAGCAGAACAGATCGACGCGGAATCGCTCATCATCACGACCGGCGTTCCTCGAGTGTTCATCAATTACGGCAAGCCCGATCAGAAAGCGCTCGAAGAGGTGTCCGACGAGGAAATCAAGCGTTATGTGGCCGAGGGGCATTTCCCTAAGGGCAGCATGCTCCCGAAAATCGAAGCCAGCTTGCGTTTCCTGGAGAAGGAAGGCCGCCGCGTTATTATTACGAATCCCGAAAGCTTGCAGGACGCGATCCGGCAGAAGGCCGGTACGCATATCGTTAATTAGGGAGGATTAGACAATGGACTACATGAAGATGGCGGCGGACAAAACGATCGAAGGCATGAACGCGAAAGTCGGCGGCCCGTTCGGTGCAACAATTGTTCGCGGCGACGAGATTATCGCCGTTGTCAGCAATACGATGATGCGCGACACCGATCCTTCCGCGCATGCCGAGATGGTGGCCGTCCGCGAGGCGTGTCAGAAGCTCGGCACGATGAACCTGGAAGGCTGCACCGTGTACGCCACCTGCGAGCCATGCCCGATGTGCGTGTCCGTCATGATCTGGGCCGGCATTAAAGAAGTATATTATTGCAATACTTCGGCGGATGCGGACAAGCACGGCTTCAGCGACATGCATCTGCGCAGGTATTTGAAGGGCGAGGACAACAGCGTCATCGACATGGTGAAAGTTCCAGACCGTCCGGAATGCGACAACTTGTTCGAGCATTTCCACAAGCTGCAAGAGACAAAATAAGAGCTGAATTGAACAGTAGGGATTGTCCCAAAGGTACTTACAAGACAGGGGAACATCCCTAGTTAGACGTGAAAGGACCTCAATTCCCGCTGCAAGTGGGCGGAGGTCCTTTTCTACGACGGCACCCTCGACGAACAAGCAAACGACGATTGTGCCACAAATGAGTCGACCGATTGTCTACTGGACACCGACAACTGGACGAGCGTATGTGTACGAAAATTCATACAAAGTCAGGTAGACCAGCAACTGCACGAGCGATGTGTATGAAAATTCATACAAAATCGACCGGACCAGCCACTAGACGAGCGTATGTGTACGAAAATTCATACAAAGTCGGGCGGATCGGCAACTGGATGGGGCGACGTGTATGAAAATTCATACAAAATCGGAGACACCCGCCTAATTCCCTTCATTGATAGCCCGGACGATCTCAAGCGGGATTTTCGGTTGGCGATCGTAAGTGAGCAGCCCATTAATCTCCTGTTCGATGTCCGTCAGCTGCGTATAACAGTAGCCTTGCACGATGCTTGAGCGAAGAAGCGGACGAACGACCGCGCGCAGCCTTTTCTCAAAATCCTCTGCGCTGTCGGCGCCGGAGTAGCCCCAACCTGCCCGCTCGCCGGTTTGATAAGAAATGCCTCCGAATTCCGTGACGAGTAACGGTTGGCCTTCGTAGCGATGTTCGCCTACCAGCAACCTGCGGCCGGCCGGCATCAGCTTGAGCGCTTTGTCCACCGATTCGTAACGCGCCTCCAACACTTCCTGCTGCCATTCGTAATCGTGAATGTTGAACAGATCGGTTTTCAGCATTTCCCATCCGTCATTGCCGGCGACGAGGCGCGTCGAGTCAAGCGACCTCGTCAAGTGGTACATGCTTAAGGCATGCTGCTGCTGTTGCTCGTTCATCTGCACTTCCGGAATGCCCCAGCTTTCGTTGATCGGCACCCATACGAGAATAGACGGATGATTGTAGTCCCTCTCTACGGACTCTTGCCATTCATTCATGAAGCGTCTGACATACTTGTGCGAATACTCGTATGCATTAGCAGCCTCGCTCCAGACGGCCAGACCGAGTCGATCGCACCAATATAGAAAACGCGGGTCCTCCAGCTTCTGATGCTTGCGGATGCCGTTGAACCCCATCTCCTTCGCCAGCTCAACGTCGCGCCGGATCGCCTCATCGCTGGGCGGAGTTAAATTGCCGTCGGGATAATAGCCCTGATCGAGCACCATCTTGAGGAAATAGGGCCGATTGTTCAAGCAGAATTTGCCGTCCTCGATCGACACCTTGCGCATGCCGAAGTAACTGGCCGCTTCATCGACAGCCAGACCGTCCGCCAGCAGCGTAAACGCGACATCGAACAGATTCGGATGCTCCGGCGACCACCAGTAAGCGGTATCGTATTCGCTAATGGGAATCGGAATCGTCCAGCTTGCTTCGTCCGTAAGCACGCGGTGTTCCTGCTCGGCAATCGGCGTTCCCTGATAAGTGACTGTTGTCCGCAGCCTGACCTCCCGCCGATCCATCAAACCTTTCACGAACGCGGCGATCTCCACCGCTTTGCGGTCGACATCCGGCGTCATCTGCACCTTCTCCAGATAAACGTCGGCTACCGCTTCCAGCCACACGGTCTGCCAAATCCCCGTCGTTCGCGTATAGAAGATGCCGTACGATTCCGGCTTCCAGTATTGCTTGCCTCTCGGGATCGTCATGTCCGTGCTCGGGTCGTACGCCCGAACGACGACAACATTGTCCGAATCCCGGAGCACATCCGTAATATCCGCGCTGAAGGGGGTATGCCCGCCTTCGTGGCGGACGACAAGCTCCCCGTTCACCCATACCGTCGCCTCATAATCGACGGCACCGAAGTGCAGCAGCACGCGTTTGCCGCGCCAAGCTTCGGAAATCGGCAGCTCCCTTCGGTACCAGACGACATCGTGGTAGGAAGGATCGCCGATCCCGCTTAGCTTGCTCTGAAAAGCAAAGGGCACTTGTATGCTTCGCGTGAACGCCCGGCTGCCATCCTGCCATTTCTCCCCAGTTCCCTTGTTCGCGTCGTCATACTCGAATTCCCATATTCCGTTCAAATTCAGCCAAGATAACCTTACGAATTGCGGCCGAGGATGCTCGGGCCGCAACTGCTCTGCCATTGATAAACCTCCTTCAGGAAGGGCGCCAAACATTCGACTCGAGGGAATCTCGCCTATGCTTCCGATAATGCCGAGAGCAACGAACGTCTCGCTTCTTCGAACTGTTCCGTGTCTTCATTGTACTGATTAAAGCTGGAGATACAACACGCCGCGATCTCGTCAGCCAGCGGCTTATTGATTTTCTCCAGCATTTTCAACAGCTCGTAATCCTCAATTCCTGACCGCATAGCTTCAAAACGCATGCTGCCCCACGGTCCATCGTCTCCGGGGTACACGATATGGGTATCGCCCGGCGGGAAAAATAGATTTCGCTGATTAAACGGATCTTCCTCGCTGGCGCAGAAGTTCAACCCCCAATGGAGATACCCGCTTAAATTGTAAATATAATTTCCCCAGTGCAGATAACGCGTGCGGATCAGCGGCATGTCCCACAGCCGATTCAAGAAGTAGCCGCCGGGGACACAGCAAGTATAGAACCAGAGCTCGTCGCCTTGTCTGCGAAATCTTTCGAAATCTTCTCTATACTCCTGGTATAAATTGTTCTTGGGCACCCAAATATCGACCGAACCGTCCAAATCGTAAGGCTCCGGATATTCGACGGCTTCGATGATTTTGGTGCCGGGCATGAACTTGCGTACAATGCCGGACAGGATGCGATATTCCCCGACGCAAGCTTCCGTAGGCTCATCGGCGACATGCTGAACGGTAATGTCCAGCCAGCCGTTTTCAATCAAGAAGCTTCTCCACGCCTTCAAATACTGGGAAATATAGTCGTATCCTTCGTGCGACAATGCAGGGATCACATCACCGCAGCAGTTGACGACAAAGTGGTCGTCTTTGAATTGAACCCGGTAGGCGATCAAATTTCCCTCGATATACGTAAAGCCTAGCTCCAAATACATTTCAACAAACCGCTTGATTCTACCGAAATCGAAGCTGAACGAGCCGTCCTCGTTTTTGCGAGCCTCAATCAGCTCCGAAGGAATCCAGAAATGGGTTTGCCTCACCCGGCGCATCAGCACGCCATATTTACGAATCATATCCCAGTGCGCTTCCGACCATTTCTCCAGTCCGTATCGGCTCGCCATATTGTTAATGCCGAACCAGTTGCTGATGTGCAAGCTTTCCTTGGAGGGCACTTCGGCATCGAACACCTCGAGGGTGCAAGGAATTTCGCAGCGCTCTTCTCCGAATGTTACGCGAACGCTGGCATGATAAGTGCCGGGATTCGTTGTCCGGTCAATTCGGAACGCCAAGTACAGCGCTTCGGTCGCCTTATCCGTCACTTCATGCCCGCCGAACGGCTTCAAGGCGTCGTAAACTCGGAAAGGCGCGGGACGTGTCGTATACCCTTCCGCCAACTCTCCCTCTTTAAGGCAAAACTCCTCCGGGCCGGTATTTTTCTCTACAAAAATATCGATCAGACGGTACACTTCGCACGCGATGCGGCCCGAAGAAGCGATTTCCACCTCGATTGGCCGATTCGCTTCCACCCCGTTGAATAAAATCTGACAGGCTGCATGCCCCCCCTTGGCGGCAAGAAGCCGAATCTCTTTCTTTCCGTGCTCATGAACGATGCTGTCGGGATACAACCATTCGTTATCACTATAAATGCCGTATTTCATGTCAGGCTCCTCCGTACGCATCAAGCATTATTTGTGCGCCCATTTCGAGGCGTCTACAGCCGCCTGATAGATATCCACCAGCTTATCGACGCCCATACGTGTAAGTTCCTGCTTGAACTTCTCGTATCCGGAGTCAATATCGCCTTCCCCAATTACACATTTTGCATAGAAATCGTCTGTTGCTTTTTTAATATCCGTCTGCAAAGTCGAAGCTTGCTCCTGCTGTTCCGGAGTTAACCAGAGATGCCACCTGAAGTTAGTCAGCTCTTCCGATACGTATGGCGCATACAGCTTCTGCAGCGTTACATTTTTATGGTATTGGTTCTTTTGAGGATCCAAATAGTAGTTGTCTTCCAGGTTAAACGGATAATAAATCGGGAAGCCGGAGATCGGTCCCCAATCGGCTTTTTCCGGATATAACACTTTCCACTTGCCGTCAGCCGTCTTCTCCCAGCCTTTTCCTTCCGGACCGAAATACAATTCTCCCGGCCCTTTCTCCGATGCATTAAACCAGATGTGATCCATCCAACGAATAATGAGGTCCTTTTTCGCTTTGCCGGCCGATGTAATCACGAATTGCGTAGGGAAAATGCTCGGGTCGCCCGACAGCCATGCAGGATTCTCTACTCCCGGACCTTTCACGGGAAGAAACGGAACGTATTGCGGGAAATTTTTCTCGCCGACGCCCCCCCATCCGTCCCAGCTTGCAACGACGCCGTATACCGGCGGCTCCTGCTCGCCTTTGGCTTGATATTGCTGCAAATTATGCGTAAATACTTCCGGATCGATCAGCCCTTCCTTGTACAACTTGCGGAGGAACTTGACCGCATTTAACCATTCGTCGTGCATAGCGGTATACACCACTTTGCCATTCTCCAGAACCAGATGCTCCTTCGTATCTACCCTGCCGAAGTAACCGAACATCCCAAGCTCGCTCTGATTGGATTCCGCCGGTGTTGTGTAGGACAGGAAACCTAAAGGAATTTCGTCCTTCTTGCCGTTCCCGTTCGGGTCCTGTTCCTTGAATGCTTTGAGAACCTGGTACAGCTCGTCCGTAGTGGTCGGCATTTGCAAGTGCAGCTTGTCCAGCCACTTCTGATTGATATGTGTAACGACGCCGGTGTTTGGTTGCTTCCAGGCTAACGGCAACGTATAAATATGGCCGTCGGGCGTCGTCAAAATGTCTCTTGAACCCTGAACTTCATCGAACATTTTCCGAATATTGGGGGCGTACTTGTCAATGCTGTCTTCTATCGGCAGAAATACGCCTTTCGGACCGTACTTCATCACTTCCGTATTCGTTAAACCCCAGCCTGCAATGACGTCCGGATAATCCCCGCTGGCGAACATCAGGTTTTTCTTCTCATCAAACTGGCCCCAGGGGATAATCTCCCAATTGATATGGATGTTCGTTTCTTCCTCTAACTTCTTGTAGGCTGCCCACTCGTTGGGGTCAAATCCGCCGCCTTGAATCATGATGGTAATTTCTTCTTTATTTTGGGCAATCGGCAGCCCTGTCGTGTACATGTTGCCTACCATCTGCTCACCGGTGTCCGACGCCGCAGGCGAACTGGCGCCGCTGCTCGCTGGCGAGGATTGTCCTTCATTGTTTTTACTCTTGGAAGAACAACCCGAGACAACCAGAACGAATGCCATCATAATCGATACAATGAATGATACTCTCTTCAATGAAAACTCCTCCTCATTATGTTGGTTCTTCCCATGATCCCGTTTCCTGATGCCGGATCGTGCGTTGATTCTGTAACCCCTTGAATCGTATAGTTGCGCAGTTCCTGTCTTCTTCTCGGCGTTCACCCCCTTATCGTTGTTCACAACCGGGCTTAGCCTTTAATCGAACCGATCAGTACACCCTTGGTAAAATACTTCTGCAGGAACGGGTACAGCACAAGTACAGGCAAGCAAGCGACAATAATAATAGGATATTTGATGGCTTCCGCCAGCCTCTGCAATTCTCGAACGATAGTTTGGTCTTTGATCATAGCCGCATTCGCCTGATCGAGCACCAATATATTCCTCAGAACGAGTTGAAGCGGGTACTTCCCCGTATCCTTCAGATAGATCAATGCATTGAAATAAGAATTCCAATGGCCTACCGCATAGAACAATGCTGTAACCGCAATCAATGCTTTGGATAACGGAATCGCAATCGAAATGAAATATCGTCTGTTGCTGCATCCGTCAATCGCAGCAGATTCCAGCAACTCGTCGGGCAAATTAGATTCGAAGAACGTCTTCGCGATAATGATGTTCCATACACTTATGGCATTAGGGATGATCAGCGCCCATATGCTGTTCAGCATTCCAAGATTCTTGACGAGCAAGTAGGTCGGGATCAAGCCGCCGCTGAAGTACATCGTAATCAGCATGAATAACATCACGACTTTGCGTCCCTTAAGATCTTTTCGGGACAAAGCATAGCCTGCCGGCAACGTTAACAGAAGATTGAGGGAAGTGCCGGCAATCGTATAGATAAGGCTATTTCGATAACCGATAATAATATCCGGGCTTTGGAAAACTCTCTTATACCCGTCAAAAGAGAGGCCTTCCGGCCAGAACCATATTTTCCCTGAGTTGACCAGATCAGGATCGCTGATTGACGAGATTAGAACGAAATAGAGCGGATAAGCGACAATAATCAATATGATTGTAAGAACTGTGGTGTTGCTGACATCAAATATCATATCCGGTGTGGACCTTTTCTTTCTTCCCATACGAAGCTCCCCTTTACCACAAACTATGACTTGACACAGACTTGGCGATCCGGTTCACCAGAATCAGCAGGATGAAGTTGACGATATTGTTCAGCAGCCCGACCGCAGACGAGAAGCTAAAATCGCCTCCCTTGAGGCCAACTTTATAAACATACGTTGAAATGACTTCTGAGACGGACGCATTGACGGGATTCTGCATCAAGAATACCTTCTCAAACCCGACTCCGATCAGATTGCCAAGACTCAAGATCAATAAGATCATCGCTACCGGAACAATGCCCGGAATATCGATGTGCCAAATTCTTCTGAGCTTGCTTGCGCCATCCACGATCGCAGCTTCATGCAGTTCGGGACTAATGCCGCTCAGGGCTGCCAGGTAAATGATCGCTCCCCATCCGGCTGTCTGCCATACATCCGACAACACATAGATCGTGCTGAACAATTGCGGCTTCATCATGAAAAACACCGGGTTGCCGCCAAACCATTCAATCAATCTGTTGATGAGTCCCGTCGTAGGAGATAGAAATAACATAAGCATACCGACCACCACCACAACAGAGATAAAGTTCGGTGCATAAGTGATCGTCTGAATAACTCTCTTGTACCGTTGGCTTCTCATCTGATTCAGCATGAGCGCGAAAATCAGAGGCGCGGGAAAAGAAACGAGCAGGGAATAAACACTAATGATAATCGTGTTCTTCACAATCGGCCAGAAGTACGCCGAACGAAACAGTCGCTCGAAATGTTTCAGACCGACCCAGTGGCTGCCCAATATGCCGTCAGTCGGCATAAAATCCTTGAACGCAATCTGTACGCCATAGATGGGAAGGTAACTGAATATAATCAGGAAGATAATCGTCGGAAGCAGAAACAAATACAAATCGTAGTTTCGTGCCATATACTTCAGCGTTTTGTTTCTTCTTTTGACTGCAATCATAAAACGATATCTGCCTCCTTGAAATCGCATTCAACAGCGGCTGCCGAAGATGCGTACAGCGAACTTACCTGTAGGATAACCGCGAGCTTGCAACCGTGTATATGAGCCGATTCTTCCGCATAGGCGGAATCTGACATGCCGCGCCGCGCAAGGGCTGGCGGCGATGAATGTCGGCAGGAATATGCCTGATTGTCACGATATGGCCTGATTTGACTTCCACCGGCGACATCCCGAACAGCGCATAAAAAAAGCGGTACAGGCTCTCTCTCCTGTCCGCTATTTATGAATTTCTGCTTCTGTACGCTCCCGGCGTTACGCCTGTCATTTTCTTGAACAATCTGATGAAGCTGGATACGTCATAGTAGCCGACCTGCTGGATAATCTCTTTCAGCGCTACGTCTGTCGTTACGAGCATAAGCTTCGCTTTCTCGATTCTTAATTGAACGACGTAATCCGTAAATGTCTGACCGGTCTCGCTCTTGAAGTATCTGCTCAAGTATGACTCCGACAGTTCATGCGCATCGGCGAGGTAGTTGATCGAACAATTCGGGTCGCTGTAATTGTCCTCAATGTACCGGCGCATTTTCACAACAAGCGAATTTTCCGTTTTACCCTCATTTATCTTATCGCAAAGATCGAAACAAACCGCTTTCACAACGTCCACAAGCTCTTCGATCGTTCCGAACTCCATAATGCGGGTGACGTCGGGATAATACTCAGCCGGCGAGGCACCCGAACGTTGCACTTCGTCCAGCACTTTAATGATCGTATTAATAACGTCGTAACAGATGCACCTTGCGATGAACAAGGAAATTCGGCCTTCTTTAACGAATTCGACCAGACTCCGGGCTGCGGCGTCGATTAACGACTTATCCTCCCGTCTGATCGCCACCGCCAACGCTTCTATTTCTTTCCTCGGATAGCTGTTTTTCGCTTCCGAGCTCTCGGACAGTTCGTCAATGCTGATTAGCCGATCGTTGCCTAGTATAAGCCGATAGTTGAGTGCTGTTATTGCTTCCAGGTAAGACTTGCCGATCAGGTTCGCTTCTTCGTACACCCTGCCGACACCCATCGTAATATGGGCATTGTGATACTGACGCAGCCGCTGGTTATATTCCTCAAGCGTTTCCGTTAGCCAAATCCTGTTCTTATCCCGGACAGTGAGCAACAAAACGACCGAATTCGTTTCCACATATTCCTTGGCAAACCCTTGCATGCCGTCCGGAACGTTACGTTCAATCGCCGCCAGATCGAATTGCGGGCGATCGTTCGCTTCCAGCCGATCTCTGTCGTGCAGGAGCATGACAGCGACCACAAAATAAGGGTTGGAGAAGGAAAGCCCCGCCTCCTCCAAAGCTCGGCCATTCTCGCTGAGATCGTAAACCTGCCCCTTCAACAGTCTGGATAAAAGATAATCCCTCACCGCCGCTTGGCTGCCCTGTTTGTGAACGGACAGATTATGGTTGATTTCAAGCATATGATGAATGCCGGAGCGAATTTTATCCAGTTCGTTGCGATGAGGCGAATCTTCGCCTCCGCGGCCGCGGAACAGCTCTTGCAGCTGCTTGATCGGTTTGTAATGTAAAAAAGTAATGTAGTAGATGACCAAGCCGCTCAGCAGCAGCACGACGAACAGCACCAGCGTAACGGCCAGCTTCGTTTGATTGACGACGTCCGATACGGCGGATGCCGGCACCAGCGTCCAATAGGACCAATTGGTTCTGTCGGAGAAGATGGAGGTGACCATATATTTCTCCCCATCCAACGTAATGCCGGTTGACCCGGACTGCTTGCCTCTATTGGCAAGGAGCGCCTTGAACTTGCCCGAATTCATGTAAGCCTTGTATTTGAGCGCCGTAATGATATTCCCTTCATGATCGACAATCATCGTATTGCCGTCATAGTCCGTCATAATGTTGCTGATCAGCTTGGTGAATTGCTCTTCCCGGATATGAAAGATTAATGTTCCGTAGGGAGACGGTTCATAAATCGGCATCGGAACGATCAGGCTGACGATTTTCCGCGGAACCGCCTTTTCGTTTAAGCGGCCGATGATATCGACATTTTCGGCCGGGCGCACGAGCGGCGTCTGCACATGATTAATGGTGTCGATGAAATCGCTATTGGACCACTGTTCGTACGAAAAGCGCGTATCCATAAATTTCGAGATGGAATAGCTGCTGCTCGTCGAATAAATATACTGGTCGCCTCTGATATACAGGAAGATTTCATCCACAAAAGAACTTGTCGATTTGTAGCTTCTCAGCGCCTCTTGCGCATATTTGCCATAGTACAGGTTTTTCTTGATCAAATAAGGCGTTAATTGATGATCCCCCGATATTTGAAACGAAATGTTGTTGACTCCGATCAATTGCATGTCGATAATATGCTGCACCTGGGACAGCATGTATCGGGTGTTTTTGACCATTCCGTCTTTCAAGTACGAGCCCATATAGTTGATAAAAAGAAAACTGATGACCAGCAAGGGTGCGAACAGCGCGCAAAAATACGTGATGAAGTACTTTTTGAACACACTCATCTGTCTCTCTTTCCCCCCTCGCGTTCCTATCGTATCCCATTCGACATTTTTCGGCAAATGTGAAAATCTGCTGCGCTGCGGAATGAATGGCAGCGCAGCAGATTCGGATACGTCTCTCTTAAACACGCCCTAATTCAGCATGGCGGCAATGATCTCATCCGGGCTTAACGCGCGGTTGTACAATTTCATCTCATCCAGCGTCCCGTTCAAGTAATCGGTCGGCACCCCGTTAAACGTCCCATAACCGATCATCGCCATCGGAAGATTAGCTGCGGTTGTTGTAGAGACAGCCCCACGATATACGCCGTTCGCATATAACGATACCCCTGAGGCCGTCCCTATGAACGCCAAATGCACCCATTGCCCGGTCGGTGCGGAATAGTCG
The DNA here is from genome assembly GCF_042655525.1 of Cohnella soli. Lineage (NCBI taxonomy): Bacteria > Bacillati > Bacillota > Bacilli > Caryophanales > Paenibacillaceae > Cohnella > Cohnella soli. Next base: position 242,647 of record NZ_JBHSMI010000013.1, read on the forward strand.
AACGTATAATCCGCTTCGCCGTACTTGGTCAGTCCTACTTTGCCTGTATTGGGATACTGGCTCAGCTTTAATGCCGTCGTTGTCGAAGCCAGCATGGACGAGGAATTTTGCAGCGCGCCTTTCTTGACCCACATCATCGCAGTCCAATTCCCCGTAACATCGGGCTTGCCAATATCCGCTTTGGAAGACGTGCCGTTAAACGAAAGCGCATTGCCGTATTTGCCCGCCGTTGTCCATGAAGCGCCGTTAACCGTTCCCGTATTGCTCCCCCATGAATCCGCCGCGGTCGTACCGCTTCCTTCGTTGAACTTCCAGTACGCCAAACCGGGTGTCTGCACGAGCTGCGATACTTCGCCAGCGCTCAACGCGCGTCTGAAAATTTTCACTTCGTCGAGCGTACCCTTCAAGTAGTCCGAATCCCTTCCGGCAACCGGATTCGCTTTAATGTATCCGATCGTATCCAGCGGAAGTGTCATGGATGCAGCGATCGAGTCCTGAATATTTCCGTTGACGTACAACGTCGTGCTGGAGCCGTTGCTGACGAAGGTCAAATTAACCCATGTGCCGATAGGCGCCGTATAGTTGAAAGTATAGTCGGCGACGCCGAACTTGGTCATGCCGACTTTATTCGTATTATTCCACTGCTCGAGCTTAAGCGCTCCTTCGGGAGAGCCAAGCAGGGACGCCGATCCGGCTGCGGAATCCTCCCGCTTCACCCACATGGAAGCCGTCCATTGCCCGCTAATGCCGGCTTTGCCCAAATCAATGCCGTCCTTCAGGCCGTCGAAAACGAGCGCGCTGCCGCGATATCCCGACGCAGTCCACGTTGGCCCGTTGAACGAGGCTGACGTTCCTCCCCATGAATCGCCGATTGTGGTGCCGGCGCCTTCATCGAATTTCCAGTAGGCTTCATTCGACTGAACGATGTTTCCAATCTCCGTAACGCTTAAGGCGCGATTATAAATCTGAACCTCATCAAGCGCTCCGTTCAGATAGTCGCCCCCAGTGCCATCGCCGTATTTCCGATAACCCATCGTGTCCATAGGCAGGCTGATCGAATTCGGCAACGTGTCCTGCAGCACACCGTTCACATACAAGCTCGTGCCGCTGCTGGTGCCGACGAAGGTCAGATTTTGCCACGCCCCGACAGGCGCCGTATAGTTAAAAGTAAGATCATAAGAGCCCCATTTCGACATGCCGACCTTATAGGTGTTGCTCCATTGATCCAGCTTTAACGCGCCGGTCAAAGAACTCATCAGCGCGGACGACGTCTGATTCGCGCCTTTGCGAACCCACAGGGAAGCCGTCCAAGGTACGGGAATATCGGCCATATTCATGTCCATTCGTCCGTCCAGCCCATTAAACACAAGCGAATTGTTTACTTTCCCCGCCGCTCGCGAAGCTCCCCCGCTTACCGCCGCCGTATGACCGCCCGATGAGTCGTACGCTGCGCCGGCTGACTCGTCGAATCTCCAGTTCGCCACGGAGCCGGAACTGGAGCCCAATCCCGCAATCTGGGCTGGCGTCAGCGCCCTGTTGTAGATTTTCACCTCGTCCAGCGTGCCTTTGAGGAAATCAAAGTTCGTGGCCCCATCCCGCTTGTAACCGATCGTATCCATCGGGAGATCGATCACCTGGTTAATCGTCTCCTGGAACTGACCGTTCACGTACAGGGAGGTCCCCTTCTCGTTCGCGGTAAAAGTCAGATTGCCCCATTTCCCGACAGGCGCTTCGTAGTTAAAAGTGAAATCGCTAAGGCCCATCCTGGTTATGCCAACTTTTTTCGTGTTGTTCCATTGCTCAAGCTTTATCGCCGTCGTCGGCGATCCCATTAATACCGCCGTCGTTCCGGAAGCATTTTCACGTTTAACCCACATGGATGTCGTCCACGGAGGGGGAAGATTTCGTTTGCCGACGAGTATGCCGGTACTGACGCCGTCGAACTTGAGCCCCCCGCCGTCCCGTCCATCGGTTGTCCATCCATCTGTGCCAACGACGGTTCCCGTCGCGCTCCCCCAGGCGTCCGCAGCCGTTGTGCCGCTCGTCTCGTTAAGCTTCCAATAAGCCACCTGACTTGATGCTGCGGCGGCAGCGCGCACCAGTTCATTGCGCTTCGCGATCATCGCGCTTATATCTTTAACGTAGCTGTTCATACCGTCAGGGGCGATGCTGCTGGCGATATTTTTCGCGGCAAGCGGATCTGTCTGTTCCAATAGTTTGAACAACTCGTAATCTTCGGCTGCGTCCCTTGCCGCCTCGAAGCGAATCGAGGATTTGATGCGGTTGTTCGCCACATCGGGGTAAACGACATAATCATCCCCTTTGAACGATTCCGAATCGACGGAAATGAACGATGTGCCGTTCGACCAGTTGTTCCAAGCCCAGTGAAGGTAGCCGTTCGCCCCCCAGTTGTAGGCCAGCCAGCCCAAGGAACGCATCTGCCATACAGGCTTGTCGACGAACCTGTTCAACCACTGGCCGCTTGGCGTGCTGGAAGTATAGAGCAACACGTCTTTGCCGCCCGCGATCCAGGAATTCATTAACGGTCTGTTCATTTGCGCCGTATCTTCTATAGGCACGTAAGTGTCTATTTTGTTGTGAAGGTAAGCAGCAGCGGCATCACTGTTAAAAGCGTCATACACCTTCATTCCGGGGCAATTGGTTCTAATCTTGTTGAGCAATTCCGTATAAATGTCGAACTGCGCTTGTACTCTCGGTTCATCCCCAATGCTCTGATTCCACAATGACAACCAACCCTTGGCTTGCAAATGGCTGTACAGCGCAGGCAGCAACTGATCGTACCATTTGTTCGTTTCCGCCGTGCCATAGGTCGTGATCGCGGTCATTGGAACGCCGCTCGTGTCCTTCTTGATCAAATAGGCCATGAAGCTCTGATTGTAGATAGGAACGGTGAGCGCGTGGGATTCCAGACTCTTCACCACACCCTGATTCATAAAATATTGAACGTATTCATCGAATTTCGTCCAATTAAACACATAGTTCCCGCTGGCGTCAAACGTCGTTCCTCCGTCCAGAAGAAGCTGCGGGGTGTTGACGAACAGAACGTTCAATCGATGGTCCTTCATCTGCTGGGCCATATCGGCTACAAGGCTCCACCATTGAGGCGTCCATCTCTCGTACCCATATATGACTTTAATGTTATCCGTCGGATGGCTGTTCGCATAGCTCTCAAGGTGCCAGGTCCCGCCGATTTGCTGCCAGGCCGAATATTGGAAAGCCCCGTCTTTCGAGTCGGGAATCGTGACATTGTTGACTTCGACGGCGATGCTGACCGTAAAGTTGCCCGCAGTGGTATTAACGGTAATTGTACCGGTATATGTCCCTACAGCAGCCGTAGTCGGCGCCTTGACGGTAACCCATACCGATTGGGTCGAATTCGCAGGGACATTCACTGCAGTGCTGTTCGATAGAGCATCGGGAAAATATGCCGGAGCGCTGCGGACAACCGAGGAAGCGGTCTGCCATTGAGAATTCGCTCCGGCATACACATACTCCACAAAATGATACTGGAGATTTGATGCTGCAAGCGTATTGGAACCGGAGGTAAGGTTGCTGAAGCTGACCCCATTGATCGTAAAGGCTGAGTCGCTTCGCAGCAGCACTTGTGCAGACTCAAATTCGTTCTTGGCCATCACCAGATCAATGGAAGCGCTCGCATAAAGCGGTTTGACAGCATCCTGAAAGATGTTCTCATACGAACTCGCTGTCCATACGTTCATCGTTGCCGCATGCGCAGCGTGATTGCCTGCAGTCCCGAGCGACAGAATAACCATAGCCGCGATTAACAGTTTGGATAAAACTCGTTTCATTAATGGTCACTTCCCTTCAACGATTGATTGAATCTCAAACATTACTATAGAGCAGACCGCCCCCGTTCGTGTATCAGCCGATATTTTCATATATGCCTGTTCTGACCTAAGGCGTGTCTGATAACTCCCGAGTGGGTTGTCAGACATGGCAATACGAACGCCGGATCGTCGAGTGTGCGCATTCTGACCTGATTGGTCAAATCATCTGGTGTGATACAAATCCACTTCAACATCATCATGCGTCCTGTGCGCGACAATGTAGGTAATGATTATTTCTCGGATTTAATATTAGCGGATCTCATTAAAGAGGGGGTTTCAAGGGACGCGCTGCTGACCAAGTTTCGTGAGAGAACAATGGAATTGCATAGTGCGATTAAAAATATGTTTGCCGAATCCACGGAAGCTGCTCGCAACTTCCATGGTACTGCTGAGACGGAAGAAATATTTGGCGATAACACGGAGGATTAAATGCTTCCAATTCTATATCTTCCACCCGCCAAAAAGTATTTCAAAAAGCTCGTTGAGAAACCGCTGAAAGACGCATATCACAACGCAATTCTAGAAATACGAACAGATCCAACGATCGGAGAAATGAAAACCGGCGATCTTTCAGGCGTGCTTGGGTATAATGTATATGATCGGGGAACCAATTATGAGATCGCCTACCGCATTGAGGAGAATGCAGACGGAGAGCTGGTCGTCGTCATCCTTGCCGGCTCAAGGGAAAACTTCTATGAGGATTTAAAACGATATTATATTCGTTAAGCCGCCGAAAGGCGGCTTTTGTCATTTCATGAAGCTATGCTTCTCTATTCCGAATGCGTCGGGTTGAACAGATCGGTTCTCAGCATTTCCCATCCGTCATTGCCGACGACGAGGCGCCAGCTAACCTAACAATTGTCTCCTCTCGTTCAAAGCCGCCATCGCTGCAAGCTTATCACCCTGTTATGGACAAGATTACGAAGCCATGCGGGCGATATAATTTCCATTCGGCAAGGGACAAGCAGCAGTTTGGTTATCAGCTTCTCCGTATCATAATACCGGATGTGGAGCACCGATAGCTCAACTTCCTTGGCTTGAAGACCGAGCAACCTGCCGTGAGGGATTATAATGTAAATGATATCTATGAAAGGATGATAAGGGATGGCGCAAACGAATGTTAATATCCGGATGGATGAAGAACTAAAAAAAGAAGTGGAATCTCTTTTTTCGGATTTAGGGCTCAACATGACGACTGCAGTTAATATCTTTGTTCGGCAGGCGTTACGACAAGGTGGAATTCCTTTTGAAATCACAACTCAAACCGATCCTTTTTATAACCCGTCCAACCTCAAAAGGATAAAGCAATCAATTCAACAAATGGAACAGGGAAAATTGATTGCCAAAACAATGAACGACTTAGAGCAAATGGCTGATGAGTAATCTTATTTTTACATGAAATGCCTGTCACGCTATTGAATGAGAACACCAAAGAGGACCGCAGCAGGTCACATGCTTGCCACCTGCCACAGCCCTTAAACCCGCATCCGAAGTTACTCTACGCACTGGATTGTTGAAGATTACTGATCCCGGCTCGTTATGCTGGAGCAGGGCGATTGGCATGACGATTGAAGGGAGCAGGCAGCGCATTTGCCTTGCCGCGTCTTGCGAACGTAACGGGTCAACGTCCAGCCCGCATATCCGAAAATAGCGATGCCGACAATAATACTAAAGATCATGGCGGTACCTCCTCTCCTCCTCCTGTCAATGAAAGCCCAGCAGCAAGCCGCCGCGATAAATAACGAATGAGATAATGTACGCGACAACGAGAGCATATCCGACGGAAAACCAGGTCCATTTCGCGGAACTCGTTTCGTTGCGGATGACGCCGACCGTCGCCAGGCATGGAACGTACAGCAGGATGAATACCATGAAGCTGTACGCCTGAAGCGGAGAGAAGAAATGTGCAATTTCTCCTTGCAAGCCAATATCGGTCGGCGCTGCATATATGATGCCCATCGTCGATACGACGACCTCTTTGGCCAGGAACCCGGTAAGAAGCGCCGCGCCGGCCTGCCAGTTGCCGAAACCAAGCGGCTCCATAATCGGGGACAACAAGGAGCCGATCGACTGCAGGAAGCTTTCATTCATCGGCACGTTCCAGCCCTTGAAGCCTGAGTACCCGAGCAGCCAGATCACGACGGAACCGCCGAAAATAAACGTGCCCGCCTTGCGCACGAACCCTTTGCCCTTCTCCCACGTGCTGCGAGAGAGCGTTCGCCATTGCGGAATCCGATAAGGCGGCAACTCGACGATAAACATCGATTGTTCTTCTTTCGCCAGTGTGAAAGAGAATAACTTAGCCAGCAGAAGCGCGACTACGACGCCCAGAATATAAAGCGATAATACAATAACCGCTTGATGCGATTGGAAGAACGTCCCTACAAAAAGGCTATAGACAGACAAGCGCGCCGAGCAGGACATAAGCGGCGTCAGCAGAATGGTCAACAACCGTTCCTTTGGCTGCTCGATCGTTCGGGCGGCCATTATGCCGGGAACGTTGCAACCGAAGCCGATAATCATCGGAATGAAAGCTTTGCCGTTCAGCCCGACGCCTTCCAGCAGCTTATCCATGACGGTCGCAATGCGCGCCATATAGCCGGAATCCTCGACGAACGAAATGATGAAGAACAGCATAAAGATTTGCGGAACGAACACGAGAACGCCGCCAACCCCGGCAACGATGCCGTCCAGAATGATGGCCTTGATAAAGGGCGCGGCATTGGCTGCATCGAGGAATGCGGCAATGCCATCCCTGACTGCACCGTTAAGCAAGCCGTCCAACCTGTCGGATACCGGTGTCCCGACCCAATCGAAAGTCAACTTAAACGTCAGGAACATGAACGCCAGAAAAACCGGGATGCCAAGCCATTTGTTCATGACGATAGCGTCGATGCGCTCCGACAGCGTCGTCTGGGCCGGCTTGGTTTCACGAACGGCGCTTTGCAGCCAACCACCGATGATCGCTGCCCTCTTGTCGCGAATGAAGTCGGCCAGCTTCTTCCCGCCGGCATGCTCCTGAATCATCGTCTCCGTCTCATTGTAGAACGTTTGCAGCCAGACAGGGTCAACGTGCTGGCGCAATTTTTGAAGGATGGGAATGTTACCCTCCAGCAGTTGCAGCGCAAGCCATCGCTTGGGCTCCAGCTCTGCCGGAAGCTTCTCCTCCAGACGGGAGATAGCCTGCTCAAGCACCGGGCCGTAATCGAAGCTGCGCGGGCTGAACACCGCGGTTACTTCACTGCCCGTCTTGAACGCGGATTGCAGAAGCGCATCGCATCCTTTGCCCGAACGGGCAATAACCGGCGTAATCGGGACGCCAATCAGCTGCGACAGTTGCTCGACATCGATGTCGAAGCCACGCTGCTCCGCCACGTCCATCATGTTCAGCGCCAGAATAATCGGCCGGCCGTATTCCAACAGTTGAATCGTCAGATGAAGATTTCGTTCCAGTTGCGAGGTGTCGACCACGTTTAACAGCAGCGAGGGCGATTCATCCAGCAAGTAGAGCGTCGTTACGCCTTCGTCTCTGGACAAGGGACTGAGCGAATAGATACCCGGAAGGTCGACGAGTTGCCCTTGCTTATTCCGCAAGACGCCGACTTTCTTCTCGATCGTCACGCCAGCCCAGTTGCCGACATACTCGTAGGAGTCGGTCAGCATGTTAAAAAGCGAGGTTTTGCCGGTATTCGGATTGCCAGTCAATGCGACAGTCAGCATGCCTCCACCACGATCCTGCCGGCATCCTTACGCCGAATGGCGATCCATTGCCCTTTGACTTCAATCGTGCAGGGGCCGCCGAACGGCATCGCCTTGCGCAGCGAGATAACCGAGCCTTGCATAATGCCAAGATCGGCAAGTCGGCGGCGTACGAGAGGATGCACATCATCCAAATTGGTTACTTTCATAAGAGATCCGTAGGGTGTTTCCAGCAAAGTAATAGCAATCACTCCGAAGCGCTATGCGATGATAACGATTATCATTATTTACTGTCATCATAGTGACTTTAACGGAGAAATACAAGCCCCATTTATCGGTATGTTTTTTTGCGGCGATTGCGGCGAGAGTTGAAGCGAAAACAACCATTGCCGACATGGAATCGGTAATGGTTGAACTTTTGTCTGGAGCCACCTTCCGGGACGTTCAGCAAATTACTTGGAGTTGGCATTTAAGAACTGCACATACTCCTCCTTGGTTAAACCAAGCAGGTCAGAGTTTAAATATTGGCCATCTGTGTAGAAGACTTGACGACGAACCCCTTCTTGAATACAACCGACTTTACTCAACATCGTGGCAGAGGCTCCGTTACCTTCCAGTACGTAATCATTAAACTTATTCAGTCTGCGTTCAAAAAAGAAAAAAGTGATTTTGGAAAAGCATGGGTTAATCAAAAATGTTACATTTACTGTATAAAAACGCAATATGACAAGGAGTGCTATCCATGAGCTCAGAATTTCAGATTAAAAGTATTGGTCAAGTGTCGATACGTGTACATGACATGGACGTTGCCACCCGATTCTACCAAGAAACTTTAGGTTTAACCCTGTTGTTTCAGACTTCGAACATGGCGTTCTTCGATTGTAACGGCATCCGAATTTTGCTGGGCATTCCCGAAGAGCCTAGGTTCGATCATCCCAGCTCTGTATTTTATTTCAACGTTGACCACATTAACTCTGCATATGAAACGTTAATCAATCGGAATGTACAATTTTTGAGTACGCCTCATAAAATCGCAGAGATGGGTCAAACGGAAATTTGGATGGCGTTCTTTCATGACCCTGATCATAATGTACATGCCCTGATGAGCGAAGTGCCTGTCTCCCAATGACCATCCGGTTGTTGACTCGTACGCGACGGGCCGGGATTTGCAACACCGCTAGGTGGGGCGTCCCGGCCCTTTGTCTGTTTGCTTTGACTCCGTGTTGACTTCGAACATAGAAAAATACATCGCCGGGGCACGTGGGCCGCATGGCGATGTTCAAAGTCACATACTGTTATGCCTTATCGGTTGTTCTTCTTCGTGTTGACTCAGTGTGCTTCGAGATGGCCTGTACAGCCCTCACGTTGACGTGCACCAAGCCAGAAAATGCCCGTCCGGAATGATGGAGGGTTTGACTGGTTTTTTTGCCACAGTGAAGCTACGGCTCCTTTGACGCATGCCTCTCGGACAAAGTCATGGCCGTTCTTCAGTCTAATGAGCGGTATGTATAAGTTTCCTCGCTTGACTGTTCTGGAGTCGATGGATATACCTTATAATTAATCCTCAAAACATTTTTAAGAACACTTGATCGCATCTGTTGCCGTTGTTAAACTAGAAATGTACAATTGAATACCTTGGGTGGGCATGGTTTCCCTTCGAAAGGAGGTGAAGCCATGGAAGTAAAAGACGCAATCCTCATCATGATCGGATTCTCAACATTTGTCATTGCTCTTTTAACCTACATCGCGAATAACTACAAGAGAAAGTAAAAACCCACCCCAAGGTTGCTCGCCGAAGGTGGGTTTTCGCGTTCCTGTAACTTGAAGGGGCATCCCATCCAAGCCAATTGTATAGGCCGAGTGTTCGCTGCACTCGGTCTTTCTATTGACATTTTAGCATATGCGGCTTAAGTAAAACAATTGCTGAAACCTATTTACAGTCTACGTTTTGTTGACTTCTTGTTGAATCGTTTCTTGAAGGCGCATCTGAAGGTTGATCTTGCCCCGAATAGATGGACACAGAGAAACCCTCTATAATAAAAGGTGGAGGGAATTTCTATGGGGCAACGGAAGAAGTTTGACAAAGCATTTAA